>DASZKF010000039.1:0-20753 GCA_035947355.1 Pyrinomonadaceae bacterium | reverse complement strand
CGAGAAGCCCTTCTACTACACGCTGACGCCGCAGGGCACCTTCGTCTTCGGCTCCGAACTCAAGTGCCTGCTCGAACACCCGGAGGTCGCGCGCGAAGTTGACCCGAACACGCTCGACTCCTACCTCACCTTCGGCTACGTGCCCGAGCCGCAGAGCGTCTTCCGGGGCGTCTTCAAACTTGAGGCCGGCTGCCGCCTCGTCTTTGAGGGCGGCCGATGCCAGGCCGAGCCTTACTGGGACTTCCCCCTGAGGTCTCAGGCGGACCCCGCGCCGCGGGGCGAGGCCGGGTGCGTCGAGGAGCTGCGCGCGCGGCTCGAAGAGGCGGTGCGGATGATGCTGGTCGCCGACGTGCCCCTCGGCGCGTTCCTCTCCGGCGGGGTGGATTCGAGCACCGTCGTCGGCCTGATGAGCCGCGCCACGAACGCGCCCGTCAAGACCTTCTCGGTCGGCTTCCGCGAGGACAGCTTCGACGAGCTGAAGTACGCGCGGCTCGCCGCCCGCCACTTCGGGACCGACCACCGCGAGTTGATAGTCACGCCCGAAGTCTGCCGGCTCGTGGACGAGCTGATCCCGCACTTCGGCGAGCCCTTCGCAGACCAGTCGGCAATCCCCACCTACCTCGTCTCGAAGCTGGCGCGGGAGCACGTCAAGGTCGTGCTCTCGGGCGACGGCGGCGACGAGTTGTTCGCCGGCTACACGCGCTACGCGGTCGAGCAGCGCCGCCGCGGGTTCGCGCGCCTGCCGCTCGCCCTTCGGCACGGGCTGATGCGCCCCCTGAGCCGCCGGCTCCCGCACGGCGCGCGCGGCCGCAACTTCATCCACAACGTCGCGCTCGACCCCTTAGACCGCTACGTGGACAACGTCTCGGTCTTCAACGACCTCGGCAAGGCGTCGCTCTACACGGCCGACTTTCGCCGCGCGCTCGCCGGCGCGGACTCGCCGGCCGCGCGCTACCGAGCCCTCGCCGCGCGCGCCTCTGCGGGCGAGCCGCTCGACGCGCTCCTCTACCTCGACAGCAAGACCTACCTGCCGGGCGACATCCTGACCAAAGTTGACCGCATGAGCATGGCCGTCTCGCTCGAAGCGCGCGTGCCGCTCCTGGACCACAAGCTCATCGAGTTCGCGGCGCGCCTGCCGGCCTCCCTGAAGATGCGCGGCGCGGAGTCGAAGTACCTCTTCAGGCGGGCGGTGCGCGGCCTCGTCCCGGACGAAATCCTCGACCGCCCGAAGCAGGGCTTCGGCGTGCCCATCACCGAGTGGATCAACCGCGAGCTGCGCGAGCGCATCCGCGACACCTTCGCCGACGCGCGCACCCGCCGGCGCGGCCTCGTCGAACCCGCCTACGTGGACGTGCTCCTCGCCGAGCACGAGCGCGGCCGGCGCGACCACTCGCCCGCGCTCTGGTCGCTCTTCATCCTCGAACTCTGGCACCGGGCCTTCGCCGACGGCCCGCCGCCGCGGTCTGAGCCGGCCCGCGCCCCGGAGCCGAGGCGGCTCGCCCCCGCGCCGGCCTGACGCGCGCCGGCCGACACCACGAGGAGGAAGTGATGAGACGCAGGAAGGTTCTGCTGGCCGAGATCAACGAGATCACCTGGGACTTGCTCGACCCCTGGATAGAGGAGGGCAAGCTGCCGACGTTCGCCCGCCTCAAGCGCGAGGGGGCGTGGGGCGCGCCGCTGAGCGTGGACTTGCCGCCGCAGCTCGACCCGTGGATCACCTGGACGACCGTCTACACCGGCCGCACGCAGGCCGAGCACAACGTCTTCTTCCTCCAGCAGCCGCCCGAGAGCATCCGCGCCGAGCGCCTCTGGGAGCTGTGCCGCGACGGCGGCCTCAAGGTCGGCGTCTACGGGAGCCTCTGCTCCTGGCCGCCGCAGCCCGTCGAAGGCTTCTACGTGCCGGACACCTTCGCGCCCGACCCGGCCACGTACCCCGACCGGCTGCGCCCCATCCAGGAACTGAACCTGACCTACACGCGCTCCGTCCGGCTGCCGTCCGACCAGGACGGGGCGTGGTTCAAGGCGCGGCTCGGCGCGAAGCTGCTGGGGCTCGGCCTCGGCCCCGGCACGGTGGCGCGCATCGTCGGGCAGTTGGCCCGCGAGCGCTTCGACCCGGCCTCGCGCTGGCGCCGCGTCGCGCTCCAGCCCTTCGTCAACTTCGACTTCTTCAGCCGCCTCTACCGGCGCCACCGGCCCGACTTCGCCACCTTCCACACCAACCACGTGGCCCACTACATGCACACCTACTGGAAGGCCATGCGGCCCGAACTCTTCCCGCTGGAGACGGGCGAGGCCGAGCGGCGGGCCTACGGCGGCGCCATCGAGCACGGCTACCGCACGGCCGACGAGCTGCTGCGGCGCATGGCGGCGCTGCTCGACGAGGAGACCGTCCTCGTCGTCGCCTCCAGCATGGGGCAGAAGCCTTTCGTGAGCCGCCTCAAGGACGGCAAGCGCATCGCGCAGGTGCGCTCGCTCGAACGGCTCCTCGCCGTCCTCGGCGTGTCGGGCCGCGCCGAGGCGCTCGCCACCATGTCCGACCAGTTCAACATCTACCCGGACACGGACGAGACGCGCGACCTCGTCCTCGAACGCCTCGGGGCCGCCTACGTAGACACGCCGGCCCGCCCGATGTTCTACACGGCCACGGTGGGGCGCGGCGTGACGGTCAACCTGCGGCTCGACGAGGCGGTCGCCGAGGACTCGCGCTGCTTCTTCCCGCACTCCGGCGAGTCGTTCCTCTACGAAGACCTCGTCTACCACACGGGCCACGTCAAGTCGGGCTGCCACGACCCGCGCGGCGTCCTCCTGCTCTACGGCGCGGGCGTGCGCCGCGGCGCCCGCGTCGGGCCGTGCGACAACCTCGACCTCGCGCCGACGCTGCTCGCGCTGCTCGGGCTGCCCGCGCCAGCCTCGATGAAGGGGCGCGTGCTCGCCGAGGCGTTCGCCGAGCCGCCGGCGCCCGCCGCCGCGCCGCAAGGGATAGCCAGTTGAAGCCGAACGTCCTCCAACTCGTCGGCAGCTTCCACCAGGGCGGCTCCGAGCGCCAGGCCGTGCAGCTCGCGCGGCTGCTCCACGCCTCGGGGCGCTACCGCGTGCGCGTCGCCTGCCTCGACGCGGGCGGCCCGCTGCGAGCCGAGGTCGAGGGGCTCAGCCTCGGGGAGGTCGAGGAGTACCCGCTGACCTCTTTCTACGACCGCAACGCCCTCGCCCAGCTCCGGCGCTTCGCCGCGCGCCTGCGCGAACGCCGCGTAGACCTCGTCCAGACGCACGACTTCTACACGAACGTCTTCGGGATGGCCGGCGCGTGGCTGGCCCGCGTGCCCGCGCGCGTCGCCGCCAAGCGCGAGACGGGCGGGGTGCGGAGCGGCGCGCAGCGCGCGACCGAGCGCGCGGCCTACAAACTCGCGCACGCCGTCGTCGCCAACTCGGAGGCCGTCCGCCGCCAACTCATCGGCGAGGGCGTGCCGGCACAGAAGGTCTTCACGGTCTACAACGGGCTCGACCCGGCGCGCGTCTCTCCGCCCGAAGGCTTCCGGCGCGGGGACGCGCTGGCGCGGCTCGGGCTGCCCGAAGGCCGACCTCTAGTGACGCTCGTCGCTAACCTTCGGCACGCCGTCAAAGACCACCCGACCTTCCTGCGGGCCGCCCGCCGCGTGCGCGAGGCCGTGCCGGACGCGGCCTTCGTCCTCGCCGGCGAGGGCGAGCTGACCGGGCAGGTGCGCGCGCTGGCCGCGCGGCTCGGCCTCGAAGGAGATGTCTTCTTCACGGGGCGCTGCGCGGAGGTCGGCCCGCTGCTCGCCGTCTCGGAGGTGTGCGTCCTCAGCTCTTCGGCCGAGGGCTTCTCGAACGCCATCCTCGAATACATGGCGGCGGCGCGGCCCGTCGTCGCGACCGACGTGGGCGGCGCGCGCGAGGCCGTCGCCGAGGGCGAGACCGGCCACCTCGTCGCGGCCGGCGACGACGCGGCGATGGCCGCGCGCCTTGTCGAACTCCTGCGCGACCCGGCGCGGGCGCGCGAGATGGGCGAGCGCGGCCGCCGCCGCGTCGCCGAACGGTTCTCCTGCGCGGCGCAGCTCGAACGCACCGAGGCGCTCTACGAACGCCTCCTGGCCCGCTCGAAAACAAAAGAAGTTTCGAGTTTCGAGTTCCGAGTTTCGAGTTGAAGACAAGCTGCGCGTACGGCGACCTGTCTTTTAACTCGAAACCCGAGACCCGAAACCCGAAACCGAAACGTGAATGGGGAAGAGTGAAGACAAAAAGTTTCGCGTGATCCTGCTGACGCACGGCGGGGCGGAGCTGGTGCTCGAACGCCTGCTCGCGCTCGAAGGCGTGGAGGTGGCGGGCGTCTTCGTGGAGACGGAGACGATGCCGCGCCGGGGTTGGCGCGAGAAGCTGCGGCGCTCCGTCCGCTACGACGGCTGGGGGGCGACGGCCTTGAAGCTCGCGCGGCGGCTAGGCGCGCGGCGCGCGAACGAAGACGCGCGGGCCTCGGAGGCGGCGCGCGACGCGCTGCGCGCGGCCGCCGGCGCGAGCGGCGTCCCCTTCCACCTCGTCGGCAACTATCACACCGAAGAAGCTCTCGACCTGATGCGCGCGGCCCGCGCGGACCTCGGCGTCGTCTACGGCACGAACATTATCCGCGCGTCGGTCTTCGGCATCCCGCGCCTCGGCTCGATCAACCTGCACCAGGGGCTCGCGCCGCTCTACCGCGGCGGGCCGCCGGTCTTCTGGGAGTTGTACAACGGCGAGCCGGAGGTCGGGCTGACCGTCCACTTCGTCGAGGCCAAGGTCGACACCGGGGCCGTGCTCTTGCAGGAGACCGTCCCGCTCGCCTACGACTACGCGCACGGCCTCGACTACGAAGCCTTCATCGCGGAGTTCGGCTCGCGCCTGCGCGCGCTCTCGGCCGAGCTGGTCGCGCGCGCCGTCCGCATGATCGCCGACGGCACCGCCGAGGCCCGCCCGCAGGACACGAGCCGCGGCAAGCGCTACCGCCTGCCGACGAAGCGCGAGAAGGACGAGCTGCGCCGGAGGCTGCACGCCCGGCGGCGCGGGGAGCAACTAGCGGCGGCCCGCGGCCACGAGGCCGGGGCGGGGGGGCGATGAAACAGGCGGCGCTCAAACTTCTGACGGCGGCCGGCGCGTTCGCGCCCTTCCGCGCCGCGAACCGCGGCAAGGTGCTCATCGTCACCTACCACCGCTTCAGCCGCGGCGACGATTCGCACGCGACCTCGGCCGCGGCCTTCGACGAGCAGCTCCGCTACCTGAAGTCTCACTACGCGCTCGTCCCGCTCTCGCGCGTGGCCGCGCACTACGCGGGCCGCGGCGAGCTGCCCGCGCGGGCGGCCTGCGTCACGATTGACGACGGCTTCAGCGACGCGTACGAGGTCGCCTTCCCCTTGCTCCGCCGGCACGGCGCGCCCGCCGCGCTCTTCGTCGTCACCGACTTCCTCGACGGCCGCGCCTGGGTGTGGACGGACAAGCTGCGCTACGTCGCGCTGCGCGCCGAGGGCGAGAGACTCAGGGCCGAGGCGGGCGGCCGCGCGTTCGACCTGCCGCTCGGCGGTCGCGCGTCGCGCCTCGCCGCCGCGGGCCGCGTCAACTCCGAGCTGAAGAGACTGCCAGCCGCCGCGCGCGACGAGGCAATCTCCCGCGCGGCCGCGGCCAACGGCGTCGCGCTCCCGCAGTCGCCGCCGGAAGAGTTCGGCCCCGTCACCTGGGAGCAGGCGCGCGAGATGGACGCGGCCGGCGTCGAGATCGGCTCGCACACGCTCTCGCACCCGATACTGACGCGGGCGGACGACGAGCAGCTCCGGCGCGAGCTGCGCGGCTCGCGCGCGCGCCTCGAAGCAGAACTCGGCCGGCGGGCGGACTTGTTCTGCTACCCGAACGGCAGCTTCGACGAGCGCGTCCGGCGCGAGACCGAGCGCGCCGGCTACGCCTGCGCCGTCACGACCCTGCCCGGCCTCAACCGCCGCCGGGCCGACCCGCTCGCGCTCCGCCGCGTCCCGGCCGAGGCCGACCTGCCGCACTTCGTCCAGACGACGAGCGGCTTCGAGCAGTTGAAGAACCGCCTGCGGCGTCAAGGGGCGTCGCCGGGCGAGATTTATTAAGGCGAATGCGGAATGCGGAATGATGAATGATGAATGTGACGCACGTTGAATTGAATCACCCGAGCCGCCTCTAATTCATCATTCCGCATTCATCATTCATCATTTCTTTAGATGAAGGGCGCGCTGAAAAAATTGAGGAAGCTGAAGGGCCGGAGCCTCGACGAGCTGCGCGTGCGGGGGGCACAAGCCCTCGCCGCGCGCGCCGAGCGCCTCGGCCTCGGCGCGCGCCTGCCGGACGACGCCGGGCTGGCGCGCCTCCTCGTGGCCGCGCCGCGGGGGCCGGGGAGGACTGACGCCGCCGGCCTGCTCGAACACTTCCGCCGCGCGCCCCGCCCGTTCTTCGACGCCTTCGCCGACCCCGAGGCGACGCGCGCCGAGCTGCGCCGCCGCTTCGCGCGGGACGGCGCGGCCTCCCTCCTCGAACGCGCCGCCCGCCTCGCCGAGGGGCGCTTCGACCTCCTCGGCCTGCGCGACCTCTCCTTCGGCGACCCCGTGGACTGGAACTTCGAGCCGGTCTCAGGCAAGCGCGCGCCGATGCGCCACTGGAGCCGCATCGGCGAGCTGGACGCCGACCTGACCGGCGACAAGAAGATCATCTGGGAGCTGAACCGCCACCAGCACTTCTTCACGCTCGGCCGCGCCTACTGGCACACGGGCGACGAGCGGCACGCGCGCACCTTCGCCGCGCACCTCGCGTCCTGGATGGGGCAGCACCCGCCGAAGCGGGGCGTCAACTGGATGAGCAGCCTCGAAGTCGCCTTCCGCTCGGTCTCCTGGCTGTGGGCGCTCCACCTCTTCAAACACTCGCCGCACCTTTCGCCCGAACTCTACGCGGGCGCCCTCAAGTACCTCTACCTCCACGGCCGCCACCTGGAGACGTACCTCTCGACCTACTTCAGCCCGAACACGCACCTGACGGGCGAGGCCCTCGGCCTCTTCTACCTCGGGACGTGTTTGCCGGAGCTCGCGCGCGCCGCGCGCTGGCGCGAGGCGGGCCGCCGCGTCCTGTGCGAACAGCTCGCGCGGCAGGTCAGGCCCGACGGCGTCTACTTCGAGCAGGCCAGCTACTACCAGCGCTACACGGCCGACTTCTACACCCACTTCCTTCTCCTCGCGCGCGCGGCCGGCGAGGAGCCGGGCGATGAATTAAAGGTGACGCTCGCCGCGCTCTGCGACCATCTTCTTTATCTGACCGCGCCCGACGGGACGACGCCCTTCTACGGCGACGACGACGGCGGGCGGCTCGCGCCGCTCGACGACCGCCCGGCCGCGGACTTCCGCGCCACGCTCGCCACGGCCGCGGCCGTCTTCGCGCGCGCCGACTACAAGCACGTCGCCGGCCCCGCGTCCGAAGAGACTTTGTGGCTCGCGGGCCGCGCCGGGCTCGAGGCCTACGACGCCCTCGCGGCCCGCCCGCCGGCCGAGACCTCGCGCGCCTTCGGCGACGGCGGCTACTACGTTCTGCGCGACGGCTGGGCCGCGGATTCAAACTACCTCCTGCTCGACTGCGGCCCGCACGGGGCGGGCGGGGGCGGCCACGCGCACGCCGACGCGCTCTCGTTCTCGCTCGCCGCCCGCGGCCGCACGCTCCTCGTAGACCCCGGCACCTACAGCTACACCGGCTCGCGCGAGATGCGCGACCACTTCCGCCACTCGGCCTCGCACAACACGCTCGTCGTAGACGGCGCGTCGTCGTCTCTGCCGGACGGCCCCTTCAGTTGGGCGCACGCCGCGCGCTGCGAGGCGCGGGGGTGGCTCAGCCGCCCGCGCTTCGACTTCTTCGATGGCGCGCACGACGGCTACGCGCGGCTGCCCGACCCGGTCACGCACCGCCGCTCCGTCCTCTTCCTCAAGGGCGACTACTTCGTCGTGCGCGACCGGGCGGAGGCCCGCGGCCGCCACCGCTTTGAGCTGTACTTCCACCTCGCCCCGGACGCCTCGCCGCGCCTCGAAGGCGGGGGCCGGCCGGCCCCGGTGAGCGTCGCGGCGGACGGGCGGCCGGGGCTTGAGCTGCACGCGCACGGGCGCGGCGGCCGCTGGCGGCTCGAAGAGGGCTGGGTCTCGCCCTGCTACGGCGCGCGGGTGGCGGCCCCGGTCGCCGTCTTCGAGGCCGAGGGCGAGGGGCCGCAGGAGTTCGTCACCGTGCTCGTGCCGCGCGCCGCGGGGGCGCCGGCCGCGCGCGTCCTCTCGCTCGCGCCCGGCGCCGCCGCACACTTCCTCGAAGTCGCCGACGGCGACACGAGGGATTTCCTCATCCTGAGCCCGCCGGGCCGGCTCGTCTCCGAGCAGCGATTCACCACCGACTTCGAGTGGACGTGGGCGCGGCTCTCGGCCGAAGGGGACTTGCGCGAGCTGATCCTGGTCGGCGGCGGGCGCCGCTTCGCCTACGGCGCGCACGAGGTCCTGAGTTCGCCGCGGCCGCTGAGGTACGCCGCGGCGCGCGCGGCCGGCGGCGAGCTGATTTTCGAGGCCGAGCCGGAAGGCGGGGAGAGTCCGGCCGGCTTAGTAATTGATGGTGGCGCGTTCGGCCTCCGTGATAAGCTGTCAAAGGAGGGGCGCGGCGCGGCCCGCGACGCCGCGACCGTCGAGCCTCCTCATTCCCGCGCGGGTCTCTGAGATTATGTGTGGCATTAACGGGATAGCTCTGTCGAGCAGGTCGGATCGCCGGGTCGAGGTCGGCGTGCTCGAACGCATGCGCGACGTGCTCACGCACCGCGGGCCGGACGACTGCGGCCTCTTCATAGACGGGGCGGTCGGCCTCGGCCACCGCCGCCTGAGCATCGTTGACGTGGCCGCCGGCCACCAGCCGATGACGAACGAGGACGGCCGGCTCCAGATCGTCTACAACGGCGAGGTCTACAACCACGCCGACCACCGCCCCTGGCTCGAAGCGCGCGGCCACGCCTACCGCACCCACTGCGACACCGAGACCATCCTCCACCTCTACGAGGAGAAGGGCGCGCGCTGCGTCGAAGACCTGCGCGGCATGTTCGCCTTCGCCATCTGGGACGCCCGGAGCCGGGAACTCTTCATCGCCCGCGACCGCCTCGGCGTCAAGCCGCTCTACTACGCGCACGCCGCGGACGGCTCGCTCTACTTCGCCTCGGAGATCAAGGCGCTTTTAGAGGCGCGCGCCGTCGCGCCCGAGGTCAACTACGCGGCGCTGCCCGACTACCTCGCCAACCACGCGCCCTCGGGCGAGGAGACGCTGTTTTGCGGCGTCCGCCGGCTGCTCCCCGGCCACACGCTACTGTGGCGCGACGGCGAGCTGCGCGTCGAAAAATATTGGGACGTGACCTTCGCCGGCGGCGGCAACGGGGGCGGCGGGCGCCGGAGCGAGCGGGACTTAATCGAAGAGTGGTCGGAGTTGTTCCGCACCTCGGTCCGGCTGCGCCTGATGGCCGACGTGCCTTTGGGGATGTTCCTCTCGGGCGGCATAGACTCGTCGGCCATCGCGGCCGTGATGAGTCAGCTGGTTGACGAGCCGATTAAAACCTTCTCGGTCGCCTTCGACGAGCGCGGGGCCAACGAGCTCGAATACGCGCGCCTCGTCGCCGGGGCGTTCGGCACCGACCATCACGAGGTCGTCGTCAGTCCCGAAGAGTTCTTCGACGCGCTGCCGCGCCTCGTCTGGCACGAGGACGAGCCGCTCGCGCACCTCGCCAGCGTCCCGCTCTACTTCGTCTCGCGCTTAGCACAGCAACACGTCAAGGTCGTCCTGACGGGCGAGGGGAGCGACGAGCTCCTGGCCGGCTACGGGCGCTACCGCAAGACGGTCTACAACCTCGCCCTGGGGGGCCGCTACCAGTCGCTCGCGCCCGCGGCGGCGCGCCGCGCCCTCGCCGGCGCCGTCGGGGCGCTGCCGGCCGGCTCGCGCGTCCGGCAGAAACTGGAGCGCACCTTCCTGTGCCTGCCGGCCGACCTCGAAAGTCTCTACTTCGACAACTTCGCCGTCTTCCCGCGCGCCATGCAGCGCCGCCTGCTCACGCCCGAGACGGTCGAGCGCGCCGGCTCCGCCGACCCTTACGCGGGCGTGCGCCGCCTGGTCGAAGAGACCGACGCCGAGACACTGCTCAACCGCCTGCTCTACGCCGACACGAAGACCTACCTGCACGAGCTTCTGATGAAGCAGGATCAGATGAGCATGGCGGCCTCGGTCGAGAGCCGCGTGCCGTTCCTCGACCACAAGCTAGTCGAGTTCACGGCGCGGCTGCCGGCGCGCCTGAAGCTGCGCGGGTGGACGACGAAGTACATCCTGCGGCGGGCGATGGCGGGCGTGCTGCCCGAAGCGATCCTGAAGCGACCCAAGATGGGCTTCCCCGTCCCCTTCGGCGCGTGGCTGAGGGGCCGCCACCGCGGCGTGATTGACGAGTACGTGCTGGGCGAGCGCGCCCGCTCGCGCGGCATCTTCGACGCCGGGTACGTCGCCGGCCTCGCCGAAGAGCACCGGGCGGGCGTGCGCGACCACTCGTCGCGGCTGTGGTCGCTCGTCAACTTCGAAATCTGGCTGCGGCAGTTCGTGGACGGCGAACGGGCCGCGCCCCCGCCCGAGCCGGCCCCGCTCGAAGCCTTCGCCTCTTCCTGAAGGGGCCGCCTGTTGCAAGCATGAAGACCTTGCTCATCTGCCACCACGGCGCGACGCTCGACCACGAGGGGATGCTGCGCTGGCTGGCCTCCTTCTCGGAGGTCGTCGGCGTGGTCGTCCTGCGCGAGCGGCCGGGCCGCACACGCCAGCGCGTGCGGAGCCAGATCAAGCGCGCCGGCCTCGCGCGCTTCCTCGACGTGCTCGCCTTCCGCCTCTACTACAGACTGTTCCTCGCCGCGCGGGATCGCCGCTGGGAGGAGGAGCGACTCGGGGAGCTGCGCGCCGAATACCCCGTGCTGCCCGACGCGCCGGCGCTCGAGACGCACAGCCCGAACTCGCCCGAGGCCGAGGAGTTCCTGCGCCGGCTCGCGCCCGACCTCGTCGTCGCCCGGTGCAAGACGCTCATCAAGGAGGAGGTCTTCTCGGTCCCGCGCCGCGGCACCTTCGTGATGCACCCCGGCGTCGCGCCCGAGTACCGCAACTCGCACGGCTGCTTCTGGGCGCTCGCCCGCCGCGACCTCGGGCGCGTCGGGATGACCCTGCTCCGCATAGACCGCGGCGTGGACACCGGCCCCGTCTACGGCTACTACAGCTACCCCTTCGACGAGGTCGCCGAGTCGCACGTGCGCATCCAGCACCGCGTCGTCTTCGACAACCTGCCGCAACTGGCGGCCCGGCTCCAGGACATCTGCGCCGGCCGCGCCACGCCGCTCGACGCGCGAGGCCGGCCCTCGGCCGCGTGGGGCCAGCCGTGGCTGACGAGCTACCTCGCCTGGAAGCGCGCGGCGCGCCGTGACAGGGCCGCGGGGAGGAGGCAGGAGACCGGGGCCGGGGCTTGAGACGCAAACCGAACTCGGGGGCCGAGTCTCCCGCACGCGCACACCAACGCCATGCCAGCCATCGCCCTCATGTACCACGACGTAGTTGACGGCGACGCCTACGACGCGAGCGGCTTCGCGGGCGCGGACGCCGCGCTCTACAAGCTCGGGCGCGCGGAGTTCGAGGCGCACCTCGCGGCCATCGCCGCGAGCGGCGCGGCGCGGCCCGTCACGGTGGCCGAGCTGGGCGGGCCGGGCGGCGCGGCGCGGCCCCTGCTCCTGACCTTCGACGACGGCGGCGTGAGCGCCTACACGCACGCGGCCCCCGCCCTGGAGCGGCGCGGCTGGCGCGGCCACTTCTTCGTCACCACCGGCCGCGTCGGCACGCCCGGCTTCCTCTCGCGCGAACAGATTCTCGACCTCGACCGGCGCGGCCACGTCGTCGGCAGCCACTCGGCGACGCACCCTGCGCGCATGGCGCGCTGCGGCTACGAGGAAGTGCTGCGGGAATGGCGCTCGAGCGCGGCGTTCCTCTCCGACATCCTGGGGCGCGCCGTGACGGCCGCCTCCGTCCCCGGCGGCTACTACTCGCGGCGCGTGGCCGAGGCGGCCGACGAGGCCGGCATCCGTCACCTCTTCACGTCCGAGCCGACGGCCGGGCTGCACAAGGTGGGCGGTTGCCTGGTCGTCGGGCGATACGCAGTGCAGCGCTGGACGACGCCGCGCGCGGCGGCCGCCATCGCCGCCGGGCGGCTCGCGCCGCGCCTGCGCCAGGCCGTCCTGTGGAACGCCAAGAAGGCGACGAAGGCCGTCGGCGGCGAATTCTACCTGCGCGCGCGCAAGGCCCTCATCGGGAAGGGGTAGGGAAGTTGAGTTACGGCGTGACGAGTTCAGGCGGAGGCGGCGTGACGGCGGCGCGCACGGGCGGAGGCGCCGCGCCGGCCGGGGCCGAGGCCGCGCGCGAGCTGCGCGGGCGCGACATCATCTGCTTCGCGCAGGACTGGACGGGCGACCCGCTGTCGAAGACGCACCTGATGCGCGCGCTGGCGCGTGACAACCGCGTCCTGTGGGTCAACTCCATCGGCCTGCGCGCGCCCTCGGCCTCGGCCGCCGACTTGCGCCGCTCGCTCTCGAAGCTCAAGGCCGTCGCCACGCCGCTGCGCGAGGTCGAGCCGAACATCTTCGTCCTCAACCCGTTGACGGTTCCGGCCTACGGCCTCCCCTTCATGAAGGCGTTCAACCAGCTCGCGCTCCGCCTCCAGGTGCGCCGCGCGATGCGGCGGCTCGGCTTCCGGCGGGCCATCAACTACGTCTTCCTGCCGCCGGCGGCGCTCGTCGCGGGCCGCCTCGGCGAGGAGCTAGTCGTCTACCACTGCGTGGACGAGTACGCCGCCTTCTCCGACATCCAGGCCGCGCCGATCCTGGAGATGGAGGAGATTCTGCTGCGCCGCGCCGACATCGTCTTCGCCTCGGCCGAGCTGCTCGTGCAATCGAAGAGCCGGCACAACCCGCGCACGCACCTCGTCCGCCACGGCGTCGACTTCAACCACTTCAGCCGGGCGCTCGACCCGGCGACGCCCGTGCCCGCCGACATCGCCTCGCTGCCGCGCCCCGTCATCGGCTTCTTCGGGCTCGTCGCCGACTGGGTGGACGTAGACCTGATGGCCGGGGTGGCGAAGCACTTCCGGCACGGCTCGCTCGTCGTCCTCGGAAAGGTGACGACGGACGTGTCGGCGCTGGAGGCCCTGCCGAACGTGCACCTGCTGGGCCGGAAGCCCTACGGGGACTTGCCCGCCTACTGCAAGGGCTTCGACGTGGCGCTGATGCCGTTCCGCGTCAACGAGCTGACGCTCAACGCCAACCCGCTCAAGGTGCGCGAGTACCTCGCGGCGGGCCTGCCCGTGGTCTCGACGCCGATCCCCGAGGTCGAGGTGCTCGGCCTCTGCCGCATCGCCGACGGCGCGGCCGAAACCATCCGCGAGGTCGAGGCCGCGCTCGGCGACCCCGGCCCGAGCCGCGCGCGCAGCGAGGCCGTCCGCGGCGAGAGCTGGGAGGCCCGCCTCGACGAAATCCGCCGCCACCTCGCGGCGCTGAAAAGCAGTAGCCAGTAGGCTCTTTCGCGGGTGCTGACGCTGGCACCACGACGACTCGATAACGAAGGTTCTTCTACTGACTACTGACTACTCCTTCATGCCACTCCGGGTTCTCCAGATCGGGCCGTACTCGACGCCGCACGGCGGCGTGCAGGCGCACGTCGTGGCATTGCGCCAGTACCTTCTGGCGCACGGCGCGGCGTGCGAGGTCATTGACATGAACCGGGACCGGAGGACGGACGGCGCGGGCGTCTACGGGCCGCGGGGGGCGGCCGGGGTGGCGCGGCTCCTGCTGACGCTGCGCTACGACATCGTGCACCTGCACGTCGGCGGAAACCTGACGGCGCGGCTCGCCGGCCTCGCCCTGTTCTGCACGTCGCTGCCGCGCCGCAAGTCGGTCTTCACCTTCCACTCGGGCGGCTACCCGTCCTCGCCAGCCGGGCGGGCCGCGCGCCCGGCCGGCCTGCGCGGACTCGCCATGCGCCGCTTCGACCGCGTCGTCGCCGTCAACGAGGAGATCGGCGCGTGGTTCCGGCAGGTCGGCGTCCCCGAAGGCCGCGTGCGCGTCATCCGCCCTTACGCGCTGCCGGCCGCGCCGCCCGCGGCCGAGCCGCCCGACTGGCTCCGCTCCTTCCTCGCGCGGCACAAGCCGGTGCTCGTCTCGGTCGGGATGCTCGAACCCGAGTACGACCTGCCGCTCCAGATCGAAGCGCTCGGGCGGGTACGCGAGCAGTTCCCTGGGGCCGGGCTGGTGCTGGTCGGCTCGGGCAGCCTCGAAGGCGAGCTCCGGCGGCAAATCGCGGCCGCGCCCTACGGCGAGCACGTCCTGCTGTGCGGCGACGTTGACCGCGCCGTGACGCTGCGCGTCATCGCCGGCAGCGACCTGATGCTGCGCACGACGCTCTACGACGGCGACTCGATCTCCGTGCGCGAGGCCGTACACTTCGGCGTCCCGGTCGTCGCCACCGACCGCGCGCCGCGCCCCGAGGGCGTCCGCCTCGTCCCCGCACGAGACCTCGCGCGCCTCAGCGAGGCCGCCGCGCAGTGCCTCCGCAACGGCGGCCGCCGCCCGCCCCTCGGGCGTGCGCGCGAAGAGAACCTCGAAGCCGTCCACGCGCTCTACGAAGAGCTGGCGGGCGAATCATGAGGACGCACGACAGGCGGGCGAGTCCCGGGCGGGGCCGGCGGCGCTTCTGGGCCGCGGCGGCCGCGGCCGTGGCGGCGTGGCCTTTCGTGGCGTGGGCGGCGGCGCGGGCGCTGGTCGAGCGGGCCGGGCTGGAGCGGGCCGACGCCGTCGTGGTGTTGAGCGGGTCGGCCAACTACGTCGAGCGGACGAGGCGGGCCGCCGAACTCTACCGCGAGGGGCGCGCGCCGCGCGTCGTCCTGACGAACGACGACCGGCCCGGCCCGTGGTCTGAGGCCAAGCGGACCAACCCCACCTTCGCCGAGCGAGCGCGCGAGGAGCTGCTCGCGGCGGGCGTCCCCGCCGACGCCGTCGAAGTCCTGCCGCAGGCGGCGGCGAGCACCTACGACGAAGCCGTCGCCGCGCGCGCCTACGCCGAGCGGGGCGGGGCGAGGTCGCTCCTCTTCGTGACCTCGGCCTACCACTCCCGCCGCGCGCTGTGGGCGGCCCGGCGCGCCTTCCGCGGCAGCGGCGTCCGCGTAGGCGTCGAGCCGGTCGAGCCGGGCGGCCAGACGCCGACGCCGGCCACGTGGTGGTGGCAGGCCCGCGGCTGGCGGACGGTCGCGTTGGAGTACCCGAAACTCGTCTACTATTATCTGAGGTACGGCTGAGGGGGTTTATCAGTCGTCGGCCCACTGCCCCCGTCTGAAAACTGAGAGCTGATAGCCGAATCGCCCGCCGCTTCGGGGTGCGCAAGGCCGAGCGGCCCAGCGCGGAAAACCCGCTTGTGGCGGGGCGAGGCAAAAGGCTATATTGGGAATGCGGGCCGCCGGGAGAGCCGGCGCCGCAGGCGATCCCAACGGACTCCTTTAAACTTCTCTCCGCCCGCTCGAAGCCATTGCGCCCCGCACCCGAACACCACTTCCGCACCGACCACCTGAAGGCCGACCTCGGGTCGCGCGCCGCGCGCGGCGGGGCCGTCATGGTCGGCGCGCAGGCCTTGCGCTTCGCCGTCACGATGGGCTCGACGATGGTGCTGGCGCGCCTGCTCACGCCCGAGGACTACGGCCTCGTCGGGATGGTGCTCGTCGTGACCGGCTTCGTCGCCTTCTTCAAGCGCCTGGGCCTCTCGGCCGCGACCATCCAGCGCCCCGAGATCAACGCCGAGCAGGTCAGCACGCTCTTCTGGGTCAACGTCGCCGTGAGCGTCGCGCTGGCGGGCGCGACGGCCGCGCTCGCGCCCGCCGTCGCCTGGTTCTACGGCCAGCCGCAACTCGTCGGGATCACGCTGGCCTTCGCCGCCGGCTTCACCGTCAGCGGCCTTAGCGTCCAGCACGAGGCCCTGCTCAAGCGGCAGATGCGCTTCAAGGCGCTGGCCGCCATCGAGCTCGGCGCGATGCTCGCGGGGATCGGCGCGGCCATCATCGCCGCGCGGGCCGGCGCGGGCTACTGGGCGCTCGTCCTCAACCAGCTCGTCTTCGGAACGCTCTACGCGGCCGGGCTGTGGGCGGCCTGCGGCTGGCGGCCCGGCCCGCCGGTGCGCTACGCGGGCGTGCGCCAGATGCTCAGTTTCGGCGGCGACATCACGGGCTACGGCGTGCTCAACTACCTGGCGCGCAACCTCGACAACCTGCTCATCGGCCGCGTCTGGGGCGCGGCACAACTCGGCCTCTACGCGCGGGCCTACCAGCTGCTCCTGCTGCCGCTCGACCAGACGACCGTCCCGCTCGACAGCGTGGCCGTGCCGGCGCTCAGCCGGCTGACCGACGCGCCCGAGCGCTACCGGCAGGCGTACCTGCGCATCCTGGAGAAGGTGGCGATGCTGACGATGCCGGGCGTGGCGCTGATGATCGCCACCTCGGACTGGCTCGTGCGCCTCGTGCTCGGGCCGCAGTGGGACGAGACGGCGCGCATCTTCGCGCTGCTCGGCGTGGCCGGCCTCTTCGAGCCGGTGGCGAACACGATGGGGTGGCTGCTCATCTCGCAGGGGCGCACGCGCGACATGCTCCGCTGGGGCTTCGTGCACGCCGCCGTCACGACGCTCTCGTTCGCCGTCGGCCTGCCGTGGGGGGCCGTCGGCGTCGCGGCTAGCTACTCGGCCTTCGGCGTCCTCGTCCACAAGCCCCTGCTCTTCTGGTACGTCGGTCGCAGGGGGCCGGTCGGCGCCCGCGACATTTACCGCGCCATGGCGCCCTCGGTTTGCGCGGCGGCGGGCGTGCTGGGGGCGCTCTACCTGCTCCGCCGCCTGGCGGAGTTCGAGCACGCGGCCGCCGGCCTCGCGGCGTGCGCGGCGCTGGCGGCGGCCGTCGCGCTGCTCACCTTCGCCGTGCTGCCGAAGGGGCGGGCGGCGCTTCAGGACGTGAAAGGTCTGCTCCTGCTGCTCACGCGGCGGGGCGAGTCGGTGGCTTAGAAG
Organism: Pyrinomonadaceae bacterium; assembly: GCA_035947355.1. Lineage (GTDB taxonomy): Bacteria > Acidobacteriota > Blastocatellia > Pyrinomonadales > Pyrinomonadaceae > QHXN01. Next base: position 3,608 of record DASZKF010000039.1, on the reverse strand, counting down.
GGGGAGGCGCGAGGGCCGCGGCCCGAGGGCGATCATGACGATTCTGGCAGGCATCCTCAGCCGGCGCGAAGGGCGCGGCGTACCCGACTCGGCGCGCGCGGATTTGCGGCGCGCCATCACGCGCCACCCCTCGGACGAGGTGGAGGAGTTCGGCGACGGCGCGAGCTGTCTCCTGAAGGTTGACGTGGGGGCCTACGGCGAGCCGGCCTCGCACCGTGACGCCGCGGGCCGCGTCTCGCTGCTGGCGGGCGAAGCACTCCTGTCGTCGGGCGAGGCGGACGCGCCGTGGCGCACGCGCACCGAAGACCTCGCGCGGCTGCACGAGGCCTGGGCCGGGGGGCGCTGGGACGAGTTGCGCGCGGCCGACGGCACTTTCTGCGCCGCGCACTACGACCCGGCCGCGCGCCGCCTCAGCCTCGTCGCCGACAAGCTGTCTCTGCGCCCGCTCTACTACTGGGTCGGTGAGGAGTTCGCCGTCTTCGCCTCGGCGCTGCGCGTCCTCGAGGCCCTGCCGCTCGTCCCGAAGGAGATGGACTTGCGGGCCGTGACCGAGATGGCGAGCATCGGCCTGCCGCTCGGAACGCGCACGCCCTACGCCGGCGTCTCGCTGCTCAGGGCCGGCGAGGTGCTTCACGTGGACGGCCGCGGGGTGTCGGCCCGCCGCTACTGGCGGTGGGACGAGGTCGCACCCTCCGGGAGGCCGGAGGCCGAGCTGACGCGCGCCGCTTACGAGTCGTTCACGCGGGCCGTCGCGCGGCGCCTGCGCGGCGACGCGCGGGCCGTGGCCTTCCTGAGCGGCGGGCTGGACTCGCGCGCCGTCGCGGCCGCGCTCTTCGAGCGGGGCGTCCGCCTCCACACCTTCAACTTCGCGCCGGCCGGCACGCAGGATCAGATATTCGGGGCCATGTTCGCGCGCGAGGTCGGGGCCGCGCACGAGGAGGCCCCGATGGGGCCGGGCGACCCGCACTGGTCACAGATGATGGCCGACGCTTACGGGGCCTCGACGCGGCGGCGCGGGCCGGCCCCGGCCGCGCGCGAGCGCATCATCTGGTCGGGCGACGGCGGCAGCGTCGGCCTCGGGCACGTCTACGTCTACGAGCCGGTCGTCGCGCTGCTGCGCGAGGGGCGCACGCCCGAGGCCGTCGAGGAGTTCCTCGCCATCCACCGCGCCGCCGTCCCGCGCCGGATTCTCAGCCCGTCCGTCTCCGGCGCGCTCGACGACGTGCTGCGCGCGGGCGTGCGCGAGGAGCTCGACGATTTGCACTGCGAGGACAGGGGGCGCGCCCTCTACCTCTTCCTCATGCACAACGACCAGCGCCGGCACCTCGCGCGCCACTTCGAAGACATAGACCTGCACCGCCTGGAGTTCCACCTCCCGTTCTACGACGGCGACTTCCTCGCCTCCGTCGTCCGGGTGCCCGTCGAGCTGTGCCTGCGGCACAAGTTCTACATGAAGTGGCTCGACCACTTCCCCGCGGTCGTCAAAAGCGTGCCGTGGCAGTCGTACGCCGGGCACGAGCCGTGCCCCCTGCCGGCCCCGCCGGACCTCGCCACGCAGTGGGAGCCGGGCCCGCGCGCCGCCGAGCGCAAGCGCCGGCTGCTCGGCCAGGCCGCCGAGATGCTGCGGGCGCCGGACTTCCCCGACGAGCTGCTGAAGCGCAACTACCTCAGCCTGGCGACCTGGGTCTACCGCGCCGGCCTGCGCGACTACGGCTACCTGATCCAGGCGGCGCAGACCTACCACAAGTATTCGGCCATCTGCGGCGGCCGCCACGTCCTGCCGCCGCGGCCCGCGCCGGCCGCCGCCGGCTGAAGCCCCGGAGGCGCGAGGCCGATGCCACACGCTGAAGCCATGAAGTCGAACCAGGCGGGAGGGGCCGCGGGCGCGGCCCCGCGCCGGCTGCTGGCCGTCTCCTTCTGCTACCCGCCGATGGCCTCGCCGCGGGCCGTGCAGGTCTCGCGCCTGCTCAAGCACCTGCCGCTCTCGACCGTGCTCGTCTGCGCCGACTACGCCGGGAAGGATCGCAGCGACGCCTCGCTCGTCGCCGCGGCCGAGGCCCCGCTCGCCGCCTGCCTGCGCGTACCCTTCGCGCGCTCCGGGCTCGGGAGCCTCTTCAGCCGCATCGGCCACCGCTTCGACCTCCCCCTCGTCAACAAGCTGCCCGACTCCTACCGGGCGTGGAAGCCGGCGGCGCTGGCCGCCTACGAGCGCTTCGCGCGCCAGAACGCTTACGCGCCCGACGTGCTCGCCACCTTCGGCTCGCCGATGAGCGACCACCTCGTCGGCCTCGCGCTCAAGCGCCGCCTCGGCGTGCCGTGGGTCGCGCACTTCAGCGACCCCTGGGCCGACAACCGCTTCCTCGGCTACGACGCCCTGGCGCGGCGACTCAACCGCCGGCTCGAAGCCCGCGTCGTGCGCGAGGCCGATTGCCTCGTCTTCACCTCGACAGAGACCGTCGAGCTGATGATGGGCAAGCACCCGCCCGCGCTCAGAAGTAAGGCGCGCGTGCTGCCGCACGCCTACGACCCCGGCGCTTTCGACGGGCAGGCCGCGGGCGGCGGCGCCGCGCCGGGCATCGTCATCCGCTACCTCGGCAACTTCTACGGGCCGCGCACCCCCGGGCCGCTCTTCCGGGGCCTGCGGCGGCTGCTCGACGCCGAGCCGGAGGTGCTCTCCGGCGTGCGCTTCGAGTTGATCGGGACGAAGGGCGAGGGGCAGCTCGAGGCGGCGGGCATCGGGCTCCTGCCCGAAGGGCTGGTGGTCTCGCGGCCGACCGTCAAATACCTCGAAAGCCTCCGGCTGATGTCCTCGGCCGACGGCCTGCTCGTCGCCGACGCGCCGGCCGAGGTGAGCGTCTTCCTCCCCTCGAAGCTCATTGACTACGTCGGGGCGGCGCGCCCCATCCTCGCCCTCAGCCCGCGGGGCGCGGCCGCCGCGCTCGTCCGCCGCCTCGGCGGCTGGGTGGCAGACCCTTCGGACGACGCGGCGGTCGCCGCCGAACTGAAGAGCTTCGTCAACTTCCTCCGGGGGCGCAAAAGCGACGCCGCGCCGTGGGGCGACGCCGACGTGCGCCGCAGCCTCGCGGCCCCGGCCGTCGCCGCCGCCTTTGAACGGATGCTGCGCGAACTGCCGGCAGCACGGTCGGAAGTTTGAGCCTAGAGACTAGAGCGGTTTTCACATCGAACTCTGTGTTGAAGCTGACTCCCGGTACGCCCGGCGGTAGTCCGCCCCGGAGGCTTGATTTAACCAGCGACTGGTCTCCAGTCTCTAGCCTGACGGTCGGGCTTCCGCCCCTTCCTGCCGTGTGCTTCTTCTGTTAGATTCGGGTTATGAGGTGGTTCGGGCGCGGGAGGGCGGCGGCGTTGGCGTTGTTTGCGGGGCTGCCGCTGGCGTACCTGACGTGCGCGCCGGCGCAGCGACAGGCGGCGGGGCCGACGGGCTCCGCCGCGAAGACGATCACGGTGAGGGCGGGCGGCGACCTGCAGGCGGCGCTCGACCGCGCGCAGCCCGGCGACGAGGTGGTGCTCGAGGCCGGCGCCTCGTTCGTCGGCAACTTCACGCTCCCGGCCAAGGCCGGCGCGGCCTTCATCACCGTGCGGTCGTCGCG
>DASZKF010000038.1:0-1681 GCA_035947355.1 Pyrinomonadaceae bacterium | reverse complement strand
CGAGTTCACGCCCCTCGGCGACACGACGCCGCGCCGCGTGGACGTGCGCATCATCGCCGCCACCAACATCGATCTGAAGGAGGCCGTCCGCCAGGGCACGTTCCGCGAAGACCTCTACTACCGCCTCGCCGTCGTCCCGCTCGCGCAGGGGCGGCAGCTCGATGGGCACGACGGCGAGGCGGTAGTAGAGGTCTTCGCGGAAGGCGCCCTGCCGGACGGCCTCCTTCAGGTCGATGTTGGTGGCGGCGATGATGCGCACGTCCACCTTGCGCGGCGTGGTGTCGCCCAGGGGGGTGAACTCGCGCTCCTGCAGGACGCGGAGGAGTCGCGCCTGCGTCTCGGGCGGGATGTCGCCGATCTCGTCGAGGAAGATCGAGCCGCCGTCGGCCACCTCGAAGAGACCCTTCTTGGCGGCGACCGCGCCGGTGAACGCGCCGCGCGTGTGGCCGAACAGTTCGGACTCTAACAGCCCCGAGGGGATGTTCGACGAGTTGACGGTGACGAAGGGCTTGTGCGCGCGCGGGCTCTGCATGTGAATCGAGCGCGCGGTCAGCTCCTTGCCCGTGCCCGACTCGCCCGTGATGAGCACGGTCGAGCGGGCGGGCGCGACCTGGTCAACGAGCTGGAAGACGGCCTGCATCTTCTCGGAGCGGCCGATGATCGAGCCGCGCTCGACGCTGCGGCTCATCGCGCGCCGCAGGTTCTGCCGCTCCTCCTCCTTGCGCCGCCGGCGGATGCCAGCCGCGACCGTCGAGACGATCTGCTCGTTCTGGAACGGCTTGCGGATGCAGCCGAAGGCCCCGCGCTCCCAGGCGCCGATGGCCGTGTCGAAGGTGGCGTAGGCCGTGATCATCACGACGACCGCCTCCGAGTCCATCTTCAGAATCTCTTCGAGCGCGCGCAGGCCGCCCATGCCGGGCATCGAGACGTCGAGCAGCACCACGTCGAAGGGCCGCCGGCCGTAAACCTCCAGGCCGTCCTCGCCCGTCTTCGCCAGCTCGACGCGGTAGCCTTCGGCCGAGAGCAGCGTCTCCAGCACGTCGCGCATGATCTCCTCGTCGTCCACGACGAGGACCGAACCCTTCTTCGCCATTCAAAACCTCAAGACAAGTTTCGAGTTCCGAGTTTCGAAGTTCCGAGTCCGCAAACAGGTTGCCTCCGAACTCGAAACCCGAAACCCGAAACTCGAAACTATTTTATCACTTTACGATGAGCCGGGCGGTCTTGGGCGAGAGGACGCGGCGGCCGGAGGGTGAGGGGGCCGGGCGCTGGCGCTCGGCCGTGACGAAGAGCGTGAAGTCGTCGGCGTCGAAGCCGGCCGTGCGGACGTAGGTCTCGCCGAGGTTGAGGAGGTCGCCCGCGGGCAGGCTGCCCATGTAGATGATGCGCCCGTCCGGGATGATGCCCCAGAGGACGAAGACCTCGGCGCCGACGGCCGAGGGCAGCGGCACGTTGTCGAAGTCGGCGCGGACGTAAGCCTGCCCGGCGCGCAGGGCGGCGCGCGCCTCGCCGCGCGCCTCGGGCGCGAACTGCTCGCCGTCGAGCGTGATGACGCGCCCGCCGCCCTGCTCGGCCAGCGCCGAGTCCACCTCGCCGTAGAAGCCCTCGCCCGACGCGCGGCGCGCGCGCCGGCGCACGGGCGTCATCGCCGGCCGGGAGGGCGCCGGGGCCGGCGTCGCGG
>DASZKF010000037.1:0-23334 GCA_035947355.1 Pyrinomonadaceae bacterium | reverse complement strand
ACAGAGAAAGACATCTTCTTCTCTGTGTCCTCCGTGCCCTCCGCGCCCTCTGTGTTAATCCGGCCTCTCGGTAAACTCAACCGCAAACCGCCCTAGGCCGCGGGCCTGAGCGTTGCCGGGCCGACGATCCTCCGAATGTTTTCCGGCGAGAAGAACTCGCGCGGGTCGGTCGCGCCGCTGACGGTGCCGAAGAAGCGGCTGGTCTCGGCCGGGTTCTCGCGGAGCGCGGCGAAAAGCTCTCGCATCTCGGGCGGCGGCGGCGCGAGCGCCGCCAACTGGCAGGTGTGTTCGTACATCGGCAGCGATTCGTCGTCACGCCGCCGCCAGCAGCGCGCGAGCGCCTCGTCGAGCGGGAGGCGGCCCGTGAAGCCTTCGTCGAGCGCCTCGGCGAGCCACTCGGCCTGCTTGAAGCTGTCACTGATGCCCTGCGCCGTGAGCGGGTCTTTGAAGTAGCCGGCGTCGCCGACGAGCGCCCAGCCCGGCCCGCACGCCTTGCGGAAGAAGTTCGGGATTTGGCCCGTGCCGCGCAGCGGCTCCTCGCGCCGGCCGGCGCGGACGCGAGCGGCGAGGTCGGGCGCGAGGTCGAGCGAGCGCATGAAGTTGCCCTCGGCGTCGGCCCGCACGCGGTTGAACTCTTCCGCCGGCCAGACGACGCAGACCATCGTCAGCCCGTCGTTGGTGCGGTCGGCGACCATGAAGCGCCGCTCGCGCACGTAGAGCATCGGCATCTCCAGCTCGACGCCGCTCCAGTAAGAGTAGTAGTTGCAGGTGAGGACGGGCCGCTCGCGGTAGGCGGGGGCCCCGACGGCCCGCGCGACGAACGAGGCGCGGCCGTCGGCCCCGACCACGACACGCGCCCGCTCCGTGACGCCGCGCCCGCCGCGCCCCGCCCCGCGGATGCCCGCCACCCGGCCGCCCTCCTCGATCAGCCCCTCGACGGTGAAGCCCTCGCGCACTTCGGCCCCGGCCTCAGCGGCCGCCGCGACCAGCATTTGGTCGAGCACGGTGCGGCGCGGCGCGTAAGCCTCGGCCGCGCCGTCGGCCGGCGGCTGCGCGCCCCGCAGGGCGAAGGGGCCGACATCGAAGCTCATGGCGGTCGTCGGCGGGCAGTTCGTGGCCCGGAGCCTTTCGAGCAGGCCCCAGCGCTCGAGCCGTGCGACGCCCGGCTGGTGTATATGGTGCGTGGAGATGGTGTCGCTGGGAAAGGTCGAGCGGTCAACGACCAGCACGCGGTAGCCTTTGCGCGCGAGCAGCATCGCCAGGGGCGACCCGGCGCAGCGCGCGCCGACGATGATTGCGTCGTACATTCTGAGCCTCCTGCAAGCAACTCGGGGAAAGTCCCCTCGCCTGCTTACGCGGAAGCCGGCCGCGCGGGCAATCACAAGGAATTTTAGATTTGCGATTTGCGCTCGGAAGCAACGCTGACGTTATCTGCCAATCGCAAATCAAAAATCGCAAATCTAAAATTACGAAGTCTTGTCTTCGGCGACGAGGAAGTCTTGGAGTTCGGGCGCGGTCGGGAGGGCGGCGCGCGCGCCTAAGCGGCGGCACTTGAGGGCGGCGACGGCGCAGCCGAGGCGGAGGCTGGCCTCGACCTCTTCGCCTCGCAGGAGGCCGTAGAGGAAGCCGGCGTGGAAGGCGTCGCCCGCGCCGGTCGTGTCGCGGCAGCCGCCGGGGACTCCGAAGGCGCGCGCCTCGACGAAGGCGCCGCCGTGGTAGACGACCGCGCCGCGCCCGCCGAGCGTCATGCCGACGAGTGCGTCGGGCCGGAGCCGCGCCTTCGTCTCAATAAGCGCGCGCCGCTCGTCCGTCAGCCCCGTCAGCCGGCGCGGGAACTCCTTTGAGGAGACGAGCACGTCCACGTGCGGCAGAAGCTCCGGGAGGCCGTCGTAGATGTTGTCTATGTCGAGCGAGACCAGGGTGCCGGCCTCGCGGGCCTCGCGCGCGAGCCGCGCGCAGGCCGGCGGGTCGTGCGCGTCCATGTGCAGCACGCGCCCGCGGGCCGCGAAGCCGCGCGGCGCCTCTTCGGGGCGGTAGGCGAGGCGCTCGTCCCTGTCCCAGATGACGGTGCGCTCGCCCGTGCGCGCGTCTATGAGGATGAAGGCGAGCTGGTTGCGCGCGCCCTCGACCACTTCCGCCCGCTCGACGTTGACGCCCTCGGCCCGGAGCGTCTCCAGCCCGAAGCGCCCCTCGGCGTCCGAGCCGAAGCGTCCGGCGTAGGCCGTCCGCAGCCCCAGCCTTTGCAAGCCCACCATCGCCGAAGCCGTCTGCCCGCCCGCGCTCAAAGCGTGCTCGACAAACCGCACCTTCGTGTCGAACTCCGGGTAGGCGGGCACGACGATCAAATGATCGACCGCGTTGAGGCCGAAGCCGACGGCGTCGAACTCTCTCTCCGGGGGCAACTCGAAGGGGAAGCGCACGGGGGGAGTATAAAACAGTAGACTGTAGACAGTAGTCAGGAGACAGTAGAAAAACTTCGGGCGGCCGCGGCCGCAAGGGAGAAGTGCCGGAGCGGTTTCAGAAATAAGTGATCGTCCGCCGCCTCAGGAACGCAGACCCGCGCGGGGCGTCGGGGGCGCGCCCCTCCCACGTCCGGGTGATCTCCTCCACCCAGTTGCCGCGCGCGTCGAATTTCCGCTCGTAGGAGATTCGCGCCGTGAGGGTGCCGTCCGCCGCGTAGGACTCGGCCGCCGTCTCGTTGCCCGCGGCGTCGTGCTTCCGGACGGTCTTAGCCATCGAACTCTGAGCCTCTTTCCTCAGGTCGGTCGTGGTGGTAATCAACAGCCCCGCGGCGTCGCGCCCGTAGCCGATGACGACCATCGGTCGGCCGTCGGGGCCTTTCACGGTGGTGGTGAGGGGCCGGCCCCGCTCGTCGTAAGTGTGGGCCGTCTCCACGACCTGCCGGGCGGGGGCGGTGGTGTCGTCGCCCGGCAGGAATTCGGTCTCGCTTCTCAATTCGCCGCCCCGCTCGTCGTAAGCCTTCGTGACTCTCATCCGGAGGTCGCCGCCCGTCAAGTAAGTCAGAACCTCGACCCTCCTCCGCGCGTCATCGTAGACGTAAACGTCGCGGCTCCCCACGCTCCCGCCGGAAAAACGCTCCGCCCCCGCGAGCCTCCCGTCGGGCCGGTAGCTGTACCTCATGCCGTACAGGTCTTCGACCTGACGGTTCCCCTGGAGGGATTCGACGAGCCGCCCCCGCTCGTCGAAGCGGAGGGTCAGGTTGCCGGTAAAAATTCCGTCGCCGTCCTCGTGGAGGTTGTAGTGCTCCTCCTTCACGGCGCGTACCGGCCCGTGCAGCCGGAACCCCGTGCGGCCGGGGCGGTAATCGCTCTGCGACCCCGCGAGCTGCGGAAGTGAAAGGAAGAATGTCAGGGTTAAGAGTGCGAGTCTCACGGTCGCTCCCGACCTCCTCGGCCGGCGCCTCCGGGCCAATGCGTGAGCATTTCAACTCCCCGGCGCGCTGGGTTAGACTAGCTTCAGGCCCGCATAGAATCCGCTTATCGGCGTCGCGAAGTCAACGTCCTCCGGAGGCTCGCGGCCGTAATTCTCGGGCCTGGGGCGGGCCGTGACACTCGAAGAAAAGCTCCGAAACCTACCCACCGGGCCCGGCGTCTACCTGCACAAGGACGACGCCGGGAAGATCATCTACGTCGGGAAGGCGAAGAACCTCCGGAACCGCGTCCGCTCCTACTTCCGGTCGGGGCGCGGGCACGACCGGAAGACGCGCGAGCTGGTGCGGCGCATCAGCGACCTCGAATTCATCGTCACCGACACCGAGGTCGAGGCCCTCGTCCTCGAATCCAACCTCATCAAGCAGCACAAGCCGCGCTACAACGTGCTGCTCAAAGACGACAAGCAGTACCCGCACCTGAAGCTGACCATCGGCGAGCCGTTCCCGCGCGTGATGATCACGCGCCGCATCCAGCGCGACGGCGCGCTCTACTTCGGGCCGTACCTGCCGGCCGCGCTCGCCCGCCGCACCATAGACCTCATCAACCGCACCTTCCAGCTCCGCACCTGCGACATCGAGATAGACGGCCGGCTGCCCCGCCCCTGCCTGGAGTATCACATCAAGCGCTGCCTCGGCCCCTGCGTCAAAGACCTCTGCCGGCCCGAGGAGTACCAGGAGGCCGTCCGCGACGTGCGGATGTTCCTCGAAGGCAAGAACCGCGAGCTCGCCGACGACTACGAGGCGCGGATGCTCCGTGCCTCCGAGGAGATGCGCTTCGAGATGGCGGCCCGCTACCGCGACCTCCGCAAGACCGTCCTCGCCGTCTCCGAGCAGCAGAAGATGGCGACCACCCACGACCGCGACGTGGACATCTTCGGCTTCCACCGCGAGGGGCCGCGCCTCGCCCTCCAGCTCTTCACCATGCGCGAGGGCAAGATCGTCGGCCGCCGCGAGTTCTTCTGGGAAGATTTGCCCGAGGACGACTCGTTCGACCCGGCCTCGTTCCTCTCCGACGTGCTCACCCAGTACTACTCGACCGACTACGTGCCGCGCGAGGTGCACGTGCCCGTGGACTTCGAAGACCGGGAGCTTCTGGAGAAGGCCCTGACGGAGCGCAAGGGCCGCCGCGTCCGCATCCTCGACCCGCAGCGCGGGCAGAAGCGCGAGATGATCGAGCTGGTCGAGAAGAACGCGAAGATCGCCTTCGAGCAGAGGTTCCGGGTGCTCAAGCCCGACATGGAGCGCGTGCTCGAGGAGATGCAGGAGTTGCTCGAACTGCCCCGGTTCCCCTCGCGCATCGAGTCGTTCGACGTCTCGAACATCTCCGGCGCGGAGAACGTCGCGGCGATGGTCGTCTGCGAGAACGGCAAGATGAACCGCGCCGAGTACCGCCGCTTCAAGATTAAGTCGGTCGAGGGCAGCAACGACCCGGCCTCGATGGGCGAGGCGGTGCTCCGCCGCTACCGCCGCCAGCTCGAAGAGGGCAACCCCCTGCCCGACCTCGTCATGATAGACGGCGGCAAGGCGCAGCTCGCCGCCGCGGCCGCGGCCCTGAGGGAGCTCGACCTCGAAGCCCTGCCCGCGGTCGGGGTCGTCAAGCCGCCGCGCCGCCACAACGAAGTCTCACACCTTCTGATTAAAGGGCGCGAGCACGAGCCGGTCTACCTCGACCCGCACTCGCCGGTGCTGCGCCTCATCCAGATGATCCGCGACGAGACGCACCGCTCGGCCGTCACCTACCACCGGAAGCGGCGGGAGCTGCGCGACTTCACCTCGGAGCTGACGGCCATCCCCGGCGTCGGCGAGCGGCGCAAGAACAAGCTGTTGCGCAACCTCGGCTCGATACGGAAGGTGGCGGAGGCTTCGGTCGAGGAGCTTTCGCCCTTCGTCGGCCGCAAGACCGCCCGTGAGATCGCCGAGCACTTCGGCCGCCAGCGCGCGCTCGCCGCCGGCGGCGCGGTCGAGGGCGAGACGGCCGGCGCGACCGAAGCGCCCGAGACGACGGCCGCCGAGCTGAACGAAGACCCGACCGTGATGACCGACGAGACCATCGCCGGCGAGCACGTCGAGACCCGCCTCGTAGACCCCGAGGGCGACGCCGAAGACCTCCAGCCCATCCGCTCCGTAGACCACGAAGGCAACCCCCGCCAGAGGCGGAAGTCCGCCCGCAAGCGCGGCGAGCGCACGACCAACCCGCACGCCGTCAGGCGCGAAAAGCTCTGAAGCAAGTTCCGGGCGGGGCCCGCACAAAATTTAAAAGTGGTGAACCCCGCCCGCGCGGGAGTAAAATCATGCGGCGGGGCCACAGCCCGACGCCTTCCGACACCGGAGCCGACGCTATGAAAACCTTCAGACCAGTGTCCCACGCCCTCCTGACGGTCATCCTCGTCAGCCTCTCGGCCCCGGCGGCGGCCGCCCAAAAAAGAACCCTCCCGCCGGAGCTGAATCAGAATTCGTCGCTCAAGGAAATCCTCGACTACCTGGACAGGAACAGTTTCCCCCGCGCGCGGATCGGCCTGAAATCCAGGGGGCCGGAGTCGTACACGGACTACAGCGACCCTGTCAACTCTCTGACCCTGTACCGCACAAGGCTTTCCGAAGAGGTGGTGCTGTCCCAAGGCTTCAGGCTCGCCATAGTGGACGGCTGTGAACTCGTGCTGAAGAACGACGACGTCCAGATAGCCAACTGGTGGACCAAAAGTTTCAACCCCCACGTGGCGAGTCTCTCCGACTTCGTCCTGAAGGGGGAGAAGGGCGAAGCGCCGCTCAAGCCGCAGTCCGCCCTCATCATCATCCCGCTCGACAAAATGAGCCACCGGAAAGGTAAAGGGCCGTACCGCCATACGAAGGACGCGGAGGAGGCCAGGCGGCTGGGGGCGTGGCGGACGAAGTTCCAGAACAGGGGATTCTTCAAACGCAGCATTTTCGGGATGGAGGTCTATGCCGCCGAACCGCGGCAGACCAGCGAGCGCACGCAGGCCGAAACCATCACGTTCACCTTCGACGATAAAGAGGCGAGCGAGAGGTTCAACGCCGCCTTCCGGCAGGCCATCAAACTCTGCACCGCCGAGTAAGCCCGCCGCTCGCGCCCAGGACAAATCGGCCACAGAGGCACCGCAGACACAGAGAAGAAGAAACATAAAAACCCTTGCCGGAGACTTGACGCTGACATCCACCACTCAAGTCTCCGGCAAGGGTTTTTGATTTGCTTTCCTCTGTGTCTGCGGTGCCTCTGTGGCTAATCCGCCGCGAACTCGAAACTCGAAACCCGCAACCCGCAACTTTCTTATCCGTGTGCGCGCAGGCTGCGGGCGACGAGGCCGAGGCCGCCGGCGAGGAGCGCGAGCATGACGATGGTGTTGAAGAGGCTGGTCGGCTGGAAGTAGACGCCGAGGTTGGCTATGACGCCGACGAGGATGATGACGAGGCCGGCGAAGGTGAGGAGCCAGCCGGCGATTGACTTGCCGTTGAAGAACAGCAGGCCGATCCCGAAGAGCAGCGGCAGCAGCGAGAGGCCGAAGGCGTTGTAGCCCCAGAGCGTCCAGTAGCCGCTCGTCACCGTCACGCGCTGCGTTAGCAGGTACGCCCCGGCGACGCTCATCCCCAAACCGAGCAGGAACTCGCCGACGCCGCCGCGCGTCCCGCCGGCCCCGCGGAATGTTTTCTCCTCTTCCACCGCCTCACCTCCCCGGCGCGAGCGCGTTGTACTTCTTCAGAATCTCGACGGTCTTATCAATCGGCAGCGCCTCGGCCGTGTTGCCGGCGCGGCCTGTGACGGTCGTCGCCCGGAGCAGAGAGTTGTAGACGGCCTCCTCGGTCGCCTCGACGCAGGCGAGGAAGAGCGGCGAGACCGCCTCGTTCGAGAGCACCTCGGCGCGGCGCATGGAGGCGTTGCCGTGGCGGACGCGCAAGCCCGGCGCGGTCGAGAAGGCGAGGACGTAGTCGCCGCTCCCTTGGGTCGAGGGCGAGCCGGTGCGCGCGAGGCCGAGCATGGCGCGGGCCGCGAGCCGGCGGAGGTTCCGCGCGTCGAGCGGCGCGTCGGTGGCGACGACGATGATGACGGAGCCGTCGGCGCGGTCGGCCGCCCCGCCGCCCGGCCGCCCGCCCCCGCGGCCGGGTTCGAGGTCTTCCTTCATGTAGTAGCGGCCGAGCTCGCGGCCGACGGGCGCGCCGTTCATCGTCAGCACGCCGCCGAAGTTGGTCTGCACGAGCACGCCGACGGTGTAGCCGCCTCGCGCCCGCGGGAGCACGCGCGAGGCGGTGCCGACGCCGCCCTTGAAGCCGAAGGCGACGGTGCCCGTGCCGGCCCCGACCGACCCCTCCTCGACCTCGCCGCCCTTCGCGCCTTTCAGCGCCGCGAAGACCTCCTCGCGCCCGACGTGGCGGCCGCGGATGTCGTTGAGGAAGCCGTCGTTGGTCTCGGCGACGACCGGGTTGACGGAGCGCGCCTCCTCGTTGCCGGGGAGCGCGAGCATCCAGTCGAGTAGCGCGTCGGCCGCGCGCGGGACGTTGAGCGTGCTCGTCAGGAGGATCGGGGTTTCGATCTCGCCCAGCTCCTCGACCTGCGTCGAGCCCATCAGCTTGCCGAAGCCGTTGCCGACGAAGACGGCCGCCGGCACCTTCTCCTGAAACAGGTTCCCGCCGTGCGGCACGACCGCCGTCACGCCCGTCCGCACGTCGTCGCCCTTGATTAAAGTCGCGTGCCCGACCCTCACGCCCTCCACGTCCGTGATCGCGTTCCACCTTCCGGTCGGCAGCACGCCCGGCGCGAGCCCGATGTCGCGCGCCCGCGGCCGCCGCGCCCCGCCGCCGACCTGGCCCGCGAGCGGCAGGAACAGGAGGAGCGCGAGCGTCGTGATGAAGATCGTCGTCTGCATCTTTCCGATGGCGGGTTGCGGATTAGCGTCTCAGGCTCCCGGCTTGAGCTATCGGCGCGGCGCAGGATAACACAGAGGGCACAGAGAGGAACACGGAGAAGACGGTTGGTTTTCTCCGTGCCCTCTGTGTTGAAACGAAGGGTCGCCGGACTCAACGCCCGCCCGTCACAACTCCGCAATCCGCAATCTACTGCCGGGCCGGCGCGTCCTCGTGCGCGGGGCGGCCCGAGAGCGAGTGGGGCGAGTCGAGGTGCGCGCCGTCGTCAACGCCGACGGCGTGGCGGTCAACCAGCTCGCCGCCGAGCCAGCCCGTCGCGCCCGCGAGCAGGAAGCCGGCGAAGGAGAGGACGAGCGCCAGCGTCGTCGGCCGGCGCGTGAAGGCGACCTCCGGCGCGGCGTAGCGCAAAAGCAGGCTCCCTATGAACAGGAGCAGGACGACGCCGTTGCCCGCCCCGTGCAGCAGCCCGACCTTGCGGGCGCGCGTGCCCTTCGGGATCGCCAGGTAGTCCACGAGGCCGAACGGGGCGGCGACGATGCCGCCGGCCAGCCCGGCGGCCATCATCCAGAAGGCGACGAGCGCCATGTTGTTCGCCCTCAACGGGTCGTTCACCAGGAGGTAGACGATGTCGAAGACGACGGCCGTCGCCAGCAGGCCGAACGGGAAGGGGATCAACATCTGGTGGATCGGATGACCCAGGGCTTTGGCCTTACTCTCCATAAAAACTCTCCTCCTCTGAAGCTTCGGGCGGGTTGAGTCTGACAATCCAACATCCATTCTAACGCCGAAAGTTGTCCGGAAGGTGACTTTAATCTTGAACACGCGTTGCGGCCTCGCCAGGGGCCGGGCGCTAGAGACTAGGGGCTTGCGGTTGAGCGGGAGGCGGCTTGCATATTTCCCATCCGGGCGGCCCCCGCGGCTGTCTTTAACAAGCCCCCAGTCTCTAGCCCCCAGCCCCTCCTTGGTGTATCTTGTGCGCCGTGCGTAAGGAGGAGGCATGAGCAGAGTGAGACGCGGCGAGGGCGAGACGCCGACCAAGCGTGAGCTTCAGCGCCAGATGGAGGAGACGCGCGACTCGATCAGCGAGACGGTCGCGGAGATCAAGACCGTGGTCGCGCAGCAGTACGAGGAAGTGCGCGAGCGGGTCGAGACGGTGCGCGAGGGCGTCGGCGAGGTGCTCGACTGGGGCGAGCACTTCGAGCGCAACCCGGTCGTCTGGGGCGCGGGCGCCGTCTCGGTCGGCATCCTGATCGGCATCGGCCTGGCGCGCGCCTTCGACGACGCGGAGCCGCCCGCGCGCGGCCGCCGCCGCGCCGAGCCTAACAGCGGGCAACGCCTGATGGGCGAGCTGACGGGCCTCGCCGACGCGGTGCTCCCGACCATCTCCGGCAAGATCAAAGAGATGTTCGGCCTCGACCTCGACGCCTACCTGCACGAGACGAGGCGGAAGCAACTGCCGGCAAGGCCCGCGCGCGCACGCGCCGCGAAGAAAGGCGCTACGAAGAAAGGCGTCTCTAAGCAGGGCTTAAAGAGGGGCGGCGCGAAGAAAGGTCGGACGAAGGCGTCGTGAGCGGTTGCGACGTGGGTGATGATTCGACCAGTTGAGTAAGGCGGGAGTCGGTTTTTAACACAGAGGGCACGAGGGGCGGCACACAGAGTTCACAGAGAAGAACGGATTGTCTTCTCTGTGAACTCTGTGTGCCGCCCCTCGTGCCCTCTGTGTTAAATCGGCCGTGTGCCGCGCCCGACCGTCGGGTGTCAGGCGTGACCCGGCCCTATTGCCTCTCCGCGAAGCGGCCACCTGACTCCAAAGAAGCGAAGAACGGCCCGGCCGCCCCGGCCCGCAGGAAGTCTTCGAAGCGGTCGAGCCGCGCGAGCCAGAACCCGGAGCCGGCCTCTCCCAAGTCTCGTCTCAGTAAGTCGGCGTAGAGCGGGCTGCCGAAGTCGAAGCCGAAGGACGCCGCGGTCGTGCTGCCCGAGCCGGAGGAGGAGGTGAGCGGGCGCGACAGGGAGAGCGACTTGAGGTAAGCCTCGAGCGCGTCTATGTCGGCGGCCGAGAGGTGCGACGTGCGCCCGTGCGTGTCCTTGATGACGCGGATGTTGTTGGCCGTGAGCGCCGGGTTGATCTGCCCGTCCGCGACGAGCGGCGCGAGGTTCGACGTGCCGAGCCGGTCTATCTGCGGCTTCCCGTTCTCGATGATGTGCGGGCTGTCGAGGCTCACCAAGATCGGCCCCATCCCGTCGCCGCCGAGCGCGCCCGTGCGGTCGGCGACCGTGATGGGCACTTCCGTCGGGAGGTTGTTGCGGCCGCGCCGGTGATCCGTGCGGACGGTGCGGAAGTTGAAGCCGCGCTCGCCGGGCCGCAGGTGCGGCGAGTCGGGCGCGAGCAGGATTTCGCGCACCGTGTGTGCGAAGCCGTGGTGGAGGTAGCGCGGCACGGCGTCCCAGAAGGCGCGCAGGTGTTTGGTGTTGCGCGAAGAGAAGTTCTGCGGCGTGCCCACGTCCTGCGGCGGGCCGAAGCGGGTGAAGAAGTAGTCGTTCTTCGGGCGGAAGAAGGGGCCGTCGCCGTCAACGGTTGACTCGCTGATGACGCCCGGCTCGTGGATGTTGAAGTCCTGGAAGGTGTCGTCGAGGACGCCGTTCGTCGTCTTGTTACCGTTGTGGTGGCAGTCGGCGCAGCCCGCCCCGCCCTGCTCGGCCTTCAACGTGAAGAGCTGCTTGCCGCGGGCGACCTTCGAGGACTCGGCCGTCGTCTCGGGGAACTGGCCGAGCGGCGAGGGCAGCCGCCTGACCTCGTTCTGCGACCAGAGGATTTGCAGGAAGGCCATGTCGTAGTAGCCGACCTTGAACGCCTTCCCCGAAAGGTCTGTGCGGCCGACGGCGCGCGAGTTCTCCTCGGTCTTCCGCAGCACGAACTCCTCGCGCGCCTTGAAGCGGTCGACGGCGTTCGGCTGCGGGAAGAGCGGCGTCGGGTTGCGCTCGCCCAATAAGACCTCGCCGTTGCAGGCCGAGGCGTAGGCCATCATGTCGTTGTTGAGGCCCTCGTACCACTCGGGCCAGTTGTCGGAGATGTCCTTGTTCTGCGGGCAGACCTTGGTGCCGCCGACGGCGTTGGCCGCGACGTTCCACTGGCAGCCGTCCTGCCGGCCGTCCCAGTGGCAGAAGCCGCAGGACTTCTGCCCGTCGTCCGAGTAGGCCGAGGAGTAGAACCACCGGAGGCCCTGCTCCTCGGCCGTGGCGAAGAGGTTCTGGCCGCGCCCGCCCGTCGAGGGGTCGGGCGTCGAGGGCGTGACGCCGACGGGGACGAAGCCCTGGCGGGTCAGGTTCCCGTTCGAGTCGGCGCCGAGGAACGACACGTCCTCGGTCTGGAAGTTGGCGACGTAGACCGTGCGGCCGTCGGGCGAGACCTCGACGCCCTGCGGCGTGATGCCGCCCGTGTACTCGATGTCGAGCGGCGCGAGCACCTGCGACGGGCTGGCCGCGGCGGCGTTGATGCGGAAGACCTGCACCTGCTCGGAGTGCGCGAAGGTGACGAAGAGCTTGTCGCCGCGGACGAAGATCTGCTCGGGGCCGCTCCCCTTGATGATCTCCTGCGCCGGGCTGTGGTCGCCGAGGTCTGCGAACTGGCCCGGCGTGACGAGCTGCGAGATGTCGCGCCCCGCGTCCACGTAGCGGAAGACGAAAAGGTTCGTCCGGGTGTCGAAGATGTTCAGCTCCGAGCCGATGTCGTCGAAGGTCGTCGCCTTCGTCGCGTCGGTCATCACCGGCGTGTAGCCGAGCGGCTGGCCGTTGTTCTTGACGGCGACGCCCTCGGCGTTCTTCGTCGGCAGGCCGTGGCCGGACTCCGGCTGGTTGAGGCGCGTGTTCGTCCCCTGGCCGGCGACGATGCCCCAGCGGCCGGCGACCTTCACGTCGGTCGAGAGGCCGCCGACCGGCATGACCTTGACGAGCGCGTTAGCGTCATTCTCGACGTTGATGACGGCGAGGGTGTGGCCGAGCGTGTTGGCGACGTAGAGCGTGCGGCCGTCGGCCGACAGGTCGAGGTCGCGCGGGTTCGTGCGGTCGAGCGGCGTGGCGCCCGTCGGGATCAGCGCGATCTGCGTGAAGCGCGGGCCGGGGTCTATGCGGAAGGCGCGCACCGCGTCCTTGTAGCGGTCGGTGATGTAGAGGCGCGTGCCGGCGCGGTTGAAGACCAGCTTCTCGCCGTAGAAGCCGGTCTGGAACTCGCCGACGACCGTGTCGGTCGAGGCGTCTATGACGCTGGCGAAGTTGGCGTACTGGTTGAGCACGACGACGAACGGGAAGGAACTGATCGCCGGGTTGAAGGGCGCGGCGCGCACGCCGATGGGCCGCAAGCCCCGCGTCTGTCCGGCGGGCCGCAGATCAATCCACTGCGTGACGTGGCGGCTGCCGGTGTCCACGACGGCGACGCGCCAGTCGGGGTAGCCCTCGCGGCCGGGCAAAGTGACGTAGAGCTTGCGGGCGTCCTGCGAGAGGGCGAGGGCGCGCGGCTGGCTGCGGAAGGGCTGCTTGACGAGCGGCCAGAACTGGTTGCCGCTCTTGACGACCGGGTTGTTCGGGTCTATGCGGGTGCCGGGGTCGGGCCGCCCGTCAATGTAGCTGGCCCCGTACATGATCTTGGTGAAGCGGTCGAGGCCGCCGCGCTTGCCGGCGGGCTCGGCCCCGACGATGTTCTTGACCGGGTCGGAGGTCGGCCCCGTGATGATGCGGCCCCGCGAGTCGGTCTTGACGGCCGTGGTGAAGAACCGCAGCTCGAAGGGCGCCTCGGGGGCCATCTTCAGGATTCTGCGCGTGAAGTCGGCGGAGAGCGTCTGGTTGACCGGGGTGGCGTGCGTCGGGAAGGCCTGGTAGAGCAGCCAGCCCGCGCCGGCGGCGCAGGCGGCCGCCATGACGGCGAGTTTCAACTTGTTCCACATGTTCCTGGCTCCGGACAGAAAGGTTCGCCTCGCGGGGCGCTGAAAAGACTCCGGGGGATGTCCGAACAGAGCCGCGCCGGAACGAGAAAATACACGGCCGCGAATTTTTTTAGAGGCTGGGCGCCGGAGGCGCGGAAGGGAGCGGCGCCGGGACGGGCGGGGCCGGCGCGACGCGAAGCCGCCAGCCCCGCCTGGCGCGACGTTGGAGGGGACTGGCGGCGGGGCTCTGCCGCCGCGGCGTCACTGGCACTTGGCCTTGCAGGCGTTGAACGCCTGCATGCACTGCGCGGCCGTCGGGTTGCCCGGCTCGCCGACGCCCGCCATGCAGTCGTTACGGAAGTCCTCGCACTCGGCGAGGCATTCAGCCTTGTTGGGTGTGGGCGTCGGGGCCGGCAGTTGGCTGAAGGCGAGGTCGCCGGCGTCGCGCAGCCGGCCCTCCAGAGCCGGACGTCGCCGTACCAGAGGTCGAAGGCCGCGCCGCTGCGCTGGTTGGTCGTGACGAATGGGATGCGGCCCTGCGGCGAGTTCTCGGGGCTGCCGCGCTGCACCCAGTTCTGGCCCCCGTCGTCGGACTCGAAGAAGGTCGTGCCGACGGCGGCGAACAGGACGTAGGACTCGTCGGGCGAGGCCGTGATCGAGCACCTGCCGGAGGGCAGCGGCGTCCCCGACGCGGCGGTCCATTTGTTGCCGCCGTCCGTCGAGCGCAGGTGACCGTCGTCGCCGCAGATGTCAATGATCCCGCCGTGGTGCACGACCACGTCCCAGACGTCATCGGCCGTGTCGCCGGGCGTCGGGTCAACGAAGTTCCACGACAGCCCGCCGTCCGTGCTGCGGGCCAGCCCGCAGTTGGTGCCGGCGTAGACCTTCGACGAGTTCGCCGGGTCGAAGGCGATGCCGAAGGCCGACGGCTCGGTGCGGCGCTCGTCGACGCACAGACCGGACGGCGGGTTAGCCGAGGCCGGGTGCGTCCAGTTCGCGCCGCCGTCGCTGCTCACGCTGATGCCGGAGACGCTGCTGATGCGCCCGTCGTAGAACGAGGTGGCGACGACGCGGCTGGCGTTCGACGGGCTGACCTCGACGTCCCAGGTGACGGTCGGCAGGTGTTTGTTCAGGCGCGACCAGGTCGCGCCCGCGTCGGTGCTCTTGAACAACCCGCCCCACTCGCTCGCCGCGTAGAAGGTCGTGCTGCCGCCGGGCGCGCGGGCCAGGCCGTTGACGCGCCCGCCCGAGGCCCCGTTCGGGTTATTCGCGTCGAGGGTTGATTGGTCGGGGTTGATTTCGCTGATCGTGATCTGGCCGTGCGACGGCGCGGCCGCCGCGAGCAGCAGGGCGAGGGTGCTCGCCGCCGCCTCGAGGCACAAAACGCCGCCCAACCGGGGCGGATGACTCGGCCGAGGATTCTGCATGGTGCACCTCTTTCGGGGAGACGGGATGAGTCTTTCACCCTTGAAGGGCGTGAGGTAAGCCCGACGGCGGCCGAGCAGGGTCTCGGGGCTCAGCCGGGCTCGCCCGCCGGGCTAGGCCCCGGGGGCGGGCTGGGAATCGACCGGGCAGGTCGCGGCCTGGCAGCGGACGACGCCGCTCGTGACCCGCCGCCCGTTGACGACGGCCGGCACGCGCCAGTAGTAGTTCACCCCCGACTCCAGCCCCTCGACTCGGACGGCGATCAGATCGGAACGCCCCTCGGCGAGGCGCTGCCTCGTGAGCCGATCCTTCACCGCGTAGACCTCCGCGACGACGAGACGTTCGAGGGCCGGGACGCGGGGGTGCGCGCCCGGCGGAAGGGGTTGGATAAGGAATTCCCGACCGCGGGTCACGGAGGGCAGGCTGGCGTAGCGGCCCCTCCGGTAGCCGTCCTTGTAGACCGTCACTTCCAGCCCCTGCTCGGCGAGGCGCGACTCGAGCGCGCCCGCGTCGAGCGGCGTGCCGGAAGCCCTCCACACCAACTCGGCTACGGAGGTGCCCGGCTTGGCGTCACTACAGAACACTCTGCATTCAGGCGCGGCCGGCGTCCGGTTCGCGGCAGCCCTCCGGCCCCGCGGCGGCCTCTGCGCCTCCACGACCACGCCCGGGAGCAGGAGCAGAAGAGGGAGGAAGCGGGTGAGATTGAGATGTCGGAACATGAGGCACCTCCGGGACGTGAGAATTAGCCTGCGAGGTATTCGGCCCGTGGCTCGTAAGCATCCCCGGTGCGTGGCGGGCGGCGCAAAGCGCCGTGACACTATGAGATTTCTCCGGGCTTGTCAAACACTTTCTCAAGTCTCCCGCGGCCGCCGGAGTGCTGACCTGCCGGCTCCGGCCGGGGGCTCCAAAACCGCGGGTTGGCGAACCGGCCGGCGAGCAGTATCGTAAGTGGCAGGGGAGGAGGAGCCGATGTACTGTCCGTCGTGCGGGAACTCGGTGGCCGAGGGGTTGAAGTATTGCAACCGTTGCGGGGCGAGCCTCGGCGGTGACGAGGGGCGGCCCGGCCTCGCCGGGCTGACGGGGCCGGCCTGGGCCATCTCGCTGGCGGCGGCGTTGATCACGCTGGGCGGGCTGGCGATGCTCTTCGTCCTCGGCCTCACGCTCATCAACCGCGGGGCCGACCTCTCGCCGTCCGGCGGGATCATGATGCTGGCCGTCCTCGCCGTCATCGCCCTCGTGGACTGGATGCTCATCCGCCAGCTCGCGCGCGTCATAGACGCGTACCGCGGCGCGGGCGTGCCGCCGGCCCCGGCCCGGCGTTCCGACGCGGCGCGCGCGCCGGCCGAACTTGACGAGCGGCAGCCCGCCCGGCTCGAAGCCCCGCGCGAGCCTTTCATCTCCGTCACCGAGCAGACCACCCGCACGCTCGAACAAGTCCCCCGCGAGCGCGACACGCGCCCGCAGCCCGAGTGACAAGCCCGCACGCGTTTGCGCCGCGCCCGCCCCGGTGCTACCTTTCAGGAAAAGTAGACAGTAGACAGTAGACAGTAGTCAGTAGAAAGACATTCGCTGGCGAGCGGTTCGCGTCTCGGCGTCAGCAGACGCCACGCGGGGCGCTACTGACTACTGTCTACTGACTACTGTCTACTGTCTACTCATTCAGGAGGGAACATGGAGACGGATTCGGGGAGCACCACTTCGGTCTGGATGGCGACGGGCGAGGTGCCCGCCGGGGAGCCTCTGCGCGGGGACGCGGAGGCGGACGTGTGCGTCGTGGGGGCCGGCATCGCCGGGATGACGACCGCGTACCTGCTCGCGCGCGAGGGCGAGTCGGTCGTCGTCTTAGACGACGGCCCCGTCGCGGGCGGCGAGACGTGCCGGACGACCGCTCACCTCGTCAACGCGCTCGACGACCGCTACTACGAGCTGGAGCGCCTGCACGGCGAGCGCGGCGCGCGCCTCGCCGCCGAGAGCCACACGGCGGCCGTAGACCAGATCGAGGAGAACGTCACCGAGGAGGGGATTGACTGCGACTTCGTGCGGCTCGACGGCTACCTCTTCGTCCCGCCGGGCGAGTCCACCGAGCAGCTCGGCTGGGAGCTGAGGGCCGCGCACCGCGCCGGCCTCACAGAGGTCGAGTACGTCGAGCGCGTCCCTTACGACGGCTACGACTTCGGCGCGGCGCTCCGCTTCCCCTACCAGGGGCAGTTCCACATCCTCAAGTACATGAGCGGGCTGGCCGAAGCCTTCCGCCGCCGCGGCGGCCGCCTCTACACCCGCACGCACGCCGCGGAGATCGCGGGCGGCGACCGGGCGCACGTCAGAACCTCCGACGGGCACACGGTGCGGGCCGGCGCGGTCGTCGTCGCCACCAACACGCCGGTCAACGACCTCGTCGCCATCCACACCAAGCAGGCCCCCTACCGCACCTACGTCATCGGCGCGCGCGTGCCGCAGGGCTCCGTCCCGCGGATGCTCCTGTGGGACACGCCCGACCCCTACCACTACGTCCGCCTCCAGACGGTGAGCGAGGGCGGCGAGACTTACGACGTGCTCATCGTCGGCGGCGAGGATCACAAGACGGGGCAGGCCGAGGACTTCGAAGAGCGCTTCCGCCGCCTCGAGGAGTGGACGCGCGAGCGTTTCCCCGCGGTCGAACGGGTCGAGTACCGCTGGTCGGGGCAGGTGATGGAGCCGGTGGACGGCCTCGCCTACATCGGCCGCAACCCGCTCGACGCCGCGAACGTCTACATCGCCACCGGCGACAGCGGCAACGGCATGACGCACGGCACCATCGCCGGCATCCTGATCCGCGATCTGATCCTCGGGCGCGAGAACCCCTGGGCCACCCTCTACGACCCTTCGCGCATCTCCTTGCGGGCCGGCCTGGAGTACGCGAAGGAGAACCTGAACGTCGCGGCGCAGTACACAGACCATCTGACGGGCGGCGAGGTCGAGTCGGCCGAGGAGGTCGCGCCCGGCACCGGCGCCGTCGTGCGCCGCGGCCTGACGAAGGTCGCCGTCTACCGCGACGAGCAGGGCACGCTCCACGAGCGCTCGGCCATCTGCGCCCACCTGGGGTGCGTCGTCGCCTGGAACGACAAGGAGAAGTCCTGGGACTGCCCCTGCCACGGCTCCCGCTACGACCCCCGCGACGGCCACGTCCTCAACGGCCCCGCCATCACGGGCCTCGCCGAAGCGGAGGAATAAAAAAGTTTCGGGTTGCGAGTTGCGAGTTTCGAGTTCGGGCGGCGCGCGCTGAGTCTCTCAACTCACGCAGCACAAACTCGAAACTCGCAACTCGCAACCCGAAACTTTTTTATCTTGGCGCGCCTTTCGCGCCGCCGAAGTCGTAGGTGATGTGGAGGCGGAGCTTGCCGTTCTGGATGTCGGAGCGGATGTCGGCGGCGCGGGCGCGCAGTGTGCCGCCGGCGGCCTGAACGGGGACGGAGAGCGAAATCTGCTCGCCGCTCATCAGCGTCAAAGGGTTGACGCGCTGGTTGATGGCGTTCTGCACGAAGACGGTGATGAGGCCGCTTAGAAGCGGCGACATCCCTTCGAGCGTCACGCCGGCGACGTTCAGTTGGCCGTAGAGCGTCTGCGCGGCCTGGTCGAAGCGCAGGTCTATGCTGGCCTCGGCCGTGCCGCGGAAGTTTATGCACTGGCCGAGCGAGTAGCTGCCGGTGAAGGCCAGCGGCGCGAGCATCTGGTTGTTGACGAGCCGCACGCCCGTCCGCACGCCGCCGCCCTCGGGCGTCAGCACCACCTGGTTCGGGCAGCCGCCGGCCTGCGCGCGGACGTACTCGGCGCGGCCCGCCCCGCCCGGCGCGGCCGAGGCGAGGCGGAAGGTCGGCTGCCCGACCTCCTGGAAGATCGTCCCGAGCAGCGTGTTGAAGAACTGCTCGTCGAGTTCGACGACGGCCGTGCCCGGCGGCGGCCCCGAAGGGTCGGGCGCGCGCACGGGCTCGCCCACGGCCTGCCGCGCGCGCGGCGCGCCGACGAAGAAGATGTAGACGAGCACGGCCCCGACGAGCACGCCGAGTAAGAGCACGAGCACGTATCTCATCGCGCCTTCCCCCCCTCCGGGCCTCAGCGCGGCGAGGCCGCGGGGCTCGCGCCGGCCGCCGGCGTGGCCGCCGCGCCCGCGCCGCCCTGCTGCTGGTTGAGGAACTGCATCAGCACCTGGATCGCCTGCGTCAGCTGCGCCGTCATCTGCCTGACCTCTTCGGGCGTGACCTTCGCGAAGCCCTGCGGCAGCTCGAAGTCGGCCGGGTTGGCCTCGGTGCGGATGTCGCGCATCTCGGCGACGAGGTTCCCGCCCGAGACGCCCTGGACGTTGCCGGTGGACTGGCCGAAGCCCTCGATGCGCAGCGGCAGCCCCGTCTCCTTGTCCACGTAGATGAAGCTCTCGCCCGCCACCTGCCCGGCCTGCGTCTGCGTCTGCGCGCGCCCGGCGACCCGGTACTTGACGGCCGGCCGGCCGTTGAGGGTCTCGTCGCCGACGCGCTCGACGCCCTGCTGGCGCTGGATGTAGGCGACGAGCTGCCCCGGAGTGAGCGAGCGGCCGACGTCGAAGCCGGTCATCTCGGGCGTCAGCTCGGCGTACTGCTTGCGGGCCGGCAGGATCAGGTAGCGCTTGTCGGCCTTGTCGAGGAAGATCAGCTCGCCGACGCCGGGCAGGCGGGTGTCTACGGAGTAGCGGCGGTCGGTGCCGTTGCGGGCGACGCGGACGGTGGTCGAGCCGGCGGCCCGCTGCTGGCCGGAGGTGGTCGCGGTGACGACGACGTTGGCCGTGTACTTGTCGGGCTCCTTGGCCTCGATGGTCGCGCCCGAGGCGGTCGTGATGGTCGAGGTCGTCAGGTTGGCGTTCGCGTTGCTGTTGATGTTGGTCGTGCCGGCCGTGCCCGTGTTCTCGTTGACGTTCGTCACCGCGGCCTCGCGGCAGGCCGCGCCGCCGAGCGCCGCCGCCAGCGCCGCCGCGCCGCACAGTCCCTTCGCAGTTGTCAGAAGACGCATGAAACTCCTCTCCTCCCGTGGCAGAGATTCTCAGAGCGCACAAGTTATAGCGGGGCTTGGGAACGCGGGAAGGATAGCACAAGACAGTAGTCAGTAGACAGTAGTCAGTAGACAGTAGGAAGACCTTCGGCACCGAACCGTCCGGGCGTCGGCGTCAACGCCCGCTCAGGGGCCTACTGACTACTGACTACTGACTACTTCTCTTCCGTGACGTAGCGCGTCGGGGTGTCGGCGTGGGGGACGAAGCAGCGGCGGCAGCGCGCCTCGTAGGCGTCCGCTGCGCCGACGACGACGCGGCCCTCGACCTCGACGATGCGCTGCGAGTAGTTGGCCGGCTGGCCGCAGCGGACGCAGATGGCGTGCGTCTTGGTGATGTACTCGGCGACGGCCAGGAGCTGCGGCATCGGCTCCCAGGGGCGGCCCCTGTAGTCCTGGTCGAGGCCGGCGACGATGACCCGCACGCCGCGCGCGGCCAGCGTGTTGACCACGTCCACGAGGTCGTTGTCGAAGAACTGCCCCTCGTCTATCCCGACCACCTCGGTGCCCGGCTCGACCCGCTCGAGGATTTCGGCGGCGGCGCGGACGGTCGCCGACTCGTGGCGCATCTCGGAGTGCGAGACGATGTGGTCGCGCGAGAAGCGCATGTCTATCTCCGGCTTGAAGACCTGCACCTTGAGGCGCGCGATCCTGGCCCGGCGCAGCCGCCGGATCAACTCCTCCGACTTGCCCGAGAACATCGAGCCGGCGATCACCTCGATCCACCCCGGCGCGCCCCCGTGGATCACCGACAGGTGGTCGTCGCTGCCTTCGGCGGTCAATCTTTCCATGAAGACCTTTCTCAAGTAGACAGTAGACAGTAGACAGTAGCCAGTAGGCTCCGCATAAGGTCTGCTGACGCTGTCACGCGAACGGTTCGCAAGCGGCTGTCCTTCTACTGACTACTGACTACTGTCTACTCCGTAAACCCCTCTGTTGTAGAAGGGCGCGAGGGCGGCGACGAGCGCCGTCTCGAAGCTCATCGCGCGGGTGAGGAGGCCGCGCGTGAGGACGCCCCAGGCGCCCTGGCGGCTGCGCACGTCGCGCTCGCCGGCGACCTCGTCCATGACCTCGGCCAGCTCGCGCCCCGTGCGCTCGACGCGGTTGACGATCTCGGCGGGCACGCTGAGTGCCGGGGCCGTCCCGAAGAAGCCGCGCGCGCCGTCCGAGGCGTAGGCCCAGCCGCGGAGGAAGGTGTGGCGGCGGCCCTCGAAGGTGATCGAGTGGAAGCCGCCTTCGAGCCCGAGGTAGAAGTCGGCCCGCTGGCCCTCGCCTTCGAGCAGCTCGCGGACGGCGTCGGCCCGCGCGCGCGCCCCGCGCATCAACTGCATGTCGGTCAGGGGCATGCGCGGGGCGCCCGTCTCGACGGCGCGGGCCAAGACCTCGGCCCGCGCCCAGCGCAAGTCCGCCCCGGCGACGCGCGCGCAGGCGGCGCGCACGGCCATGATCTTGGCGGCGCGGGCGGAGCCGAGGGCGACGATCATTCTCCTCTCACCTGTCACAAAGCGCCGGCGGCGGCGAGCGCCGTCGAGGCTATAACAAACGAAAGGCAAAAGCAAAAAGGAGGGGCTAGAGGCTGGGGGCTAGGGACTTGTTAAAGGCAGACGTGGGGGCTGCTTGAGGATGAACTTTGCAGGTAGCCTCCCGCTCAACCGCAAGCCCCTAGCCCCCTTTTTGCTCTTCGTAGAGGTGGACTTCGCCGTTGACGATCATGTAGGGGAGGCGGCGCTCGGCGATCCAGGGGTAGCGGTCTTTGTAGTCCTTGTACTGGTCGTTGGTGACGATGCGCGCGCCGCACTGGTCGGCGATCTCTAAGATGAAGAAGTCGGCGTCGGTGCCGGCCGGCACCTGGCGGACGGCCTGCGACTCGATGAGCTTTTCGAGCTGCACCTGGTCGTCTATGTCGTACTTGAGGCTCGCGTCCACGATGATGATCGGGCACAGCCCGCGCTCCTCCAGCTCGCGGCGGACTTTGAGGAGGTTCGAGAGCTTCGGCTTCCCGCCCCCGTTCTTCTCCTCGTAAGCCACGTTCGCCCCGTCAATCACCACGAACTCCTTACTCCCCGCCATCTCCCGGCCCGCCTTTTACATGAGGATGAACGCCCGCACAGTATAGCAGTAGCCGGTAGCCAGTAGTCAGTAGCCAGTAGGCCCCGCATTTAGTCTGTTGACGCTGTCACGCGGACGGTTCGGCGGCGAAGGATTTTCTACTGTCTACTGTCTACTGACTACCGGCTACTCCCTTGCTTGACACCTGGCGGCGCGCTTGCTGTAATCGAATTCTCTCCGAAACACGCCGAAGAGAGCAGTAAAAATCGCCCGCGCGAGAGGGAGGTGAGCCGGCAGTGCCCGCGAGTGAACTCATCTACGACTGGAACCGGGTCGAGCCGACGTTCGACCGGCCCGCGCGCCGCCTCAGCTTCGACGACGAGACGCTGCGCGACGGGCTGCAATCGCCCTCGGTCAGCGAGCCGCCCATCGAGCGCAAGGTCGAGCTGCTGCATTTGATGGACGCGCTCGGCATAGACACGGCCGACATCGGCCTGCCCGGCGCCGGCGGCACGCACGCCGAAGGCGTCGAGCGCCTGGCCCGCGAGATCGTCGAGCAGAAACTCAAAATCCGCCCGAACTGCGCCGCCCGCACGCACCAGAACGACATCCGCCCCGTCGCCGAAATCTCGCAGCGCGCCGGCATCCCCATCGAGGCCTGCACCTTCATCGGGTCGTCGCCCATCCGCTTCTACGCCGAGGAGTGGACGCTCGACAAGCTGCTGCGCCTGACCGAGGAGGCCGTCACCTTCGCCGTCTCCGAAGGGCTGCCCGTCATGTTCGTCACCGAGGACACGACGCGCGCCGACCCCGAAACCATCCGCGCCCTCTACACGACGGCCATCCGCTGCGGGGCGCGCGCCGTCTGCGTCTGCGACACGGTCGGCCACGCCACGCCCGACGGGGCGCGCGCCGTCGTCCGCTTCGTCAAGAAGATCATCGAGGGGCAGGGCGAGGAGGTTCGCCTAGACTGGCACGGCCACCAGGACCGCGGCCTCGGCGTCATCAACTCCATCGCCGCCATCGAGGGCGGGGCCGACCAGGTGCACGGCTCGGCCCTCGGCGTCGGCGAGCGCGTCGGCAACACGCCGATGGATCAGCTGCTCGTCAACCTCAAGCTGATGGGCTGGATAGACAACGACCTCTCGCGCCTGCGCGAATACTGCGAGAAGGCCGCCGAGAGCTGCGGCTGGACGATCCCCCTGAACTACCCCGTCTTCGGGCGCGACGCCTTCCGCACCGCCACCGGCGTCCACGCCGCGGCCGTCATCAAGTCTTACCGCAAGGGCGACACGGAGCTGGCCGACCTCGTCTACTCGGGCGTCCCCGCCGGCCTCTTCGGAATGCGCCAGCAGATCGAGGTCGGCCCGATGAGCGGCAGGTCCAACGTCGTCTTCTGGCTCGAATCCCGCGGCCTCGAAGCCACCGACGAGCGCGTCCAGCGCATCTACGACCGCGCCAAGAGCGCCCGCGGCGTCCTCAGCGAAGACGAAGTCATGCAACTCGTCTAAAAAAGTTTCGGGTTTCGGGTTTCGGGTTTCGAGTTCGGGCGGCGCAGCTTGCGCC
>DASZKF010000036.1:0-4918 GCA_035947355.1 Pyrinomonadaceae bacterium | reverse complement strand
GGCAGGGCTTGTCCCCGCCCGACATTCATTAAAATCGCTCCCGATTAAAACGAACACCGGCGGGCAGGGACGGCCCCTGCCCCCACAGCCTTCACAGACGCCCCGCGCCCCGCCGGGGCCTTTGTTTTCACCTCTTACTTCGCCCGGTTGAAGAGCACCACGTCGCTGGTGGTGAGGCCGTTGGCGAGGAGGAGGCGGCCGTCGGGGGCGATGTCGAACGAGTAGAAGACCTCGCGCGTGGAGTTGGTGATCTGGCGCGCGGGGCCGCCCTCGACGGGCTGGAGGCGGAGGTTGGTGACGCCGTGCAGATAGTCGGTGTAGACGAAGGCGCGGCCGTCGCTCGTCCAGCGGATGACGGAGTTGCCGTCGGCCTCGTTCTGCGGCACGTCGAAGAGGCGCGCGGGCGGGCCGCCGTCGGGCGGAGTCAGCGCGATCTGCCACGGCGCGTTCGGCCCCTCGCCCTTGTACCAGTGCGCGACCCAGCGGCCGTCGGGCGAGACGGCCGGGCGCACCGAGAGCTGGCGGGTCAGGCGGACGGGCTCGCCGCCTTCGAGCGGTATCTTGTAGAGGTTCGTCAGCGCGCCCTCGCCCGTCCGCTCGTAGATGACGAAGCGGCCGTCGGGCGTCACCGCCGCCCAGTTGCTGTTGCCGTCGTCGCGCGTCAGCCGGAAGGGGTTGCTGCCGTCGCGGCCCATCCGCCAGATCTGCCAC
This sequence comes from Pyrinomonadaceae bacterium, assembly GCA_035947355.1. Taxonomy (GTDB): domain Bacteria; phylum Acidobacteriota; class Blastocatellia; order Pyrinomonadales; family Pyrinomonadaceae; genus QHXN01. The sequence goes on along the minus strand of DASZKF010000036.1, from coordinate 4,207 downwards.
TTGCCCGAGCGGTTCGAGTGGAAGAGGACGTGGCGGCCGTCGGGCGTCGCGACCGGCCCGTAGTTGCGGCCCGCGCCGGCCGTCAACTGCGAGTGGTCGCCGCCGTCGGCCGCCATCTCCCAGATGTCGGCGTTGCCGCTCGCGTCCGAGGCGAAGAGGATGCGCCCCTCGGGCGTCCACGAGAGGTCTACGTAGCGGCCCGCCCCCGAGGTGATCTGCACGGGGCGGCCGTAGTCGCCGCGCGGCGCGAGGAAGACGTTCGTCAGCGTCTGGCTCTGCACCGAGGCGAGGTGCTGCGCGTCCTTCGAGAGGCTCAGGCCCCGGTAGTCGTTGAGGTCGTGCGTCAGCCGCTCGGCCGCGCCGCCGGGGTAGGTGAGGTGCCAGAGCTGCGACATCGAGGAGTTGCCGTCGTTGGCCGTCAGCAGCAGCCCGCCCTCGAGCCAGCGCATCTGGCTGATCTCGCTCCAGCGCACCGCAGAGAGCGGCCGCTCGCCCCCGCCCGCGACCGCCACCTCGACGGGCTTGAGGAAGAAGCCGTTGGCGTCCGAGGACTCGACGACGAGCGCGAGCCGCCGGTCGTCGGGCGACCAGGCCGGCGCGGAGTTGACCGAGAAGTGTTCGGGGAACCGTCGCGTGGCGACCTCGCGCTCGCCCGCGCCCTCCGCGTCCGTGACGTAGACGGTCTCGCGCCCCCGCTCGGCGTCGCGCACGACGAAGGCGAGCCGCTTGCCGTCCTGCGAGAGGCCGACGGGGCTATCCACCCCGGCGCGCAGCTTCTGCACCGACCCGCCGAGCGCCGGCACGCGGTAGAGGTCGCCGCGCTGCCCGTCCTTCTCCGAGGCGACGAAGTAGAGGTACGTCCCGTCGTGTGAGAAGGCGAGGCCGAAGTAGGTGAAGTCCGAGGGCGGGATCAGCCGCACGCTGTTCGAGACGGCGACCTGCCGCGCCCACAAGCCCCGGCGGCCGCCCTCGTCCACGACGAAGGCGACGAGCTTGCCGTCGGGCGAGAGCGCGGCGCTGCGCACGTTCCCCGACGTGGTGATCTTCGCCGGCTGCGAGCCGCGGAACGCGACCGGCCCCGCGCCCGCCGAGCGGCCGAAGTATAAGTAGAGGCCGGCGGCGAAGACGGCGACGGCGAGCGCGGCGGCGGCCCCGAGCAGCAGACGCTTCCGCGGGCGGGCCTCGTCGCCGTGCCGCGCTGACAGTTGCGCGCGCCTGAGCGCCCCCGCGAACCGGCCGTTCGCGCCCGCCCTCTGCCTCGCGGCCGGCGGCGCGGTCGCGGCCTTCGTCGTCGCCGCGAGCGCGCCCGCGCTGGCCGAGGTGTGAGCGGACGGCGTCGAATGCGCCCGCGGGGTCGTGTGCGCCGACGGCGTCGTGTGCGGGGCGTCCGAAGCCTCGCGCGGCGCGGCCTCCGCCTCGCGCCCCGCGACGCCGCGCGAGACGCGGGCCAGCAACTGCCTGAAGCGCGGGTCGTCGCGCAGAGAGTTGATGCGCGGGTCTACGCCGACGTAGACGAGGCCGACGGCGTACTCCTCGTCGGCGCGGTCGAGCCAGGCGAAGGCCTCGTCGCGCTCGCCGAGGAGCGAGTAGATGACCGCGATCTCGTAGGCCGAGACGGGCTGCTCGGCGCGGTTCCGGACGAGTTCGCTGACGATCTCGCGCGCCTCGGCCTTCTGCCCGCACGAGGCGAGGACGTGCGCGTGCTTGGCCCGCGTCGTCGGCGTCTCGCCGGCGAAGGCCCGCTCCTGCTCGAAGACGGCCAGGGCCTCCTCGCACATCCCCAGCCGCTCGTAGCACCAGCGCATGATGATGTGCGTCGAGAGCGAGCCGGGGTCGATCTCCATCGCCTCCTGGCACTGCGCGAGCGCCTCCTCGTAGCGCTCGGCGAAGAAGAGGATGTTGGCCGCGGCCGAGGCGGCGACGGCCGAGCGCGGCAGAATCTCGCGCGCCCTCATGATCTCGGCGACGGCCTCGTCGTGGCGGCCTTGCGCCGAGAGGCACAGCGCCAGCCAGCGGTGGCCCGGCGAGTTGTCGGCCTTCAGCTCCACCGCCCGCCGGAACTCGCGCTCGGCGGCCGGCCAGTCGCGGTCGTAGTGCAAGAGCACGAAGCCGAGCGAGGCGTGCGCCTCGGGCAGCTGGTCGTCGGCCTCGACGGCCTTGAGGGCCGCGAGGCGGGCTTGGTCCCAGGCCCCCTCGGGCGGCGGCTCGGCGTACCAGTTCAGGAGCGAGTAGCAGTCGGCCAGCTCGGCGTAGGCGAGCGCGAAGTTCGGGTCGCGCACGACGGCGTGCTCGAACCGCTCGATGGCCTTGCGCAGGTCGTCGGCCGTGCGCTTGGTCGAGTAGTAGCGGCCGACCTTGTAGAGCGTGTAAGCCTCGTCGTCCTCGGTCGGGCGCGGCCCGGTGTCCGAGAGGTGGATGCCGGTCGTCGCGCCGGGCGCGGCCGAGCGCAGCCGCAGCGTCGGGTCGGCGGCGCGCGAGCCCTGCGCGACGGCGGCCGGCAGGAGCGCCGCGGCCTGCCCGCCGATGACGCTCTCGGCGGCGCGGTTGCGCTCGCCGGCCGCGCCGCCGACGCGGCGCAGCAGCGGCTCGAAGCGCGGGTCGGGCCGGAGGGCGTCGAGCGGCGGCTCGGTGCGGATCCACGCGAGCCACGCGTCGCGCTGCTCGTAGGCGTCTTCGAGGCGCGCGAAGGCCGCGTCGCGCTCGCCGAGCGCGGCGTGGACGAGCGCCACGTGGTAGTGCGAGACGTGGCGCGTCTTCGACATCTGTTCGAGCCGCGCCAGAATCTCGCGCGCCTCGCCCGCGCGGCCCGCCAGCGCCAGCGCGTAGCCGAGGCCGGCCAGGTAGAGCGGGCTCTCGCCCGAAAGCTCGACGGCCTTGCGGGCCGGGGCGAGCGCCTCGGCGGCGCGGCCGAGCGCGCACAGCGCGCGGCTCTCGACGAAGAGCGAGAGCGCGTAGTCGGGGTCGTGCTGGAGGGCGATGCGGTTCTCGGCCAGGCACTCCTCGAAGCGGCGCGACTCGTAGAGGACGAAGGCGTAGGACTGGTGGAAGGCCGCCGCGTTGGGGTCGAGCTCCTGCGCGCGCCGGGCCTCGCGCGCGGCCTCCTCGGCCCGCCCGAGCGAGGCGAGGTGGAAGCTCAGCCACTGGTGCGAGGGCGCGTGGTTCGGGTTCAGCTCGGTGGCGCGGCGCAGGTGGCGCTCGCTCCCCTCCCAGTCCCACTGGGCGTGGCAGGCGAAGCCGAGCGCGGCGTAGGCCTCGGGCAGCGAGGGGTCGAGCGCGGCGGCGCGCGTCGCCGCCTCCTTGGCCGCGCCGTAGCACTCGTCCGACGGCAGGACGCCGAGCACGCCGAGCCAGTTGTAGTAGTCGGCGATGCCGGCGTGCGGCGCGGCGTAGGAGGGGTCGAGCGCGGCCGCCTCGTTGAAGTAGAGGATGGCGCGGGCGAAGCCGTCCTCGGCCATCGAGTTCCAGTGCAGCCGGCCGCGCAGGTAGGCCTCGTAGGCCTCGGGGCTGTTGGTGCCCCGGAGCGCCGGCCGCTGCTCCTCGCCCGTCAGGCGCGGGACGAGCGCCTTCGAGACCTTCTCGGAGAGCGAGTCGTGCAGCTCGAGGATGTCGGCGTAAGACTCGTCGAAGTGCGCGGCCCAGAGCGGCGCGCTCTGGCGCGTTCCGATGAGCTGGACGGAGACGCGGACGCGGTCGCCGACTCTCAGGATGTGGCCGTCGAGGACGTAGTCCACGGCGAGCTGGCGGCCGGCCGAGACCGGGTCGCCCTCGCGCGTGAACTTCATCACGGCGCTCGTCGGGCGCACGACGAAGGCCCGCGTGTTCGACAGTCGCGTGATGAGCGCGTCGGCTAACCCGACGCCGAGGAACTCGCCCGTCTCCTCGTCCTCGGCGGGCTGCAAGAGCTTGAAGGGGAGGACGGCGATGGCCTTCTGCGCCGTCTGGGCCTCGCTGCCGGTGGGCGCGGCCTGCCGGCGCACCGAGGGGAAGTAGGCCGGCGCGGTGACGGGCGAGCCGTCGAGGTAGCGGCGCACGTCCTCGGAGAAGTCCTCGACCGACTGGTAGCGCAGGAGCGGCTCCTTGCGCATGGCCTTCATCACGATCTGGTCGAGGCCGCGCGCGAGGTCGCGCCGCAGCACCTCGGGCGTGGTCGCGCGGCGGCGCGCGACGAGGTCGGGCGTGACGGGCGGCGACTGGTCGTAGTCGCCCG
>DASZKF010000035.1:0-6270 GCA_035947355.1 Pyrinomonadaceae bacterium | reverse complement strand
TTCTTCCGGAGCTGGCACGACGTGATCACGAAGCACGCGCTGCCGAACCGTGTCGATTTCGTGCTCGTCGCTGGAGACTTCTTCGACCGGCGCCAGATAGACCCGCAGACGATGAACCACGCGCTCGCGGGCCTACAGCTCCTCAGAGACGCGGGCATCCCCGTCGTCGCCATCGAAGGCAACCACGACCGTCACGACGCCGTCTCCGACTACAGCTGGATGCGCTCGTTCTCGCAGTCCGGCTGTAGGGCGAGACGGCGTCGCGGCGGTCGTGGTTGCCCTCGATGGCGACGACGGGGATGCCCGCCTCCTTCAAGAGCTGGAGGCCGGCGAGGGCGTGGTTCATCGTCTGCGGGTCTATGTTGCGGCGGTCGAAGAAGTCGCCCGCGATGAGCATGAAGTCTATCTGGTTCGGCAGCGCGTGCCTCGTAATCACGTCGTGCCAACTGCGGAAGAAGTCCTTCGTGCGCTCTTCGAGGTTGTAGCGGCGGCAGCCGAGGTGCACGTCCGAGAGGTGTAAAAACTTGAACACGGGTTTGGCGTCTAATTCCCTTCGCGGCCTGCGCGTGGTGCGCTCTTAAATTCGACTGCGGTAAGGGACATTATACGCCATCCGAAAAAAAACGCGGAACGCCGGGGCGGCGCGTGTGGCGGGCCGAAAGGGGGAGGCTCTTCGGCCCGCCGGTGCGTCGCCCGGCGTCCCGCGTATGACAGGCAGCCCCCGCGACTCTGGGCAGAGAGTCAATTGGGAAACGGGGGCTCGGCGGCCGCGCGGCGGTAGAAGGGTTACCGCATTTGGCGCGGGCGCCCTCGGCCACTCGGGTTTAGGGGCGGGAGAGGGCCGGGTCTGTGAAGCTTTCAAAGAGCGTCGGGCGCGTCAGGCGGCCACGAGCCGGCGGGTGAGGGCGGCGCGCCGCACGGTCGCGAGCAGGCTCTCGACGTCGAGCGGCTTGCTCAGGAAGCCGTCCGCCCCGCGGCGGACGCAGTCGCGCAGCACCTCGGGTGAGTTGTCGGTGCTGGCGACGAAGACCTTCGACGACGGCAGGTGGTGCTTGACGTAGTCGAGGATGCGCAGGCCCGTGTCGGGCGAGGCCGGCGTCGGCGGCAGGTGGAGGTCGAGGATGGAGACGTCCGGCTCGTAGACGGTGGCGCGGCGGATGGCCGACGAGAGGCTGTTCGCCGTCACCACCTCGAACTCGTCGCACAGCGTCCAGAAGAGCTGCTGCGTGATCGAGAGGTCGTCGTCGACGATGAGAATCTTCGGCTTCATCCCTGTTTCCATCTTTGTCCTCCCCCGGCCCGCGCGGCCGGCGACTCCACTGACGCCCGCCGACTCACAGACGGGTTCGCGGAGGGAGCGACCTTCACATGCCGGCCCCCGTCGCAACGCGCGTGCCGCGCCCGGCGCCCGCGATTTCCCGCCTAAAAGGCGCGCCCGCCTTGCAACCCACGCGCAAGTGTAGACACCAGTGGACGCGCCCGCCGGCCGCCTGTGCACACTAGAAGACAGGGTGCTGGGTGCTGGGTTCTAGGTGCTGGGTAAAGGTGAGTCGCTTTTTACCCAGCACCTAGAACCCAGCACCCAGCACCCTCTCTAGCTGATTCCCAGTTCGCTAATCAGCCGGTGGAGGTAGGAGCGGCTGATGCCGAGGCGGCGGGCGGCGGCGACGCGGTTGCCGCCCTCGGCCTGGAGGGCGGCGGCCACCATGCGGCGCTTGAGGGCGTGCATCGCGCCTTCGAGCGTCGTCTCGTCTTCGGCGGGCGCGGCGTCGGGGGCCGGCACCGAGCGCAGCATCTTCTCGGGCAGGAATTCGAGGCCGAGCCGCGCGTCCTTCGTCAGCACGACGAGCCGCTCGATGAGGTTCTCCAGCTCGCGGACGTTGCCCGGCCAGTCGTATTCGGCGAGCGCCTCGACGAGCGCCGGTTCGAGCGCGGGCACGGGGCGGCCGTACTTCCCGGCCGCCTTCGCCGCGAAGTGGGCGGCCAGGACGGGCACGTCCTCGCGCCGCTCGCGCAGGGGCGGCAGGTGGAGCGGGACGACGTTGAGGCGGTAGAAGAGGTCCTGGCGGAAGGTGCCGCGCGCGACCTCCTCTTCGAGGTCGCGGTTCGAGGCGGCGATGAGGCGGATGTCAACCTCGACGGTGCGCGTGCCGCCGACGCGCTCGAAGCTGCGCTCCTGGAGGACGCGCAGCAGCTTGACCTGCATGGCCGGCGTCAGCTCGCCGATCTCGTCTAAGAAGAGCGTGCCGCCGTCCGCCAGCTCGAAGCGCCCCTTGCGCGCGTTGACGGCGTTGGTGAACGCGCCCTTCTCGTGGCCGAAGAGTTCGGACTCGATGAGCGTCTCGGGCAGCGCCGCGCAACTGACGGCGACGAAGGGGCGGTCGCGCCGCGCGCTCTCCTCGTGGACGGCGCGCGCCAGGACCTCCTTGCCCGTGCCGTTCTCGCCCGTGACGAGCAGCGTGGCGGGCGTGTCGGCGACGGCCCGCGCCTGCTTGAGGACGCGCTCCAGGGCCGGGCTCGTGCCGACGAAGCGGCCGAAGCCCTTGAACATCTCCAGCTCGGAGCGCAGGCGCAGGACCTCGGCTTCGAGCCGGCGGACGCGCGCCGCCTGCGCCACGATGTGCGAGACCTCGCCCTCGTCGAAGGGCTTCTGGAAGAAGCCGTAGGCCCCGCGGCGGATGGCTTCGAGCGCGTCCTCGCGGTCGGCGCTCGCCGTGATGACGACGACCGGCACGGCCGGCCGCTCGCCGCGCGCCGCCTCGACGACGGCGAGGCCCTCCTCGATGCTCGTCGAGTGCGGCGACAGGCGCAGGTCGCAGATGGCGACGTCGACCGGCTCGCGCCGCAGCAGCTCGACGGCCTCGGCGCGGCCCTCGGCCTCCAGCACGTGGTGGAGGTCGGCGAGCGCCCAGCGCAGCTGGTTGCGCAGCGCCGCGTCGTCGTCCACCACGAGCACCGTCGCCTTTGGTTCCGCCGCTCCGCTCATAGATTCTTCAAGGTGGTGAAGAACTAGAGTTTCGGGTTTCGGGTTTCGGGTTTCGAGTTAAGAGCAAGCTGTCTTTAACTCGAAACCCGAAACCCGAAACTCGAAACTCTCGGGCCGGGCTTGCCGCCCGAGACCTGAGAGGCCCGCGCCTGACGAACTTTCAGTTGGTAAAACTTGGCGGTCTGGGAAATCGAAAGGGTCATTTCACGAGCCGTGCTCGCCCTTCGGGTCGGCGGGCTTCCCCTTCTGCGAAGGCCCGCGCCGGTCGCCGGAAATGAACAGGCGGGATGGTAGCACGACGCGGAAGCGCGTGCCAACGCCGAGCCGCGACTCGACTTCGAGCCGGCCGCCGTGCGCCTCGACGACCTCGCGGCAGGTGTAGAGGCCGAGCCCGATGCCCTTCGTCTTCGTCGTCGCGAACGGCCGGTAGAGGCGGGTGCGCAGAAACGTCTCGTCCATCCCGACGCCGGTGTCGGCGACCGCGAAGTAGACGAAGCCGTCTCCGAGCTCGCCGGCCTCGACCGACAGCCGCCCGCCGGCCGCGCCCATCGCCTCGACGGCGTTGATGACGAGGTTCTCGACGACGTTCTCGATGCGGTCGGGCTCGACCGTGGCGACGAGCTTTTCGGGCAGCCGCGCCTCGACCTCGTAGAGCGAGGCGTGCGGCTCGACGTTGGCGGCGAGCACGCGGCGGATGACGGCGACCAGGTCGGTCGGCCGGGCCTCGCGCCGGTACTCGCCCGAGAGCGACTTGACCGGCTCGTTCAGGCGCGCGACCAGGCGGCGCAGCTTGTCCGTGGCCTGGCGCAGGCTGCTGATGGCGTCGGCGCGGAACTCCTCGCGGTGGATGTGCTTCTCCATGTTCGTGACGAGCAGGGAGAGGCCCGCGATGGCGTTCTTCAGGTCGTGCGAGAGCATCGCCGACAGCCGCATGAAGGACTCGAACTGGCGGGTCTCGGAGGTGGTCGTGATGTGCGCGCGCAGCCGCTCGCTCATGCGGTTGAAGCCCTCGGCCAGCTCGCGCGCCTCCGCGCCCATCCCCTCGGTCTCGACGCGCTGGTTGAAGTCGCCGGCGGCGACGGCCTTCGCGCCGAGCGAGATGCGGCGGAGGTCGCGCTCGGCGCGGCCCGCGACCCTCCAGATGAGCGCCAGCCCCGCCGCCCCGGCCGCGAGCGCCACCAGAAGGCTCCACGCCCCCGCGCGGCGCACGCCGGCCGAGGCCGCCGTGTAGTCCTCGCCCGCGACGAGCGCGAGCGAGGGTTCCCGCATCTGTCGGAAGGACGCGAGCCAGCGGTCGCCGTCCGGCGTCTCGTAGTCGGCCTCGCCCGCCTGGGAGCTTCCGAGCCGCCGCACCACCGGCTCGAAGTAGGGCATGGCGCTGGCGACCGTCTGGTGGTGAAGCGCCGGGTTGGTGTGGTAGATGACGACGCCCGTCGCCTTGTCGAGCGCGATGACGGCGTGCCGGGCGCGCGACGCGCCGGGCGCGAGCGGGGTCTCGCTCTCGTCGGCGCTCCTGATCGAATTCTTGAGGCGGATTTCGAGGACGAGGGCGCCCGAGGGCCGCGCCTGCGGCCCGGCGGCGGGGACGGGCGCGGTCATGAGCAGCGACGAGCCGTGCGAGGCCGACTCCATGACGGGCGAGCGCCAGACCCTGTCGCCCCCGCCCCAGACGTTCTCGTCGGGGCGGACGGGGCCGGCGACGAGGTTCTCGGTCTGGAGACGCACCTCGTCGCCCGCGCCCAGGAGCCGGAAGAGAGGTTGCCCCGCGCCGCCGAAGCACGTGAGCGACTCGAAGTAGGGGCGGTTGCTCTCGAAGAAAGCGACGAGGTGCGCGCGCGCCGTCTCGGGCACCGGCGGCACGGGGGCATCGCCGCCTGTGGCGCGCACGAAGTCGCCGAGCGACTGCCCGCGCGCCAGCTGGCGCAGCCGCTCCTGCTGCTCTCCGAGCGTTTGCTCGACGCGGTGCGCGATTCGCTCGGCGCGCTCCTCGGCCCGCCCGCGCAGCAGCGCGCCCACGGCCCGCGTCCCCGCCACGTACCCGATGGCGCACACCGCCAACATCGGGGCGAACGCCAGCCCCGCGAACGCCAGCAGCAACCTGTTTCGGAGGGACATAAGACTCAAGTGGACAGTAGACAGTGGTCAGTAGCCAGTAGGAAGACCTTCGGTATCGAACCGTTCCTCGTTCAGCGTCAGCGGCCTTGATGCGGAGCCTACTGTCTACTGGCTACTGTCTACTGTCTACTAGATTTTCTTCGAGAGCCAGTGGAGGACGTTGAGCAGGAACTGCGCGTTCTGCGGGGCCTGCGGGGCGTTCATGCCGACGCGGGTTCGGTTCGGCCCGGCGAGCTGCGCCGTGAACATCGCCGCCTCGCCGAAGAGCGCGATGCGCCCCTTTCCGAACCGGAGCGCCGCCCCCTGATACCAGCCGCCGACGGCGACGCGCGGCGTCTGCTCCGTGAACTGCCAGGCCACCTGCGGCATCAGCGAGACGACGTCCTTGTCGAAGACGAGCAGCGGCTCGGCCCCCGAATCAACCTGGAACGCCGAGCCGGTGAAGGTCGAGACCTGGTCAACCCTCTCCGCGGCCGACCGCCCCCGCGTGATGGCGTGATCCCTGAGCGTGCCGGCGGCGCGCGTGAAGGTGAGCGTCCCCGTCTGCGCGCCGGGGACGACGGCGAAGCCGTTGTTCCAGCGGACGCCGAAGGCCGCGCCCAGCTTCTCGGCCGCCCCGCCCATCGGCATGTGGTCGGCGATGAGCAGGAGCGACCCGCCCCCGCGCACCCACTCGCGCACGGCCGCGACCTCCTCGTCGGTGAAGGCCGAGGGGTTCGGCAGCGACCAGTCGCCGCCGGCGTTGCGCTCGGCTATCGCGTTCGAGACGACGAGTATCTCGGCCCGCCGCAGAGACTCTTTAGTGAACGGCTCTTTCGACGGCCCGACGCGGTAGCCGTCGCGCCGGAGCAGTTCGGCGAAGGGCTGGTAGCGGCCCGAGGCGGTGTGGAAGTTGTGGTGCGCCTCGTCCACGAGGACGACGGGGCCGCGCCCCTCCTTGTAAGCAGGGCTGTTGACGGGCGGCTTGAAATCCGGGTCGGCGACCTGCTGCGCGTGGGCGGCGGCGCACAGGAGCAGGAGGGCGGCGAGCGTCCGCGGCAGTCTCTGTATGAACATGCGGGCAGGGCCTCCGTCGGCGCGGGGGTCTCCGGGCGCGAGCGATTGTAGCCGAGAAAGTTTCGGGTTTCGAGTTTCGGGTTTCGAGTTAAAGGCGATTTGTTTTTTAACTC
>DASZKF010000034.1:0-2561 GCA_035947355.1 Pyrinomonadaceae bacterium | reverse complement strand
GATCGGGATCATCGGCTTCGGGAAAATCGCCGCAGACCAGCACGTGCCCTCCATCGCCGGCAATCCGCGCTTGGAGCTCGTGGCGACCTCCAGCCGCACGGGCGCCGGCCCGGAGCCCTGCTTCACCGACTGGCGCGAACTGCTGCGATCTGTCGAAGGGCTGGACGCGGTGGCGATCACCACGCCGCCGTCGGTGCGGTACGAGATCGCCCGCGCAAGCATCGAAGCCGGGCTCCACACCCTGCTTGAAAAGCCGCCGACGGTGACCCTGTCGGAAGTCGAGGACCTCGCCTGCCTCGCGGAAGCTCGCGGCGTCACCCTGTTCGCCACTTGGCACGCGCAGCACAATCCGGCGGTCGCGGCCGCGGCCGAGGCCCTGGCCGAGGCGCGGCGCGAGGCCGAGGCCGAGAGTGAGAACCTGAGCCGCCAGCGCGCGCTGGCCGCCGCCGCCGGCGAGAGACGCCGGGCCACGGCCGCCGATTTGCGCCGCACCGAGGCCGAGTCTTCCGAACTGCGCGAGCGCCTGGCCCGCCACGAGGAGGAGGCCGGCGCGACCGAGGCGAGGCTCGGAGAGTTGGGCCGCTCGCTCGCCGAGCTGGGCGAGACGGCCGGCCGCTTCGAGGACGAGCGAGTCGCGCTCGAAGGCCGCGTCGCCGAGGCCGCGTCGCGACTGACCGAGGCGCGGGAGCGCGCCGACGCGCTCGCGCTCGAAGTGACCGAGCTGCACCAGCTCGCCTCGGCCGCCCGCGACCGCCGCGCCGGCCTCGAAGTCCAGAGGGCCGAGGCCGCCGCCCGCCTCAACTTCGTGCGCGAGTCGTGCGTCACTGAATTGAATCAGCCGCTCGAAGAGGTCGCGGCGGCCAACCCGCCCGAGGCGGGCTTCGACTTAGAAGCGGCGCGGGCGCGGCTCGAAGAGCTGCGGGCGCGGGTCGAGTCCTTCGGCGCGGTCAACATGATGGCGCTCGAAGAGCTGGCCGAGAACGAGGAGCGCCTCCGGTTCCTCACCGCGCAGCGGCAGGACATCACGGACGGCATCAGTTCGACGGTCGAGGCGCTCTCCGAGATCAAGCGCCGCTCGCGCGAGCGCTTCCGCCACGCCTTCGAGGAGATCAACCGCAACTTCGGCGTCTTCTTCGTCGAGCTGTTCGGCGGCGGGCGCGGGGAGATGAGTTTGATAGACGCCGACGATGTGCTAGAGTCGGGCATAGACATCGTCGCGCAGCCGCCGGGCAAGCGGTTGCAGAACGTTCTGCTGCTCTCGGGCGGCGAGAAGGCGATGGCGGCGCTCGCCCTCGTGCTCGCCATCTTCAAGTACCGGCCGTCGCCCTTCTGCCTCCTCGACGAGGTGGACGCGCCGCTCGACGAGGCGAACATCGGGCGCTTCACCGCGAAGGTGCAGCAGATGAGCGCCGACACGCAGTTCCTCGTCATCACGCACAACAAGCGGACGATGGAGGTGGCGCGCGCCCTCTACGGCGTGACGATGGAGGAGGCCGGGGTCTCCAAGCTGGTCTCGGTCAGGTTCGAGTGAGTTTGACGAAAAGAGGACTGACGCTCACCTTCGCGGCCGCGCTCGCACTGGCGGGCGCGGCCCTTCGCGCCCCCGCGCAGAGGCGCTCGCCGCGCCGCGGCGTCGCCCGGTCCGTCGAGGCCGCGCCCACGCCCACGCCCGCGCCGCGGAAGGCCGCGGCCCGCCCCGAGCCGCAGACCAAGGCGAACGCGCGCCGCCCCGACGCCGACCCGCCCGCCGCCGCGCCCAAGGAAGACCCGGACGCCGCGCGCTACTTCTACGAGTTCGAGAACCCCGACTTCTTCCTCTACTTCATACACATCGAGCACGACGACGCGGGTCGCGGCCTCATCCGCTTCGAGCGCCGCTCCGACACCGAGCAGCTGACCGAGCCGTTCGAGCTCTCGCCCGCGGCCCTCGCGCGCGTGCGCGGCCACTGGGCGGCGCTCAACTTCCTCGACTCGAAGGCCGAGTACCAGGGCGAGCGCAACTACCCGAGCTACGGCAAGTCGCGCCTCCGGATGCGGCGCGCGGGCCGGGAGCGCACGGCCGAGTTCAACTACGCCGGCGACCCCGACGCCTTCGCCCTCGCCGACGAGTACCGGCGCGCCGCCGAGCAGGCCGTCCTCGTCTTCGAGATGAAGGTGGCGCTGGAGAGCCAGCCACTCGAAACCCCGAAACTCATCGGCAAGCTCGAAACGCTCGTCGAGCGCAAGGCCCTCTCCGACGCGCGCCAGCTCCTCCCGCTCGTCCGCGAACTCTCCGAGGACGAGCGCGTCCCACTCGTCGGCCGCAACCACGCCGCGCGCATCCTCAAGAAGATGGAGAAGCAGGAGAAGTGATGGGTGATAGGTGATGGGTGGTGGGTAAGAAGCAGGCGGGCTTTTACCCATCACCTATCACTTTTCCCTTTCCGTTCCTTGCGCCACTGGCGGACGAAGAGGGCGACGGCGACGAGGCCGAGGAGAAAGAGCACGGCGGTGATGCCGAGCACGGCGACGAGTTCGCGAGTGCCTGCGTCTTCCATATTCATAACAGAAGCCCGGCCCTG
>DASZKF010000033.1:0-4080 GCA_035947355.1 Pyrinomonadaceae bacterium | reverse complement strand
GGCCGGGGGGGGGCCGCGGGACGACTCGCAGGTGACGGTCTCGCCGGCCTCGTTGCGCGCCTTCGCCGGGGCGGTGCGGCTCCCCTACTTCGGGCTGCCGCCCGACAAGCTGATCGAGCTGGTCGGGCGGATGACGGCGCGGCAGTTCGACGAGAACCGCCTCGTCGTCCGCCAGGGCGACGCCGGCGACTCGATGTTCGTCATCCGCCGCGGGGCCGTCCGCGTCATCCGCCGCGAGCCGGACGGGCGCGAGACGACGCTCGTCACGCTGCGCGAGGGCGACTGCTTCGGCGAGATGTCGCTTTTGACGGGCCAGGCGCGCAACGCCTCGGTCGTCACGCTGCGCGAGTGCGAAATCCTCGAACTCCGCCGCTCGGACCTCGACGACTTCATGGCCCGCCACCCGCGCTTCGCCGCCTCGCTGCGCGCCTACGCGGAGCGGAGGAAGAACAGTGAATCGTGAACAGGAGTTATCAGTTGTCAGTCATCAGTAAAGACAAGAACTGATGACTGACAACTGATAACTGACGACTGACCTTATGAGTGCCACGTACACGCAGGACACGCTCAGGCTCCAGGTCAAGACGCCGCTCGGGGCGAACAAGCTTCTGGTGCGCGCCTTCGCCGGCGAGGAGTACGTCTCGGCGCCCTTCCGCTACGAGGTCGAGATGGTCTCGGAGGACGACGCGCTCGACTTCGGGGCGGTCGTCGGCAAGGGCGCGACCGTCACGCTCAAGCTCAACGACGGCAGCGAGCACCACTTCCACGGCCTCGTCGAGCGCTTCGTGCAGGAGGACAAGGACGAGCGCTTCACCACCTACCACGCCGAGCTTCGGCCCTGGCTCTGGATGCTGACGAAGACGGCCGACTGCCGCGTCTTCCAGCAGCAGTCCGCCCCCGACATCATCGAGGCCGTCTTCAATGACCTCGGCTTCACAGACTTCCGCGACGCGCTCACCGGCACCTACTCGGCCCGCGACTACTGCGTGCAGTACAACGAGACGGCCTTCAACTTCGTCTCCCGTCTGATGGAGGACGAGGGCATCTTCTACTTCTTCGAGCACGCCGACGGCAAGCACACGCTCGTCCTCGCCGACGACTCCGACGCGCACCCGGCCTGCCCCGGCCTCCCCGACGGCGCGCGCTACCGCCAGACGGCCATCGAGCACACGGACGACCACGCCGTCACCCGCTGCCGCCTTGAGCAGCAGGTCGTCACCGGCAAGTTCGCGCACGACGACTACAACTTCGAGATGCCCTCGACCGACCTCAAGGTCGAGGTCGCGGGCGCGGGGGGCGACCTCCGCGTCTACGAGTACCCCGGCGGCTTCCTCAAGACCGACGCCGGCGAGGCGCGCGCCAACCGCCGCATCGAGGCCGCCGAGCGCCCGCGCAAAATACTGCGCGGCGAGGGGCGCGTGCGGGCCTTCGCCGCCGGCCACAAGTTCGACCTGAAGGAGCACTACCGCGCCGACGCCAACGCCACTTACGTGCTGAGTCGCGTCTCGCACGCCGCCACGCAGGAGGAATACACCAACTCCTTCGAGGCGTTCGCGGCCGACGTGCCCTTCCGCCCTCCGCGCACGGCCCCCCGGCCCGTCGTCGCGGGGGTGCAGACGGCCGTCGTCACCGGCAAGTCGGGCGAGGAGATTTGGACGGACAAGTACGGCCGCGTCAAGGTGCAGTTCCACTGGGATCAGAAGGGGAAGAAGGACGAGAACAGCTCGTGCTGGATTCGCGTTGACCAGGGCTGGGCCGGCAAGCAGTGGGGCGGCATCTTCCTGCCGCGCGTCGGCCAGGAGGTCGTCGTCAGCTTCGAGGAGGGCGACCCCGACCGCCCGCTCGTCACCGGCGCCGTCTACAACGCCGAGCAGACCGTCCCCTATGCGCTCCCGGCCGAGCAGACCAAGAGCACCATCAAGACCAGCTCGTCGAAGGGCGGCGCCGGCTTCAACGAGCTGCGCTTCGAGGACAAGAAGGACTCCGAAGAGGTTTACCTCCACGCGCAGAAGGATCACAACATCGTCGTCGAGAACGACCGCACCAAGAAGGTCTTGAACAAGGAGACGAACACCATCAAGAGCGACCGCTCGACGACCATCCAGGAGGGCAACGACACCTACGTCGTCGAGAAGGGCAACCGCACCTTCCAGGTCAAGACCGGCAACGAGACCTACGAGGTCAAGGGGACGCGCGCCGTGACCGTCACCGGCGACGAGACGCACACCGACAAGGCCAACTTCACGCACAAGGTGACGGGCAACTACGAGTTGAAGGTGCAGGGCAACCTGACCATAGACGTGACCGGCTCGGTCACCTTCAAGTCCGGCCAGGCCATGACGCACGAGACGCAGATGTCCATGACGAACAAGGCCGGCATGTCCATGACGAACGAGGCGCAGATGTCTCTGACGAACAAGGCCGGGATGTCTCTGACGAACGAGGCGCAGATGGCGATCACCAACAAGGGCAACGCCTCGAACACGGTCGAAAGCTCCGGCGTCACGACCGTCAAGGGTTCGCTGGTGCAGGTCAACTGAGGGCGGGGGGCGACGTGCGGGCAGAGCAGCAGCAGACGGGACAGCAGGGCGGCGCGGCCGACGGCGAGGTCGTCGTCCGCGGCGAGGGCGGCCGCGTCTTGCAGAAGTCGAACTTCAGGGCCGGCGTCCTCGAAGGCGAGTCGGTCGCCTTCGACGAGGACGGGCTGATCGCGCAGCGCGCGACCTTCCGCGGCGGCGTCCTCGAAGGGCCGATGGTCATCTACGCCAAGGGGCGCGTCTTGCAGAAGTCGAACTTCCGCGGCGGCAAGCTCGACGGCGAGTCGGTGACGTGCGACGAGGAGGGGCGCGTCTTGATGCGCGCCTCGTACAAGGCGGGCAAGCTCGACGGCGACGCCATCTGGTACGACCGGCAGGGGCGCGTCGTGAAGCGCTCGCAGTACCGGGCCGGCGCGCTCGAAGGCTTCTCGGTCGAGTACTACCCGACGGGGAAGGTCTTCACGCGGGCGCAGTTCAAAGGCGACAGGCTCGACGGCGAACTCGTGACCTTCGCCGAGGACGGCCGGGTCAAGGAGCGGGTCGCCTACCGGGCCGGCAAGCCGCAGCCGCCGGCCGGGCGTTAGGAAAGAGAGGTTCGGAAGGTATGGCGATACAGGTCTGCATGGGCGCGACGCTCCAGTGCAGCTTCGGGGCCGCGCCGAGTTCGCTCGTGGTGCTCCCGACCAACCGCACGCTGACGACGACGCCCGCGGCGACCATCATGGATCACGCGCCGCTCGTCAACATCCTGCCCTTCGGGATGTGCTCGTCGCCCGCGAACCCGACCGTGGCGGCGGCGACGGCCGCGGCGCTCGGCGTCCTCACGCCGATGCCGTGCGTGCCGGCGACGGCCTCGCCCTGGGTCGTCGGCTCGCCCACCGTCCTCATCGGAAAGGTGCCCGCGCTCAACAACACCTCGAAGCTGATCTGCAACTGGGGCGGCGTCATCCAGGTCGTCAGCCCCGGCCAGGCGAAGATGATGGTTCCCTAATTTTAGATTTTTGATTTTCGATTTTTGATTTGCGATTGGAAGCAGCACGGACGCGATCTTCTAATCGCAAATCAAAAATCGAAAATCAAAAATCCCCCCGACCGGCCTCCGAGGAGGTGAAGTATGGCTTACGAATTTTCGTTCGACGGTAAATCTCTCTGGGCGCTCGGCGGCGGCTCGGCCGTGCTGTGCCTCCTGCTCTTCTTCGCGGGCGTGCTGCTCGGGGCCAACTGGGGTCCGCAAGACGCGGCGGCGGCCGCCGGGGCGCAGGCACAGCCCGCGCCGGTACCGCAGCCCGCGCCCGCCACGCAGCCCGCCGTCGCCTCGGCCGCCCCGCGCTCTTACGCGGCGACGCCGCCGCAGGAGCCCGTCGTCTACGACCTGCCCGTGCCGCGTGATTACGCTGCGCAAGGCTACGCGCCGCAGGGCTACGCGGCGCGAGTGCCCGAGCCGGCCGACTTCGCCGCGCAGCAACGCCACGCCGCCCCGCCCGCCACGGCCGCCGACGCCACGTCCCGGTCTAGGCGGGAGGTGGACCCGCCATAGCCGGGC
>DASZKF010000032.1:0-20390 GCA_035947355.1 Pyrinomonadaceae bacterium | reverse complement strand
ATCGCGCGGCGGATGATGTCCACGCCGATCTGCTCGTCGCTCTCGACCGTCTGCACGTTGACGAGCGCCTTCTGCGCACGCACGAGCGCGACACCGCCGCCCGGCACGATGCCCTCCTCGACGGCCGCGCGGGTCGCGTGGAGTGCGTCCTCGACGCGGGCCTTCTTCTCCTTCAGCTCGGTCTCGGTCCCGGCGCCGACCTTGATCACGGCCACGCCGCCGGAGAGCTTCGCCAGCCGCTCCTGCAGCTTCTCGCGGTCGTAGTCCGAGGTCGTCTCCTCGACCTGCGTGCGTATCTGGCGCACGCGCCCCTCGATGTCCGAAGCCTTGCCCGCGCCCTCGATGATCGTCGTGTTGTCCTTGTCAACGACCACGCGCTTGGCGCGGCCGAGGTCTTCGAGCTTCACGTTCTCGAGCTTGATGCCGAGGTCTTCGCTGATCGCCTTGCCGCCGGTGAGCGTGGCGATGTCCTTGAGAATCTCCTTGCGGCGGTCGCCGAAGCCGGGGGCCTTCACCGCGCAGGCGTTAAGCGTCCCGCGCAGGCGGTTGACGACGAGCGTGGCGAGCGCCTCGCCCTCCACGTCCTCGGCGATGATGAGCAAGGGCTTCCCTTCGCGCGCCACCGTCTCCAGGAGCGGCAGGAGGTCGCGCAGCGAGCTGATCTTCTTCTCGTGGATGAGGATTAGGGGCTCTTCGAGGACGGCCTCCATCCGGTCGGGGTTGGTGACGAAGTAGGGCGAGAGGTACCCGCGGTCGAACTGCATGCCCTCGACGACATCCAGCTCGGTGAGCATCGTCTTGGACTCCTCGACCGTAATCACCCCGTCCTTTCCGACCTTCGACATCGCCTCGGCGATGAGTTCACCAATCGTGCGGTCGCCGTTGGCCGAGATGGTGCCGACCTGCGCGATGGCGTCGCCGGCCACCGGCTTGGAGATGCGCTTGATCTCTTCGACCACCCGCTCGGCCGCCTTCTGGATGCCGCGCTGAAGCGCCATCGGGTTGGCGCCGGCCGCGACGGTCTTCAGGCCCTCGCGGCAGATGGCCTGGGCCAGCACGGTCGCGGTGGTGGTGCCGTCGCCGGCCACGTCCGAGGTCTTCGACGCCACCTCCCTGACCATCTGCGCGCCGACGTTCTGGAGCTTATCCTCGAGCTCGATCTCCTTCGCCACGGTGACGCCGTCCTTCGTCACGGTCGGCGACCCGTACTTCTTCTCGATCACGACGTTGCGGCCCTTCGGCCCGAGCGTCACCCTCACGGCGTTGGCGAGCGTGTTGACGCCTTCGAGAATGGCGCGGCGCGACTGCTCGCCGTGCGTCACCATTTTCGCTGCCATCTCTTTTTCAGTCCTCCTTAACCTTTATTTATTCGTGATGATTGACTCCGTCGCGTGAGGCTCTTACTTGCCTGCCGATTTAGTCTTCGCGGCCGTCGTGAAGACGCCGAGGATTTCGTCCTCGCGCATGATGAGGTACTCCTCGCCGTCTATCTTCACCTCCGACCCGCCGTACTTGCCGAAGAGGACGCGGTCGCCGGCCTTCACGTCGAGGGGCCGGCGCGTGCCGTCTTTAAGAATCTTGCCGTCGCCGACGGCGATGACCTCGCCCTGCTGCGGCTTCTCCCTGGCCGTGTCGGGGATGATGATGCCGCCGCGCACCTGCTCCGCCTCGTCCATCCGGCGGACGAGCACGCGGTCGTGTAAGGGACGGATCGTCGTTGCCATCCTGTTGCTTCCTCCTTCTCGAAACTATTTGTTAGCCGCGCGTGCGGGAGCGGGGACGCGCGGCCTTTCCGTTTCCAGTTAAGACTCTTTCAGGGCGGCCGCCCGCCCGTCGTCACGCCGCCCCTTTGGCCGCACGCGCTTCCGCGCGCGGGTTGAAGCGGGAGGCGCGGCGCAGTTCCTCGAAGAGGCGACGCTCCTCGGCCGAAGGGCGGCGCGGCACGACGACCTTCAATCTCACGTACAGGTCGCCGCGGCCCCCTCTGCGCCTGCTCAGCCCCTGCCCGCGCAGCCGCAGGCGCTGCCCCGCCTGCGCGCCGGCCGGGACGTTCATCTCCACCTGCCCCTCGATGGTCGGCACCCCGACCCGCGCCCCGAGCACGGCCTCCCAAGGCGCGACGGGCAACTCGACCTCCAAGTCGTCGCCGCGCACCTTGAAGAAGGGGTGCGGGCGCAGGCGGGTGCGCAGGTAGAGGTCGCTGGCCGCCGCCCCGTTCGCGCCGCCGCCCTGCCCGGCGAGGCGTATGGTCGAGCCGTCGCGCACCCCTAAGGGGATGTTCACCTCGATGGTGCCGGGCCTGAGCACCTGCCCTCGGCCGCCGCAAGTCTGGCAAACCTGGTTGCCGCCCGCGACGCCCGCGCCCCGGCACGTCGGGCAACCCTCGGCCGCCTGCAACTGGAGCGTGCGCCGCCCGCCCCGGTGCGCCTCTTCGAGCGAGAGTTCGAGTTCGGCCTCTACGTCCTGACCCCGCCGGCTGCGGCGCGGGCCGCGTGACGGCCGCCGGCCGCCCGCGCGGCCGAACAGCTCCTCGAAGATGTCTCCCATGCCGCCCGCCCCTGTGCGGAAGCCGCCGAAGTCGAAGCCGCCGAAATCGAAGCCGCCGGCTCGGAAGCCTTCCCAGCCGGGCGGGGGCGTCTGGCCGCCCTGCTGGGCGACGCGCCAGTCCTCGCCGTACTGGTCGTAGAGCTTGCGCTTCTCCGGGTCGGAGAGGACGTCGTAAGCCTCCTGTAACTCCTTGAAGCGCTCTTCGGCGACCCGGTCGCCCGGGTTCAGGTCTGGATGGAACTTGCGCGCGAGCTTGCGGTAGGCGGCCTTGACCTGCCCCTCGGTCGCGCCGCGCCCGACGCCAAGCACTTCGTAGTAGTCCTTCGTTGCGACGGCCATGATTAGCTCCCCCGAGCGGGCCAAACAGGCCACTCAAATTACACTTTCGGGGTCAGGCAGTGGTTCTGCACGGATTTTGATCAGGAATATAGCAATCTGCGTTGCCCCGCGTCAAGATACTTGACAAGGCAACGCTCATATTTTAGATTTACATCAAAAACGTGGGTCGGAAAAAGGCCCCATTCTTTGAACTCTGTTCTAAGTTGAAGGAGGTGCATGAGTTATGACCAATCTCATGAGGCGTGAGTCGGTCCCGTTTGTGCCCTTCCTGACGGGGCAGATGGACCGCCTGTTCAACCCCTTTACCGTCTTCGACAACGCCCTAACCAACACGACCAACGGCCCGGCCGTGACCGTCTACGAGACGGCGGACGAGTACGTCTTCCAGGCCGAGTTGCCCGGCTGGACGCGCGAACAGGTCTCTCTGAACTTCGAGAACCAGACGCTGACGCTCTCCGGCAGCCGCGAGCTTCCGAACGGCGACGGCCGCCAGTACCACCGCGTCGAGGGCTTCTACGGCCAGTTCTCGCGCTCTTTCACCGTCCCGAGCGCCGTGGACTTCAGCCGCGTCGGGGCCGAGATGCGCGACGGCGTGCTGACCGTCCACCTGCCGAAGCGCGAGGAGGCGAAGCCGCGCCAGATCGAGGTCAAGACGGTGCAGTAAGCGGGTAGCTCATCAATCCACTTCGAGCTTGCACTCAAGGACCTGACGGTCAAGCTTGAGCTGGACTCGGAAGCCGCAAGCTCGAACTCCCGTCCGGGCCTGCGGCTTTCGACTTTTTTTAGAGACGTGACGGGTTACAGATGTCCCGAGTTTTAACATGATAGGAGGTGAGAGGTTATGGCAAGGCAGAAAGAACAGAAAGAGCGTCAGGACGCTTCCACGCAGTCGCGCGAACAGGAGCGCACGGGGTCTCAGGCGATGCAGACCGCGGGCGGGGAGGGCGGCGGTCAGCCGTCGCAGCAGACGGGACTCGCACGCCGCGAGCAGTCCTTCCCTTCGCTCTTTAGCGGCAGCCCGTTCTCCTTCATGCGCCGCTTCTCGGAGGAGATGGACAGGCTCTTCGAGGACTTCGGCTTCGGCCGCGGGTGGCTCGCCCCTTCCTTCGGGCGCGACTTCTTCCCGGCCGGCTTCGGTGAGTTCGGCCAGACCGCATGGTCGCCGCAGGTCGAGGTCTTCGAGCGCGAGGGCCAGTTGGTCGTGCGCGCAGACCTGCCCGGCCTGACGAAAGACGACGTCAAGGTTGAGGTCAACGACAACGCGCTCACCATCTCGGGCGAGCGTAAGAGTGAGCACGAGGAGCGCGGCGAAGGCTTCTACCGAAGTGAGCGCTCCTACGGCAGCTTCTACCGCCAGATACCGCTGCCCGAGGGCGCGTCTGCCGACGACGCCGACGCGACCTTCCGCAACGGCGTCCTCGAAATCACCATGCCGGCCCCGCAGCGGCAGTCACGCAGCCGCCGGCTGGAGATCACCGAGGGCGGCGCCGGCCGGGAAGGGTCCCGCGCCAAGGCGGCCGGTCGCTAAACGTCACTGACGGCGGCCGGGCCGCGCCTCGGTCCCGGCCGCCCCTTCTAACCTGACCCGGAGCGGCTTGCATTGCGAGCCGCCGTCAAACTTCTTCCAGCACCGCCTCGCCGCTGCCCGTCCCGCCCGAAGTGTATTCCCAAAGGTCGCGGAGCCTGAGCCGCCCGCCGCCGAGGTCTTCGACGCTCGAGACGCCGCGGCCGGTCCTGAACTCGCCCGCGGCCGTAACCTGCTCGAAACGGAAATCGAGCCGGTCGCCCCCTTCGGACTTCGCGAGGAAGAGGCCCAGCTCGATGCCGCCGCCCTCGTAAGTCGCCCACACGACGCGGCCCCTCTGGCGGAAGTGGAAGACCGTGCCGCCGGCCGCGGCGTCCGCGCCCGCCGAGTTGCTGCTCAGGACGAAGCGCCGCTCGTTGAGGTCGAACTCGTCCGACATCGAATCCCTCACTCTCAGGCGAGGAAGCCCGCCAGCCGCTCCGCGTACCACTCCGGGAAGCCGTACTTTTTCGACAGGCGGATCATGCCTTCCACGTAGTCTTTGTTGACCGGCCCCTCCGGCCGCTCGTGCGCCACGTAACAGAGCGCGGGCACGAACTGCCCTCCCGCCGTCTCGACCAGCACGGGTTCGGGGAAGTAGCGCAGCTTCAGGAAAGTGTTCGAGGGGCCGTAGAGGCGCTCGAGGTCTTGGTGCGTGACGGCGACGTTCAGGCCGTAGACGCGGCCCCGGTCCGAAGCGACGAGGTGGCCCCATGAGGCGACGTTGAAGTCGTAGCCCGCGAGGCTCGCGACCTCCCAGCGCTCTGCGGACACGCCGTGGCGGCCCAGGACTTCGAAGTCCATGTACAGCCCGTAGAAGAATACACACACCCGACGCTCTTCCATGCCTCTTACTCCTCGATGGCCCCGTGCGTCTCGCGCAAGTGCCGGCGGAACGTGTAGGCCGGGTCGTCCGCGCGCCGCGCGAGGTACTCGCGGAATCCCAGCTGTTCGCGGAGCGTCCGGCCGCCCCTCACCTCCTGCGCCTGCCTGCGCTCCGTCTGCCAGATGGCACGCGCCGCGGCGAGCAACCGTTCGGCCTCCGCGCGCGGCGCGAAGAGGCAGCCGTCGTCGTCGGCGAGAACGAGGTCGCCGGCCGTCGCCTCGAACTCGCCGAAGCGGGCCGCGTCGAGCGCGCCCTCCTCCCGCGGGTCGAGCCGGCGCGGGCCGGCCGGGCAGGAGCCGTAGCTGAAGACCGGGAGCCCGATCTCCCTCAGCTCCGCCGTGTCCCTGTGCGCGCCCCAGACGACGATGCCGGACAGCCCCGCCGCCTGCGCTTCGAGCGCGGTCAGGTCGCCGATGCAGCCCTCGTCGGCCCGCCCGCCGTTGTCTATGACGAGCACGTCGCCGGGCTCGGCGCGCTCGAAGGCTTCGAGGAAGATGTCTACGCTCCCGTAGTGCCTGGCCGGCAGGACGCGCCCCGCCAGGCGGCTCCCGGCGACGACCGGGCGGACGCCCGCAGGGGCGACGCGCAGGGGCAGGCCGAGACGCATGAGGGCGTCGGCGGCGAGCGCCGTGGACAGCTCGGAGAATTGATCGCGCAGCAGACGGTTATCCATCAAAGAACCTCTAACTGGACGTAGACGTAAGTTGACATGGCGCGCCCCTCGGCCGTCGTCGGCCCGGCCGAATTATCTGCGCCGCGGGCGCGTGAGGTCTTTGGCCGGCGCTCAATAATTATCAGAAGTTCTCAGGGCGAGGCGGCGGGCCGCGCGCGGGCGGCCGTCGAAATTCAGCACGATATTCTCTCCGCGCCCCGCCGGGGTCAACTCTGTGCAAGGCGAGTCCGCCGGAACCCTTTAGTCTTAGCTTCCCGGCCGACGAGGAGGAGAGAGCATGACCGAGGTGAGTTGGAAGAGTCTGGAAGAAGCGCCGGTCAGGGAGCTTTTCAGAGGCGTCCGCCTCCGCACGCTCTGGAAGGGCGAGAACGGGGCGAAGGCGCAGGTCCTGGAGATTGATCCGGGCTGCCGCTTCGAGACGCTCGACGTGCACGAGCCGGGGCCGGAGGAGGTCTACGTCGTCTCCGGCGTCTTCAACGACGGGGTGCGGGACTACCCGGCCGGGACGTTCGTACACAACCCGGCCGGCTCGTCCCACTGGCCGCAGAGCGAGACGGGCTGCGTCCTCTTCGTCTTCTACCCCGAAGGCTGACTTCAGTCCGCCGAAGCGTTCCGACGGCCGGCGCCGGGAGGGCACGAGACACCATGACGGAATTGCGGCGCGACATCCTGCACTGCATCGGCAACACCTCTTTACTGCCTCTGCGCAACGTCGCGCCCCGCGGCGGCGCGCGCGTCCTGCTGAAGCTGGAGAGCGAGAACCCTACGGGCAGCATGAAAGACCGCGTGGCGCTCGCCATGATCGAGGCGGCCGAGGCCGACGGGCGTCTCGCGGACGGCGGCCTCGTCGTCGAATACACGGGCGGCAGCACCGGCGTCTCGCTCTCCCTCGTCTGCGCGGTCAAGGGCTACCCGCTGCACGTCGTAACCTCGGACGCCTTCGCCCGGGAGAAACTCGACCACATGAGAATCCTCGGCGCGCGGCTTCAAATCGTGCCGAGCGATGCCGGGCGCATGACGGAGAAGCTGACCCGCGACATGATCGAGGCCGCCCGCCGTATCGCGGAGAGACCCGGAAGCTTCTGGACGGATCAGCTGAACAACACGGATCAGCTCGCGGCCTATCACGGGATGGCGGAAGAGGTCTGGGCGCAGACGGGCGGGCGGGTTGACGGCTTCGTCC
The DNA here is from genome assembly GCA_035947355.1 of Pyrinomonadaceae bacterium. Classification (GTDB taxonomy): domain Bacteria; phylum Acidobacteriota; class Blastocatellia; order Pyrinomonadales; family Pyrinomonadaceae; genus QHXN01. The sequence goes on along the minus strand of DASZKF010000032.1, from coordinate 13,198 downwards.
AGAGCGTCGGCACCGCGGCGTCGCTGCGCGGCAACGCCGAAGGCTTACGCCGCCGCAACGGAAAAATCCGAATCGTCGCCGTCGAGCCCTCCGAGTCCCCGGTGCTGTCGGGCGGCCCGACGGGCGCTCACAAGATTGACGGGGTCGGGGCCGGTTTCGTCGTGCCGCTCTGGAGAGACGACATCGCCGATCACATCGAGCTGGTCTCCACGGAAGAGGCCACGGAGATGGCCCTGCGGCTGGCCCGCGAGGAGGGCCTTTTCGCGGGGACTTCGACCGGCGGCAACGTCGTCGCCGCCCTGCGCCTGGCCGGGCAACTCGGCCCGGACGCCACCGTCGTCACAGTCATGTGCGACACGGGGATGAAGTACCTGAAAACTTTCGGGACGAAGCTCGGCCGGTGAGGCGTCGCCCTTCGGGCGGGCCGCGCGAGCGCCGAAGCGTGAGGAGGGCACATGTCGGAAGTCGTCTACACCTCCAGGATTCGCATCGAGCGGCAGGTCGGCCCGCTCAGGCTCGCGTACCTGCCGGCCGAGGGCGAGCCGGTTCGGTTCGGCGTCCACGGGGCCATCGCCGAGCACTACGGCGTGAACCCCGACACGATCGCCGAGCCGCACGCCGCGACGATTGATTACGTCATCGCCGGCGCGGCCGGTTGACTGGTCGGCACCTTCGGGGGCGCGCTGGAGGCGCGCAAAATTGACGCGAGCCGCGGCCGCCTGTCGGCCGAAGTGACGGGCGAGGTCGAGACGGAGGACGAGGTGCTCATCATCAAGCGCATCCGCGTCCTCTACCGCCTGCGCGCGCCCGCCGCGGCGCGCGACGCCGTCGAGCGCGTGCACCGGATTCACGCCGAGCACTGCCCCGTCTACAGGTCCCTCTACAAGGCGATCGAGATCACGACCGCGTACGTGCTGGAAGACGAGCCCCCTGCGGCTTAGAGGATGGAGAGTGAAGGGTCGGGGGTGCCCCGCAACACTTCGCCGACTACGGCGAGGCCCTTCTCGAGGTGCGCCCTGCGGCGGGGCGCGCCGAGGCAGACGCGCACGGCGTGGGGCGCTTCCCCCCGGCCGGGGACGAACGCCTCGGGCGGCGTGACGACGACGCCCCGGCGCCGGAGCTGCGCCGCGAACTCGTTGCCGCGCCAGGGGTCCGGGAGGCGCAGCCAGAGGTGGAAGCTCAGGGGGTGCGCGTCGAAGTCGAAGCCCGCGAGGGCGCGCGCGGCGACCGCCTGCCGGGCCGCGGCCTCGGCGCGCTTCTGCCCGACGATGCGCCGGGCCGTCCCGTCCTTGATCCACTCCGACGCGATCTCGGCCATCAGCGGCGGGGCCATCCAGACCGTCGTCCGGAGGGTCGCCGCCAGCGGCTCGACCATCGGCTCCGGCGCGACCAGGTAGCCGATCCTCAGCCCGCCGGCGATGCTCTTCGAGGTGCTCAGGATGAAGTAGCTGTTCTCCGGCGCGAAAGACGAGAGCGGCGGCGGCGGCTCGGGGAGCATGAAGCTGTGCACGTCGTCCTCGACGATTGCGACCCCGTGGGCTTTCGCGACGGACGCCACCTCGCGCCGGCGCGCCTCCGGCATCAGCGTCCCCAGGGGGTTCTGGATCGTCGGTATCGTGTAGAGCACGCGCGCCGGGTCGCGCCGGCAAGCCTCTTCGAAAGCCTCGGGGATGATGCCGCCTTCGTCCGTCGGCAGCCCGCGCAGCCGGAGGCCGAGGAGGTGCGCGAGGTTCTTCATGCCGGGGTAGGTCAGGCTCTCGGTGAAGACCTCGTCGCCGGGCTTGGTCAGCGTGGCGAAGACGACCGTCATGGCGTGCAGCGCGCCGTTGCAGACGATGGTCTGTTGCGGGCGCGCTTCGAGCCCGGCGCTCGCCACCCACTCGGCCCCGGCCGCGCGGTGGCGCTCCGAGCCCTCGGCCGGCTGGTAGCCCATCAGGCAGGAGAGGCCGTGGCGGGTCGAGAGGCGGCCGAGCGTCTCCTTCAGGGCCTGCCCGAGTTCGTCGCCGACCGGGAGCGGCGGGATGTTCAGGCTCAGATCAATCAGCCCCCCGTCTTCCGAAGGCGCGGGCGCGGCGAAGGCTTCGCCCGGCCCGCCCCCTCTGACGAAAGTCCCGCGGCCGGTCTCGCCGACGAGCAGCCCGCGCCGCGCCGCCTCGGCGTAGGCCCGCGTGACCGTGCCCGTGGTGACGCCCAGACGGTTCGCCAGCTCGCGGTGCGTAGGCATCTGCGCGCCCGGCTTGAGGAGGCCGCCCTCGATGTCCTCGGCGATGGCCTCGACGATGGCCGAGTAGCGCGGCCCGCCGTATCGGCTCAAATCTGGCTTCCACATTGTCACGGTGATGATTTTTGTTGACAGCCTGAACGTCCCGGCATACAGTACAGACAATTTTGCAACTTTGTCAAATTGTCTGCGTACAATTTGACTGTTAACGCCGGCCGCGAATCCCGAAAGGAGCAATGAACGGCGATGAGGATACCCGACTTCGAGCTCGACCGTTGGCTGAACCAGTACCACTTCTCCGACAACCCGCCCGAATTCGACCTCGCCTCAAGCACGGGGCCGCGCTGGACGGCCCGAGAGCTTCTGGGGCTTTTGAGCGCCGGCGAGCGCGAGCGGCTCTTCGAGACCGAACTGGCCTACTCGCACACCTCCGGTAAGGAAAACCTCCGCGCCGCCGTCGCCGAGATGCAGGGCGTGCGGCCCGAGCAGGTGCTGGTCGTGACGGGCGCGTCCGAGGCGCTGCTCATCCTCTCCTTCCTCGCCGCCGAGCCGGGCGCGAACGTCATCTTACCACTGCCGCTCTTCCCGCCGACGGCCGTCGTCCCGAAGCTGCTCGGGCTGGAGGCGCGCTTCTACCGCCTGCGGCGCGAGAACGACTTCCGCGTAGACCCGGACGAGGTCAAGAAGCTGGCCGACGGCAAGACGAAGCTGCTGCTCGTCAACTCGCCGCACAACCCTACGGGCGCGACCCTCTCCGACGAGGAGATGCGGGAGCTGCACGACTTCGCCGCCGGGCGCGGCATCCAGTTCGTCTCCGACGAAGTCTATCACCCCGTCTACCACGGGCGGGAGACCGCCTCGGCCGCGCGCCTGCCACACGCGACCGTGCTCGGCAGCTTCTCGAAGTCGCTCTCGCTGAGCGGCCTGCGCCTGGGCTGGGTCGTCGAGCGCGACGAGGCGCGGATGCACGCTTACGCCGAGGCGCGCAGCTACTTCACGATCTCTAACTCGCCGCTCGGCGAGGAGCTGGCCCTGGTCGCCCTCAGACACCGCGAGGCGATCTTCGGGCGCGCGCGCCGCGTCGCCTCGGCGAACCTCGCCCTCCTCGAACAGTTCTTCGCCGAGCAGGCCGGGCGCCTCTCCTGGGTTCGGCCGCGCGGCGGGATGACGGCCTTCCCCTGGCTGCCGGGCGGCGAAGACTCGCGCGAGTTCTGCCGCGAGATGGCCGCGCGCGGCGTGCTGCTCCTGCCCGGCGACTGCTGGGAGATGCCGGAACATTTCCGGCTCGGCTTCGGGGTGTCGGCCGAAGGGTTCGCCGAAGCGCTGCGGAGGCTCGGCGAATTCCTGCGCGTGCGCGGGCGCGCGGGCGCGGGTGTTTCGGGCGCGTCGGTGACGGCTTGAATTGCACACCCGGGCGGGGACGGGTGACCCGCCCGGAGCGAGGAAGGAGCGTTCGCGAGATGAGTAACACAGACGCCGAGGGCGTCGGCTTGCAGACCAGGGTCATCCACGAGTCGGGCCGGCTGAACGAGACGCACGCCGTCACCGCGCCGATCTGGCAGACCTCGACCTTCGGCGCGGACTCGCCCGAACACATCGCGGAGTTGGGCGAGTCCGTGCGCCCCTCGGAGTTCTACACGCGCTACGGCAACCCGACGCACCGGCAGGCCGAGGCCACCGTCGCCGCGCTCGAAGGCGGCGAGGCCGCGCTCGTGACCTCTTCGGGGATGGGCGCGATCTTCCCGGCCGTGATGAGTCTCGTGCAGAGCGGCGACCACGTCGTGGCCCAGCGCGTCCACTACGCGGGGACGACGAAGCTCCTGCGCGACATGCTGCCGCGCTGGGGCGTCGAGCGCACGTTCGTCGAGCAGAGTGAGACGGAAGAGTTCGCCGCCGCCCTGCGGCCGAACACGAAGCTGATCTACGTCGAGTCGCCCTCGAACCCGCTGCTGCGGCTGACGGACCTGAGGGCCGTCGCGGAGCTGGCCCGCGCGCGCGGCATCACGACGGTCATAGACAACACCTTCGCCACGCCGGTCAACCAGCGCCCGCTGGAGTTCGGAATAGACGTGGTCGTCCACAGCGCGACCAAGTACCTCGGCGGCCACCACGACCTGACGGCGGGCGTCGTCGTCGGGTCACAGTCCTTCATCGAGCGGCTGTGGGAGTTCGCCATCGTCTCGGGCGCGGTGCTCAGCCCCTTCGACGCGTGGCTGCTGCTGCGCGGCCTGAAGACGCTCGGCCTGCGCGTCGAGCGGCAGAACCGCAACGCGCTCGCCCTCGCACAGTTCCTCGAACGCCACCCGAAGGTCGCGCGCGTCAACTACCCCGGCCTCGAATCGCACCCGCAGCACGCGCTCGCGCGGCGGCAGATGCGCGGCTTCACCGGGATGATGAGCGTCGAGCTGAAGGGCGACCTCGGCGCGGCCGCGCGCTTCATCGGCGCGCTCAAGCTCGCCCGCTGCGCCGTGAGCCTCGGCGGGGTCGAGACGGTCGTCGTCCCCGTGGCCGCGATGTGGAGCCACCAGCACACGCCCGAGCAGCGGCGCGCGCTGGGGATCGGCGACGGGTTAGTCCGCATCTCGGTCGGCGCGGAGGACGAGCGCGACCTGATCGCGGACTTCGCGCGGGCGCTCGACGGTTGACGAGTCAGAAGGGACGGGCGCGCCGGCCCTCTCGACTGGCGGGGCGGCGCGGGGCGAGATGGCGATAGCGACGATCAACCCGGCGACGGGCGAGCTGTTGAGGACTTTCACCCCGCACACGGAGGCGGAGGTCGAGGCTAAACTCCGGCTCGCGGCCGAGACCTTCCGCGATTACAGGCGAACCTCTTTCGCCGCTCGCGCGCGGCTGCTCCTGCGGGTCGCCGGGCTGCTCGAAGCGGAGAAGGAAGCCCGCGCCCGCCTCATCACGACCGAGATGGGGAAGCCCCTGACGGCCGCCGCGCGCGAGATCGAGAAGAGCGTCCGCGGCTGCCGCCACTACGCGGCCGAGGCGGAACCCCTCCTCGCCGACGAATACGTCCAGACCGGCGCGCACGCGAGCTACGTCCGCCACGAGCCGCTCGGCGCCGTCCTCGCCGTGATGCCCTGGAACTTTCCCTTCTGGCAGATCATACGCGTGGCCGCGCCCGCCTTGATGGCCGGCAACGTCGTCCTCTTTAAGCCCGCCCCGAACGTGCCGCAGTGCGCGCTCGCCGTCGAAGAAGTTTTCCGCCGCGCGGGCTTCCCCGCGGGCGCGTTCCAGGCTCTGCTTATCCCTTCGGAAAGAGTTGCAGGTGTCATCGCGGACGCGCGCGTCGCGGCCGTCACGCTGACGGGGAGCGACCGCGCCGGCAGCAGCGTAGCGGCCGAGGCGGGCAGGCACCTGAAGAAGACCGTGCTCGAACTCGGCGGCAGCGACCCCTTCGTCGTCATGCCGAGCGCAGACCTCGGAGAAGCCGTGAGGACGGCCGTCAGGGCGCGCACGCTCAACAGCGGCCAGTCTTGCATCGCGGCCAAGCGCTTCATCATCCACGAAGACGTTTACGAAGAGTTCGCGCGCCGCTTCGCCGCCGGCATGGAGTCGCTCCGCGTCGGCGACCCCTCGGACGAGGCGACCGACATCGGCCCGCTCGCCACCGCGCAAGTTCTTCAGGACTTAGACGCGCAGGTTGAAAGCCTCGTGGCGGCCGGCGCGCGCGTCGTCCTCCGGGGCGGCCGGCTCGCGCGGCCCGGCTTCTTCTACGCCCCGACCGTCCTGGCCGAGATTCCCGCACACGCGCCCGCGGCCCGTGAGGAGTTGTTCGGCCCCGTCGCGATGCTCTTCCGCGCCTCCTCGGTTGACGAGGCGATCCGGCTCGCCAACGACACGCCCTACGGACTCGGCGCGAGCGCGTGGACGGACGACGAGCGGGAGGCGAGGCGGTTCGTCGAAGAGATCGAGGCCGGCTCCGTCTTCGTCAACGGCCTCGTCGCCTCAGACCCGCGCCTGCCCTTCGGCGGCGTCAAGCGCTCCGGCTACGGGCGCGAGCTGGGCGCGCGGGGGCTTCTGGAGTTCGTCAACGTCAAGACCGTCTGGGTTCAGAGCTGGCGCCGGCCGAGAGCCTTCGGCCCGCGGGCGTAGGGCGAGAAAGGAGCGGGGCGTGAGCCCGGCCGCGATGGACGACCGCCGCAGAAACTTCTACGAGTTCGACCCCTTCCTCATAGACGTGTCGCGCCGCCTCCTCCTGCGCGAGGGCGCGCCCGTCCGGCTCACGCCCAAAGCCTTCGAGACGCTGCTCGCCCTCGTCCGCGGCGGCGGCCGCGTGATGAGTAAAGGCGAGCTGATGTCGGCCGTCTGGCCGGACAGCTTCGTCGAGGAGGGCAACCTCGCGCAGAACGTCTTCCTCCTGCGGCGCGCGCTCGGCGAGGGGAAGGGCGAGCACCGCTACATCGTCACCGTTCCGGGGGCGGGCTACCTCTTCGCCCCGCGCGTGCGCGAGTCGGACGCGCCGCCGGCCGCCGGCCGAACTCGGAAGGCCGACGCGGGTACGATCAACTCGGTCGCGGTGCTCCCCTTCAGGCCGCTCGCAGGGGGCGAGGACGGCGAGGCGCTCGGCCTCGGGCTGGCCGACGCGCTCATCACGCGCCTGAGCGGCGTGAGCGGCGTCCGCGTGCTGCCCACCTCGGCCGTGCTGCGCCTCTGTGATGACGCGCGCGGCACGCGCCTCGCCGGCGACGAACTCGGCGCCGACGCCGTGGTCGAGGGGTTCTACCAGCGCGACGGCGGGAGGCTTCGCGTCTCAGTCCAGCTCGTCCGCGCGCGCGACGGCGTGGCGCTCTGGGCCGCGAGGTTCGACGGGGAGTTCGAGGACCTCTTCGCCGCGCAGGACTCGGTATCGGAGCAGGCGGCGCTGGCGCTCGGCCCGGAGCTATGCGGCGCGGCGCGTCTCCGCCCGCCGCGCGCGCAAAACCGGCGGCGGGCCGTCTCGCCGCGCGCGCCCGTGCTCCGTTTCCGCCGGGGCGGCCTGCGGGGGGTTTAAGGAAGTTCGCGCCGCAAGCTCGCGGCGCGGAAGGAGGGGAAACGTGAACCGCTCATTTTTACCGGCGTCCGCCTTCATAGACCCGCGCGGCGGGAACCGTCGGGAGGTCGAGAGCCTTCTGAGTCAGGCCGCTTCCCTTCTCCTGCCTTACCTGACCGAGGCGGCAGAGCGGTCTCCGCTGCCGGAGTCGTCCTTCGTGGAAGAGCCGATCCCGGCTGAGCCGGTCGCGGAGGAAGTGTTATTGGAAAAGCTCCGGCCCCTCGTCGCCGGGGCGATGAACGCCGCGCACCCCGGCTACGTCGGCCACATGAACTCTCTGCCGACGACCATGTCAGTCGTCGGCGACTTCGTGGCCGCGGCGCTCAGCAACAACATGCTCTTCCACGAACTCTCCCCGACCTTCACCCCGCTCGAACTGTCTCTGACGGGGCAGTTCGCGCGCCTCTTCGGCCTCGGCGGGCGCTCGGGCGGGGTGATGCTCGGCTCGGGGACGATGGCGAACCTGCAGGCCCTCGCCGTCGCCCGCAACGTCAGATTCGGCACGGGTGAGAGAGGACTCGGCTCGCTGCCCGTGTCGCCGGTCGTCCTCGCCTCCGAGGCGGCGCACTCCTCCGTCCGCAAGGCGGCGATGATCCTGGGCCTGGGCGCGGAGGGCGTCGTGCCGGTCGCGGCGGACGAGAACTCGCGGATGCGGCCCGAGAGCCTGCGCGAAGAGATCAGGAAGGCGAAGGGGAATAACCGCGAGCCTTTCTGCGTCGTCGCGACGGCCGGGACGACCGTGACCGGCAACATAGATCCGCTGGCCGAAGTCGGCGCGGTCGCGCGCGAGCACGGCCTCTGGTATCACGTGGACGCGGCCTACGGCGGCGCGCTCGTCTTCTCGGAAGAACACGGGCGGAGGCTGGCCGGCGTCGAGGCGGCCGACTCCGTGACGGTCAACCCGCACAAGTGGCTCTACGTCAGCAGCGGCTGCGCGATGGCGCTCTTCCGTGAAATGCGCGGGATGGAGGAAGCCTTCCGCGTGCCTTCGCCTTACGCGGGCGGAGGCGACGCCGTGACGAACCTCGGCGAGATCACCGTGCACGGCAGCCGCCGCGTCGAAGCCCTCAAGCTCTGGCTGTCGCTGCAACACATCGGAACGCGCGGCTACGGCCGGCTCGTGGACGAGGGCTGCCGCCTCACGGACTACTTCCGGGGCAAGGTCGAAGGACGACCTTACCTGGAGTCGGTCGGCGAGCCGGACACGAACATCCTCTGCTTCCGCGCGAGGCCCGCGCGCACCCGCCCCGCAGGCCCGGACGAGTGGAACTTAAACCTCCAGGCGTTCCTGCTCCGCGAGCGCGACCTCTTCCTCTCCTGCCCGCCGTACAGGGGCGCGCGCCGGCTGCGGGCGGTGCTGCTCAACCCTTACGCGGACGAGCGGCTGGTTGACCGCCTGTTCGACGACATAGATTCGTTCGCCGCGGGCGTCAACTGATCTCTCAATCATCAACCGAGGTGTCGTGCCATGCGAAAGCAGTCGGTGGCGACGAAGGACGCGCCCGCGCCGGTCGGCCCGTACTCGCAGGCCGTCGTCGCGGGCGGTTTCGTGTTCGCGTCGGGGCAGGCCGCGCTCGACCCGGAGACCGGCGAGATGGCGGGGAAGGACGCGGCCGAGCAGACCGAACTGGTGATGAGGAACCTCCGGGCCGTGCTCGAAGCCGCCGGCAGCGGCCTCGACCGCGCGGTCAAGTCGAACGTCTACCTCGCGGACATGAACGACTTCGCCGCGATGAACGAAGTCTACGCGCGGTTCTTCGCGCGGGAGCCCCCGGCGCGCACCACCGTCCAGGCGGCGCGCCTGCCGCTCGGCGCGCTGGTCGAGATCGAGATGATCGCGCTCGCGGGCGAGTGAACGCGCCACGCCCGAAGTTAATCCCGCACGTAGTTGGACACTTCGATGAGGTTGAGGTCGGGGTCGCGGAAGTAGACCGAGACGATGCGCCCGACGGCGCCCGTCCGGGACATCTACTCTCCGCGGGCAGTCCCCTTCCCCGGAAAGCGGGAGGGCGGGGCGCCGAAGGTGCGCCGGAAGAGGCGTGTGAAGTGGCTCAGGTTTGTGAAGCCGGCGGCGAAGCACGTCTCCGTCACGCCCGCGCCGTCCCGCAGACGCTCGGCGGCCCTCGCCATCCTGACGCCTAGCAGGTAGCGGTGCGGCGGCGTGCCGGTCAGCTCGCGGAAGACCCTCGAGAAGTGGAAGGGGCTCATGCCGGTGAAGCGCGCGAGCGAGGAGAGCGAGTGCGGCGAGGCGTACTGCGAATCCATCAGGGCGCGCGCGGCCTCGACGCGCTCGGCGTACCAGGCGAAGAGGCGCGCCTGATACGGCCGGTTGACCTTACCGGGGCCGCCCTGAGACAGGGCCAGGAGCAGCTCGCCGGCCAGCGTTTCCGCCGCCAGCACCTCTTCCCGGCTGTCGGCGGCGCGCCTCAGACGCATTTGCAGGTAGGCCAGGCGGTTCGTCAGGGGGGCCACGTTGAGCGGGGAGGCGGCGCGGCCCGCCCCGCCGTGACGCCACACGTCCCGCACGAACGCCGCGTCGTAACAGACGGAGAAGGAGACGTCCGTCGGCGTCTCGTCCCGGTGACGGCAGCGGAAGACCGCGCCCGGACGCGTGACGAAGACGAGCGTCGCGGACATCTCCCACCGACGCCGGCCGACCTGCAGGAAGTAGCTCCCCCGCTCGACGAAATTGACCGAATACTCCGAGGCCGCTTCCTCCTGCGGGTCAACGTGGGCCTCCCCGCCGGGGTGCTCGAAGCGGGAGACGGTGACGAGGGGGGTTCTGATGTACGTGCTGACGTGATTCATCGCGCGGCTCGGGCCGGCAATTCGGAAACGACACCCGACGCTTTACAAACGCCTGAAGCGGCCTGAGAGTTCGCGCCCCGCCGCCGGCTCAAAGGTAGCTCAACCAGGCGTCGCGCCTCCTCCGCTTGACCCCCGCGAACCACTTGCAGGCCGGGTACAGGACGGCGACCGCGGCGACCCATACGGCGTATACCACGAGCAGGTTGTAGCCGTAGTCGCTCGGGAACGCTCGCATGAGGTCTGGCCCCCAAGGCGGGTTCGTAAACAGCCAGGGCGCCTGCCCGTAGCGCGCGTAAGAGAGCGCCACCGCGAACAGGTGTATGAGCGGGAAGTGGAGCAGGTAGTAGAAGAGCGGGACGCGCCCGAACACGACGAACGGCCGGGAGAGCGCGCCCGGCCCGCCGTCGAACAGAGCGAGGACGAACATCGAAGGCCCGAGCGTCATGAGCAGGAAGAGCAGCGAGGGCGGGTACTTCTCGCAGTTGAGGAAGGAGAGGGCCGTGAGCAGTAAATCCTTCTGCGGTGCCCACGGCTGCGGGTCGCCGTAGACGTTCGCGGCGCGGATCAGGATGAAGGCGAGCGTCAGCCCGGCCCCGAGCCGAAGCAGCACCCGGCGGCGGGCGCGGCGCTCGCCCGAAAGCAGCGCGCCGAAGCCGTACCCGGCGGCCATCACCCCGACCCAGGGGACGAGCGGGTAAGTCACGACCAGACTCCTGCCGGGCGTCGGCTGGAGAGGCCCCGTCCCGTGAAGCACGACCCAGAGCCAGCGGAAGCCGCCGAAGCTCTCGGGCTGCACGCCGTCTAAAAGGTTGTGGCCGGCGATCATCGCGACGCCGACGGCGGCCGCGGCCCAGACCGGCAGGTAGACAAGCCCGGCCAGCGCGACCATCGCCCAGCCGAGCGCCCAGAGGACGACGGCGAACGTCAGGTGATAGTCGAAGCTGAAAGTCCACCCGAACTTGACGAGCGTGAACTCCAGAAGGATCAGCCAGAGGCCCCGCGTCAGGAGGAAGCGGGCGAGTTCATTCTTGGTCTTCCCGCGGCGGGCCGAGAGGTACGCGCCCGTCCCCGCCAGGAAGACGAAGACCGGCGCGCAGAAGTGTGTGATCCAGCGCGTGAAGAACAGCGCGGCGTTCGTCTTCGTCAGGTCGAGCGGGTCTACTCCCAGGATGACGTCTCGGTGGAGGAAGAAGCGGACGTGGTCGAGCGCCATGATGACCATCACAAGGCCCCGCAGGAAGTCTACGGAGTCGAGCCGCGAGCCGTTCCGCCGGCCTGGCTCGCGGGCGGCCGCCGTCTCCGGTTGATGGCCTCGCCCGTGTGCGACCTGTTTCTGCTCGTGCGGTAAGGGGGCGACCGCGGGGGCAGTTTCCAACATGGCAGATTCCTCATCTTCCCGAACGCGACCGGCCGCCAGCGCCGCCGCCCGGATAAAGCCTCGACCTTCCTCGGCGGCGGCCGGCCTTTCGCGACGATTTCAGCGCCCGTGCTCAGGCGCGCGGCCTCTCTGAGCCGTTCGGCCGTCTGCCCATCGTAAACAAACACGCCCCGCGGCGCTTGCACTATGTTGCTAATTTTGGCCGGCGCGGCCACGGTAGACACACGGCCGCCGCACGCGGAGAAGCCCCGCGCTCGGGCCGGAGTTATTTTTGATTATGAAGACAGGTGTGAGGACTTCTGTGGGCGGCGACCGCGTCCGCGGAGGAGTCTAACGCACGGCTTCACCCGCCCGCACGACGGCGGGCGGCACCCGGCCCGCGGAAGGCATCCGCGCTGGCGGGCTCGGGGTAAATGAGTTATCAGGCGCGCCGTTACATTCCCTGCGGAAGCGCCCCGGCCTTCTTAGTCAACGGGCTCCCGCGAGTATTTCGTCCCGCGCCTCGGGCCACCCCCGCCCCGGTTTAAGCAGGAACTGCGGCGGGTTTGACAGGGCCTTCGGGATTCTGACGACCTCTTCCCGCGCCTCGAGGTGGTCTATCGCCTCTATGACCTCTGCGCCGGCCATTCCGAGCGAGGCGGCCAACTTATCCTCGGCTATGCCTTGCCCCTCGAACTCCGCCCTGTTCTCTACGAGCCAACGGGTAATTCGCTGTGCGCCCTGCCCGGCCTTGTGTGCGTCCGCCATCTCAAGCTCCTTTCCTTAAACCCAGGCCACGCTCAAAGGAATACCGACCGTAGAGATTATTATTGTCTAACTCGGCCATCCAGTTCTAGGGATTTAGACCAGGAAGTCAAGCGGGGCGGTACGCATCTTCCCCCTATACCACCGCGCGCGGTAGTAAATTAACCCCGTCTGGTCGTCGCGCTCCCGGCCCGTGTAGCCGTAGCGCGTCAGCGCGCTGCCCGTGCTCGCGCCGAGCGTCTCGTACTGCATCAGCTCGACGCCGCCGCCCGCGCCCGTCCCGGCCCTCGTAAATGTACTAACCTCCCGGCTCTCCGTGTTGTTCCTGAGTCGAGGCGAACCCTGCTTTTAGCTGCTCGTAATACTCTCTTGCCCGTTCAACTCGCTGGGCGGGGTCCCTCCGTTTTTTTTCCCCAGGTTCATCACAACTCTCGGCGTCAACTATTTCGACTCTCACCACATCCCCAACAGCGAGGCTTTTTCCGGCCCACTGTACGTGCTCTTCATCGTCTTCCCCCTGATCTGTCAAGCCGCCGACATGAAGGACTACGGGGTTCGGGTTATCGCCCCCCTCAGCATGCTGTTGACGATTTCTAACCCACGACAGGACGGCCGTGAGGACGCCGAACTCACCGACCCCGGCCGTGCAAACCTTCTCGCCGTTCACCTCAATATGGAAACAGATCATTCCTCACTCTCCTGCTGGTCAGCCGGCCGTCGGGTACATTATACCGTGGAGAGGAGCCGCTCCATCGTCTCAGCCCAGCCCTCTTGAGTTCTTGCCTACGGCCACAACGAAGGCATCCCGAGACGTTGCATGCACTCTACGAACTGGGCCTGGCACGCCGCCGATTTAACGGGGTCGGTGCCGGCGAACCTCAAGCAGACTCTTAGCTGCTCATAACACTCCTCGCCGGGCTTCGGGGGCTTCGGCGGGGGGGGCGGCGGGGGAGGCGGCACCGGGGTCGGCTTGGGCCCAGGGAACGGGATGACGTTGTCGGGGGGG
>DASZKF010000031.1:0-2059 GCA_035947355.1 Pyrinomonadaceae bacterium | reverse complement strand
CTGATGACTGATAACTGACGACTCGTCTTTCATTCATCATTCATCATTCCTCATTCATCATTTCCGTGGAGGACTGATATGTATTTTTCGCGGGTGCGGCGCACTGTTTACGTGCTGGCGCTGGTGTGGGCGGCGGGGCTGGCGTGCGGGGCGGCGTCGGCGCAGACGGGGGGCGAGTCGCGGCGCGCGCCGCGGCGCGTGAAGGACGCGGCGCGCCACTCGAACGACGCGGCGCGCGTCTTCCGCCAGGTCATGTCGGTGCCCGAGCGCGCCATCCCGCGCGAGCTGATCGAGGGGGCCGAGGCCGTGGCCGTCTGCCCCGGCGTCTTGAAGGCCGCCTTCATCGTCGGCGGCCGCAAGGGCGACTGCGTCATCAGCCGCCGCACGCCCCGGCGGCAGTGGGGCGCGCCGGTCTTCTACAACATGACGGGCGGCAGCTTCGGCGCGCAGATCGGCGGCTCGAAGACCGACTACGTTTTGCTGTTCATGAACGAGGCGGCGCTGAAGGGCCTGATGGAGGACAAGTTCGAGGTCGGCGGCGAGGTCGAGGTCGCGGCCGGCCCCGTGGGCCGCGCGCTCGGCGCGAGCACCAACCCGACGCTCGACGCCGGCATCCTGACATACTCGCGCAGTAAAGGCGTCTTCCTCGGGGCCTCGCTCAAGGGCGTCGCCGTCACGCCCGACAACGACCTCAACGAAGCCTTCTACGGCAAGAAGGCGACCGAACTGATCACGAGCCGCGACGACACGCCCGTCCCCTCGGCCGTCCGCGCGCTCCCGCTCCAACTCAACCGCTACTCGGTACGACGGGCAAAGTAGACAGTAGACAGTAGACAGTAGTCAGTAGCCAGTAGGCTCCGCACTACTGATGTTGAGGCCGAGATGCTCAAGGCTCGCAAGCGAACGCATTTCTACTGACTACTGACTACTGACTACTGTCTACTGTTTTTAAGGAGACTCGCATGAAGCTTCCGTTCCCTCAGCTCGTTCTGGCGGCCGCGTGCGCGGCTGCGGTCCTTCCGTCGGGCGCCCCCGCGCAGACCGAGCGGCAGCGCCGGGCCGCGCGGCCCGAGGCGACGGCCAGCCCGAAGCAGCAGAAGGAGGCGTCGAAGAAGGCTTCGGCCGCGGCGCGCGTCTTCGACCAGATCATGGACGCGCCTGACAACTCGATTCCGAAGGAGCTGCTCGACCGGGCCGAGGCCGTCGCGGTCTTCCCCGGCGTCCTGAAGGCCGGCTTCCTCGTCGGCGGGCGGGGCGGCAGCGGCCTCATCAGCCGGCGCGTGACGGGCGGCTGGAGCGCGCCGGCCTTCTTCAAGCTGGGCGGGGCCAGCGTCGGCCTGCAGATCGGCGCGTCGAAGACCGACTTCGTCCTGCTGTTCATGAACGAGGACGCGGTGCGCGGGCTGCTCGAAGATAAGTTCGAGATGGGCGGCGAGGCGAGCGCCGCGGCCGGCCCCGTGGGCCGGGCGGCCAGCGCGACGACGAACCTCACGCTCGACGCCGGCATCCTCTCCTACTCGCGAAGCCGCGGCCTCTTCGCCGGCCTCGAACTGAAAGGGGCGGTCATCAACCCCGACAACAACCTCAACGAGGCGCTCTACGGCCTCAAGGCCCGAGACCTCCTCACCGGCAGCAACAAGGTCGCGATGGCCGACGTCCTCACCGGCGTCATCGTCTTCCCCAACACCCTCGCCCGCTACTCCGTCAAGTGAACGCCGCCGACACAAAGGGCCGCCCGCGAGAAGTAAACCACTTGCGGGCGGCCTTCGCGCTAACCTTAGCCGGCTTCACTCCTGCGCGACGAGGAACACGTCCCAGGCCCAGCGGTTGACCTTCGCGCCCCTCGCGTCGTCCACCTTCGCCCGGTAGCGGAACCGGTTGCCGTGCTCGTCCACCCGCCTCGACTCCTTGTAGTCGAGGCGCAGCCGCACGACATCGAGCGACGGCAGCGTGTACAACTCCTCGGGCTGTGAGACGCCGTCGTGGTTCGCGTCCTGCCACAGCCGCAGGTGGGAATAAGCCTCATCCTGGCCGTCAATCACCCCGTCGCCGTTGCCGC
>DASZKF010000030.1:0-2990 GCA_035947355.1 Pyrinomonadaceae bacterium | reverse complement strand
TTTGACGACGTGTGCCGCCCCTTCGGGGCTCCGTTCTTTCTGACGGCCGCGCACCCCGCTCTGACGGGCGGGGCTATTCCCTGCCGCGCCTTGCGGCGCTAAAAACCTGTCGCGCCTTGCGGCGCTCCAAAAAAAAGAGGTGAGACTTTTCAATCTCACCTCCCTACGGGGAAAAACTGTCTGGCGTTCTACTTGATGACGTTGATGGTGATGAGCTGCTGGCCGCTGATGACGTACTCGGCGGCGGGCAGCTCCTTCTCGGCGATGGGCGAGAGCATGGTCGGCGTGTAGCCGCCCGAGGCGCGGTCGCTGTTGAGCGTGGCGACGAACGACGGCGGCAGGTTCGGCATCTCGTCCGTCCCGATGACCGCGCCCGGCGTGATGCGGAAGAGCTTGACGTAGAGCCGGTCGTTCTTCTTCAGCTTGTTGATCGCGCCGACGAGCTGCGCGAGGTCTTTCGGGACGAAGCTCTGCGCGGCCGACGCCTGCTGCAAGGAGCCGCCGTCGCCGACGAAGAGGACGAGCTGGCCCGGCGGCACGTCGGCCGGAATCTCGACGGGGATGCGCTGGACGAACTGCTTGCCCGACTCGGTGCGGACGTAGGCCTGCACCTCGACCGTCTCGCCGTTGCGCACCTCGTTGCGGTCGAGCGCGACGCGGTCGAGCGTCGCCGCGCGGCGGATGTCGGAGGCCGCGATGTCGAGCGTGACCGGGCCGAGCTCGACGTTGTCGAAGCCCGAAGAGAGCAGCGCCGCGACCGGCGCGGCCACGGCCCCGGCGGCCGAGAGGCCCGCGCCCTGCATCGAGAAGCGGCGCTCCAGCCGGATCGGCTCCTGCCCCTTGATCTCGATGGTGCCGCGCACGCTGATGGTCGAGTCGCCGAGGCTCCGCTCGCTCGAAGTCAGCGTGCTGTAGACCGTCATGTTGAGCAGGAGCGGCGTCAGGAACTCGTCGTTCGCCACCTCGAAGCGGTAGGTCTCGACCTCCTCGCGGCTCGTGTGCAGGTTGATCGTCACCGGCACCATCTTCGGCGCGCGGCCGAGCTGACCGTAGATGCCCGTGGCGCGGTCCTGCGAAATCGAGCCGACCATCTCGCCCGGCACCGTCAGCTTGAAGGAGTTCAGTGTGTTCGGGATGACCGTCACCACGGACGACTCGGCCATCGGCATGTCGGAGGAGCCGAGGCTCAGGAACGGGTGGCCGAAGGCGTAGATGCGCTCCGAGTCGCGGTGCGTGACCGTGCCGGAGGCCGCCACCGAGTAGTCGCCGCGCACGAGCTGCACGCTGACGGACGAGCCGGGCAGGAGCGTCCGCTCCGTCACCTTCCCCAGAGGCGTCATCGGCGACGAGCCGCCGATGCCGGAGACCGGCAGCAGGCCGTTCGACTGGAGCTGCGGCGTGAAGCGCGCGAGCGCGTCGGGCGTGAAGCCGCTGAAGACGACCGGCGTGGCGATGGGCGCGAACTGCTGGCCGAGCAGCCCCGTGAGCGGCGAGCCGGCCGCGACCGGCGCGATGAAGGACGCGCCCGAAACCTTGTTCTGCGGCAGGTCAAACTTCCAGTCGGCCCCCGTGAGCTGCGAGTAGGAGACGACGCGCGGCTCGCGGCGGAAGCCGAGCTGGTCGCGCTCGCCGCTCTGGCGGCCCGGCCCCCGCTCGAAGATGTCAATCATCTGCTTGATCGGCGTGATGCCGGCGATGGGCTCCTTCGAGAAGGGGAAGGCGTAGGCGATGGCCCCGACCAGCTTGCCCTCGATGAAGACGGGCGAGCCGGACATGCCGGCGAAGACGCTGGTGCGGTCGACGTTCGGCCCCGACAGGCGGGCGATGATGACCGACATGCGCGGCTGCGGGAAGCCGGGCATGACGCCCAAGACCTCGACGCCGAACTCCTGCGTCTCGGCCCCCGCGAAGACGGTGCGCGCCACGCCCTTCTGCCCCGTCCGAACCTCTTCGAGCGGGTAGAAGGAGGGCGAGGGGCTCGGGGCCGACTGCCGCGCGGGCGCGGGCACGCACAGGGCGAGGGCGAAAATTGCAAGGGCGGCGATTCTCTTCATCGAACAACCTCTGGGGAGGGGAGAAACCGGTTGATAAAAAGGCCCCGGCGAAGAGGCCGTTAGCTGACTATAACTTCGCCTTTCCCGTACGGTCAAGCCGCATCTCTGCGCAGCAGAGATGTCGGGCTAAGGTCACGGGTTGCTTCTACTTATATCTTTAATCGCGGCCGCCTCCCGCAACTGTACTTCTCATTTTGCGCGTGCTAACTTCCGCCGCCGTGGTTTGCCTTCCCAACTCTGACCTCGAAGGCTTCATCCTGGCGGGCGGCGCTTCGAGCCGGATGGGGGCCGACAAGGCGCACCTGCGGCTCGGCGGCGCGACGCTGGTCGGGAGGGCGGCCGCGGCGCTCGGCGGCGTCGCCGCGAGGGTCAGCGTCGTCAGCTCGAAGCCGGACGCCGGCCTGTTCGGGCTGCCGGTCGTGCCCGACCTCTTCGCCGGGCGGGGCGCGCTCGGCGGCCTCCACGCCGCGCTCTCGCAAGCCGCGGCCGGGTGGGCGGCGATCCTCTCCTGCGACCTGCCCTTCGCGACGGCCGCGCTCTTCGAGCGCCTGGCCTCGCTCCGCGCCCCGCACACGGACGCGGTCGCCCCGCTCCAACCCGACGGCCGGCCCCAGCCGCTCTGCGCGCTCTACGCCCGCGCCGCCTGCCTGCCCGTGACCGAGCAACTGCTCGCGGCCGACGAGTTGCGCCCGCGCGCCCTGCTCTCGCGCGTGCGCACGCGCTGGGTGCCCTTCGCCGAACTCGCCGACCTGGAGAACTCCGAGCACTTCTTCAGGAACGTCAACACGCCCGAAGACTTCGCCGAAGCCCAAAGGGTAGTTTCGAGTTGCGAGTTGTGAGTTTCGAGTTGAAGTCAGCTCAGCAGGCGGAAGCCCGACCGTGAGGGAGGGCGTCTTAAGCTTCGCCGGCTGTGCGCCGCGGTGACTTGAGGCGCCC
>DASZKF010000029.1:0-7044 GCA_035947355.1 Pyrinomonadaceae bacterium | reverse complement strand
CGCAACGCCGGGTGGTCTGCGCGAACCTCGAACGAGCCCGCGCGAGCGGGCGGCAGTCGCCGGGGCTGCCGCCCATTTCATGGGCTTTCGTTCTCTCTACGCGCGTTAACCCGGCGTTCCGCCCCCGGCTCCACGCCGGGCTTTACGCTGGCCGCCGCCTCCGGCGGCTCCCGCCTGCCTCCTGCCTTCCGCCTTCTGCTTTCTGCCTCCGGCCCGCAGAGGTGGTAAAATCTCCCCGTCCCGTGTTATCCGGGCTTTCGAGGAGCGGTATGAGCAGTAAGACTTTCTGGCGCGTGTCGGCCGTGACGTTGCTGCTGGGCGCGACGCTGGTCGGCGGCCTCGCGGGCCGGCGCGCCTTCGGCGGGAGGGGCGGCGAGGGGCGCGGCGTCGAGTCGGCCTTCCAGGAGGCGCTCGGGGTCGTCGCCGAGAACTACGCCGACCCCGTTGACTACGAGAAGGCGAGCGAGGCCGCCATCCAGGGCATGCTCTGGTCGCTCGACCCGCACTCGAACTTCTTCACGAAGGAGCAGTACCAGCGCCTCCTCCAGGATCAGGAGTCGCGCTTCACCGGCATCGGCGTCTCGATACTGCGCCACCGCGACGGCGTCTACGTCCAGACCCCCCTTCCGAACACGCCGGCGGCGCGCGCCGGCCTGCGCTTCGGCGACCGCATCGTCGAAGTTGACGGCAAGGACGCGCGCGACTGGACGACGCCGCAGGTCTCGAAGCAGGTGCGCGGCCCCGAAGGCGAGCGCGTCCAGCTCAAGGTCGAGCGCGCCGGCTCCGAGGCCCCGCTCTACTTCACCATCGTCCGCGCCTCCGTCCCGCAGCCCTCGATTCGCAACGCCTTCATGGCGCGCCCCGGCGTCGGCTACGTCGGCCTCACCGGCGGGTTTACGCAGACGAGCGGCGAGGAGCTGGCCGCCGCCCTCGAACGGCTCCGCGGCGTCGGGATGCGCCACGTCGTCCTCGACCTGCGCAACAACCCCGGCGGGCTCCTCGGGCAGGCCATCGAGGTGGCGGGCCGCTTCGTCGCCAAGGGCCAGACCATCGTCTCGGTGCGCGGGCGCGACGAGTCGGAGGCGCGCGAGTACAAGAACGTCTCGGTCGAGCCGGTTGACTACCCGCTCGTCGTCCTCATCAACCGCAACTCGGCCTCGGCCTCCGAGATCGTCGCCGGGGCCGTGCAGGATCACGGGCGCGGCCTCATCGTCGGCGAGACCTCGTTCGGCAAGGGCCTCGTCCAGCGCGTCTTCCAGCTCCCCTACGGCGCGGGACTCACCCTCACGACCGCCAAGTACTACACGCCCTACGGCCGCCTCATCCAGCGCGACTACACGGGCGGGTCGCTCTACGACTACTACGTGCGCCAGGACCCCGCGGCCGACGCGCGGCCCCCGAACCGCCCGACCCACGTCCAGCCGCCGAACGAGGCCGCGCCGCAGCCGACGCCACAGCCTTCGCCCACGCCTTCGGGGCCGGCCATCCGCACGGCCGCCGGCCGCGTCTTCTACGGCGGCGCGGGCATCACGCCCGACTACGAGGTGAAGCCGCTCGACGTGGCGACGCCCGTCCGCGCGCGCATCGCCGAGGAGTCGTTCCACTTCGTGCGCCGGCTCGTCGCCGGGCAGGTCGCGGGGCTTGAGGCATACCGCCTGACCGGGGAGCCGCAGTTCGCGGGCTACCCGCGCCCGACTGAACTGCCCGTGAACGAGCGCGTCGTCGAAGCCTTCCGCGACTTCGCCCGCCGCGACCCCGAGAGTGGTCTGACGGCGGCGCAGCTCGACGCCGAAGCCGACTACGCTCGCCTCCGCCTGCGCGACGACATCATCACCGCGGCCTTCGGCAACGACGCTTCGGGGCGCTTCCTCCTGGAGAGCGACCCGCAGCTCCTGCGCGCCCTCGAACTCCTCCCCGAGGCCCGCGCCCTCGCCGAGAACGTCGGCAAGAGACTCGCCCTCAAATGACTCAAGTTTCGGGTTTCGAGTTCCGGGTTGCGAGTTAAAGACAATTCGCTTTCTAACTCGAAACTCGCAACCCGCAACCCGAAACTTTTTTTATGCCTTTGCCTGTGGCGCACGGGCTGTTGGGCGCGAGCGTCGTCGCCGCCCTGCAGCCGCGAAGCTTTCTGACGACGCCGGGTCGGCTCGCTGCCGCCCTGCTCGCCGGCGCGTTCGCGGCCAACGCCGCCGACCTCGACTTCCTGCTGGTCTTTGCCTTGCGCTCGAAAACCTGGCACCGCGGCTTCACGCACTCGCTGGCTTTCGCGCTCCTGGTCGGGGCGGCGCTCGCCGCGGGCCTCGGCCGCGAGCGCGCCCGTCAGGCGGCCGCCTACGGCCTGGCATTCGCGTCGCACGCGGTTCTTGACTGGGTGACGACCAAAGAAGGCGGCGGCGTGGAGCTGCTGTGGCCCTTCACGGGCGAGAGGTTCGTGCCGGGCTGGTGGGGCCTCTCCGAAGTCCCTTCGAGGATGCCGGCCGCGGACATCCTAAAGTCGCTCGCCGTGGAATTCGCGCTCTTCGCGCCGCCGCTTCTGGCCGTGCTGCTCTGGCGGAGGCTGTTGCCGGGGCGGGCCGAGTCTTCGGCGGAGGGGAGCGCGGGTTAAGTGACGCGTCCGTTAGACTCAAAGCCGTGGGCGCGGAAGGCTCTGACCGAGGCGGGGCTGCGACGCGCGGCGCGGGAGTTGGCCGCGCGCGACCGAGACCTCGCGCGGGTGCTCGAACTCTACGGCCCGCCGCCGCTGTGGGCGCGCGAGCCGGGCTTCCCCACGCTCGTCCTCATCATCCTCGAACAGCAGGTGTCGCTCGCCTCGGCGCGGGCGGCGCTTGCGCGGCTCGTCGCCCTCGCCTCGCCGCTCACCCCCGAGAGCTTCCTCGCGCTCGACGACGTGGCGCTGCGCGCCGCCGGCTTCAGCCGCCAGAAGGCCGCCTACTGCCGACACCTCGCGGGCCTCGTCGCCGGCGGCGGGCTCGACCTGGAGGCGCTCGCCGCGATGGGCGACGAGGAGGCGCGCGGCGAGTTATTGAAGGTCAAGGGCGTCGGCCCCTGGACGGCCGACATCTACCTGCTGATGGCGCTCGGCCGCGCGGACGTGTGGCCGAGCGGCGACCTCGCCCTCGCCGTCGCGGCCCACGAAGTCAAGCGCCTCCCCGCGCGCCCGACCTACGCCCAGCTCGACGACCTCGCCCAAGCCTGGCGACCCTGGCGCGCCGTCGCCGCCCGCCTGCTCTGGCACCACTACCTCAATCAAAAGTGACGGGTGATGGGTGATGGGTAGAAGCAAGCTCTCTTTACCCATCACCCATCACCCGTCACTTTTTTTTACCGTCGTGCGGTAGCGCGGCGTCGCCGCGTGTTGGGGCGGGCGCGTTCGGGGCGGGGGAGGAGGGGGAGGGAGCGGCCGTCGGTGAGGGCGCGGCCCTCCTCGATGCTGCTCACTTCGACGACGAACTGCGTGCGGCGCGTGACGCTCTCGATCATCTGCCGGAGCGTCTCGTCGTCGAGCGCCGAGTCGGCCACGCCCGAGGAGCGCAGCTCGTCGCGCAGGCGCGCGACCGTGTTGGTGCGGCGGTCGTAGACGTCCGGGTAGATGTGGAGCGCGCCGCCCTCGACGACGAGCGTGTCGTAGTTGATGTCTACGGGCACGGGGTCGCCGAGGTCTGCGACGAGCTGGCGGCTCGAACGCTTGGCGGCCGCGATGCGCTTGGGCGAGACGGGGTAGCCGCGCGCGGCGTTGATCTTCTCGGCGAGGTCGTAGAGGTCTGACCGGAGCATGCGGACGCAGCCGTGCGAGACGAGGTTGCCGAGGTCGGAGGCGGCCGCCGCCTGGTGGATGAGGTAGGCGTCGCCGAGCGGGATTTTCACCTTGCCGAGCGGGTTGCGCGGGTCGCTCGCCTTGATGACCTGCCCCGGACGGACGCCCTTGCGGCCGCGCACCCAGTCGCTCGACGGCGGAATCCACGAAGGGTTCCAGATGACCTCGGTCACCTCGCGCTCGCCGATGTAGATCGGATAATCCTTCTTCCCGACACCGACCGAGTAAGACTTCACCTCCCGGCCGTTCTGCCAGAGCGTCAGGCGGAACGACGGCACGTTGAGCGTCAGGCGGATGTCGGGCTCGTTCGGCTCGAACTCGGCCCGCTCGATGCGCCCGCCCGTCAGCTTGTCGGAGCGCTCCGACTCGAAGCGGTCGTAGCGGATGAAGCTCTGCTGCTGTTGGCGCGCCGTCGCGGCCTGCGGCGCGAAGAGCGCGCAGACGGCGACCGCGGCGATGAGAATCCGGCGTGAAAACATTTGACGAACTTCTCCCTCCGTTGACTGTCAGCCGGCGGCCGCGGAAGGGAGAGGCGGCGCGCCCGTTCGTGCGGGGGATTCGGGGGCTGGTATTGTTATCCAACGAAAAGGTTGTCCGGCGCAAGCGGCGCGGGCCGGCCGGGGCCCGCCGCCCGCCCGCGCCGCTTCCCGCCCCGCGGCGCAGTTCGCGGCACGTTCCGCCCCGCTCGCCGTAAATTCCTGCCGATTAGCTGAATAGACCGTACGGGGCGGCGCGGCCCGCCTTAAGCTTGCGGGCGGACCCACCGCGCCAGCCCGCCGAGGAGGAACGCGCCGATGTGGAAAACTTGCTTCTTGCTCTTAATCATGCTCGTCGTCGCGGGCGCCGCGCCGCAGCGTGACGAGACGATCGTCCCGCTCGAAGGTCTCGACCCCGTCCTGCTGACGCGCGGCGAAGAGGCGCAGGGCGACGAGCAGCTCCCGGTCAGGCGCGGCCGCTTCCGCTACCTGTTCGCGCGCGCCGAGACGAAGGCCGCGTTCGAGAAGGAGCCGGCGCGCTACGAGATACAGCTCGGCGGCGCCTGCGCGCGGATGGGGCCGACCGTGCAGGGCAACCCCGACCTCTACGCCGTCCACGCAGGGCGCATCTACCTCTTCGGCAGCCCGGCCTGCCTGACCGCCTTCAAGGCCAGGCCGGAGAGATTCCTTGAGACGGAAGCCGCCGCCGCGCCGGCCTCGGAGGAGGCGCGGGCGCGTGGCCGCGCGCTCCTCGAGCGTGCGGTCGAGGCCGCGGGCGGGGCCGCCCGCCTCGACGGGCTCGTCAGCTACCAGGAGCGCGCGACGGTCGGGGCGCGGACGCCGCAGGGCACGGGCGAGATCAAGACGGCGCTCGTCGTCGTCTACCCCGACCGGGTGCGACAGGAGCGGACGCTCCCGTTCGGCAGGATCGCGACCGTGCTCACGCCCGGCGGCGGCTTCTTCGTGCTGCCGCGCGGCGTCGGCGAGATCACCGACGTGCAGCGCGCCGAGTACGAGAAGCTGTTCAGCCTCTCGCCGCTCGCCATCCTGCGCGCGCGCCGCGCCGCGGG
Source organism: Pyrinomonadaceae bacterium (assembly GCA_035947355.1). Lineage (GTDB taxonomy): Bacteria > Acidobacteriota > Blastocatellia > Pyrinomonadales > Pyrinomonadaceae > QHXN01. The sequence continues at coordinate 1,684 of DASZKF010000029.1, read as the reverse complement.
CTTCACGGCCGCGGCCGCCGGCGCGGGCAAGGCGGGCGAGGCGGCGGTCGAGCTGGTTGACGTCGCCTTCGGCGGCGTGCGCGCGCGCCTCGGCGTAGACCCGGCGACGGGGCGCGTCCTCAGCCTCTCTTACCGCGGCCGCGGCGACCAGGGGGCCTTCGGCCAGATCGTCCGCACCTACTCCGACTTCCGCGACGCCGGCGGCCTGACGCTGCCCTTCAAGACCGCCGGCACCTTCGACGGCGAACCCGACCCGGCGCAGTCCTCGACCGTCGAATCAATCGTCATCAACGGCGAGGTCTCGCCCGCGCTCTTCGAGAGGCCGAAGCCCGCGGCCGGCCAATGAAGGAGTCCGTGATGGGAGAAGCGACCTGGGCGCGGGCCGCCGCGCGCGTGCTGGCCGCGGCGCTGCTGTCGGCGGCCTGCTGCGTCGCGGCTTCGGCGCAGGCGTCCGACTGGCCGCAGTGGGGCGGCCCGCACCGCAACTTCGTGTCGGACGTGAAGGGGCTGGCCGCGGCCTGGCCCGACGGGGGGCCGCGGCAGGTCTGGAAGCGCGAGCTGGGCGAGGGCTACTCGGCCATCGCCGCCGCCGGGGGCCGCCTCTACACGATGACGCGGCGCGGCGGGCGCGAGGTCGTCGTCGCCCTCGACGCCGATTCGGGGAAGACCCTCTGGGAATACGCCTACGACGCGCCCTTCTCGGCCGAGTACTCGATGGAGAACGGGCCGGGGCCGCACGCCACGCCGGCCGTCGCGGGCGGGCGCGTCTTCACCGCGGGCGCGACGGGGAAGCTGCACGCGCTCGACGCCCGGACGGGCCAGCCCCTCTGGTCGCACGACCTGATGGGCGAGTACAAGGGCACCGTCCGCGTCAACGGCTTCGCGTGCAGCCCGCTCGTCTACCGCGACACGGTCATCATGCAGGTCGGCGGCGCGGGCCACGCCCTGATGGCCTTCCGCCAGGGCGACGGGGCGGTCGTCTGGCAGCGCCACGACTTCCAGAACTCGCCGTCGTCGCCTCTGCTCATCAACGTGGACGGGCAGGAGCAGCTCGTCGCCTTCATGTACGACACGCTGGTCGGGGTTGACCCTTCTAACGGCGAGTTGCTCTGGAGCATCCCGCACCGCTCCGAGTACGGGCTGAACGTGACGACGCCGGTCTGGGGCGAGGGCAACCTGCTGTTCATCTCCTCGTCCTACGGCGGCGGGAGCCGGGTGCTAAGGCTTTCGCGCGCCGCGGGGAAGACCGCGGTCGTGGAGGTCTGGGCGCACCAGCTCATGCGCATCCACTACGGCAACGCCGTCCGCCTCGGCGACTTCGTCTACGGTTCGAGCGGCGACTTCGGGACCGCGCCGCTGACGGCGGTCAACGTCCGCACGGGCAAGATCGCCTGGCGCGACCGCACGCTCGCGCGCGCCTCGCTCGTCTCGGCCGAGGGCCGCCTCATCATCCTCGACGAGGACGGCGACCTCCTGCTCGCCACGCCCACGCCCGAAGGCTTGAAGGTGCACTCGCGGGCGGCGCCGCTCCAGACCAACGCCTGGACGGTGCCGACGCTCGCCGGCACCCGCCTCTACCTCCGCGACCGCAAGTCGGTCGTCGCCCTCGACCTCAAATAGTAAAGCCGCGTTCAGAAGCCCGACCGTGAGGGAGGGCGTTGAGGCTACCCTAAGCTCAACGCCC
>DASZKF010000028.1:0-1683 GCA_035947355.1 Pyrinomonadaceae bacterium | reverse complement strand
AGCCGGCCCCGGCCCCGGCCGCGACGACGCCGTCGGGCGCCGGGGCGGCGGGCGCGGCCGCGGTGATGCGCGACGCGGCCGACGCGCTGAGCGAGGCGCTCGGCGACTGGGTCGGCGCGACCAACGCGCGCGACATCGCGCGGCAGATGGACTTCTACATGCCGCGACTCGAAGCCTTCTACCTCGCGCGCGACGTTCCGCGCGCCTTCGTCCGCGCCGAGAAGGCCCGCGCCTTCGCCTCGGCCGACCTCATAGACATCCGCGCCGCCGAGCCCGAGATCATCTTCCGCGACAGCGGGCGCACCGCCGTCATGCGCTTCCGCAAGCAGTACCGCATCGAGGGCCGCGGCCGCGCCCGCCGCGGCGAGGTCGTCCAGGAACTCCGCTGGCGGCGCACCCCGCAGGGCTGGAAGATCACCAGCGAGCGCGACATCCGGGTCATACGCTAGCGCGTATGACAGTTTCGAGTTTCAAGTTTCAAGTTTCGAGTTCGGGCGGGTCACGTTGAACCTTTCAACTCGCGCAGCACAAACTCGAAACTTGAAACTTGAAACTCGAAACTTTTTTTTATCCTCGCAGGTGAGGCTTCGCCTCGGAGGCGCGGACGTAGGCTGGGAAGTCTCGGTGCGTGCTCATGAGGAAGGCGTTGGAGCTGGGGGCCAGGGCGTTGCCGTGCGTGGCGAGCAGGCGCACCATGTGGCTGAAGGCGGTCGCGCCGTAGTAGTGGCCGTCGCGCAGGGAGACGAGCACGTCGGCCGTGTGGCCGACGCGGGGCTCGCCGAGCGAGGCGTAGATGTTGGCGACGGCGTCCGGGTAGGTGTGCCCGGCGGTGCGCGCCAGCCAGGCCGCGTCGGGCGCGAAGCCGCGCGCGTCGAGCAGGCCGTCGGAGGCGAGCGCGCGCAGGGCCGCGCCGAGTTCGAGCGGGTCGCCGTCTATCTGTTCGTAGCGGTAGAAGACCCCGCCCTCCCTGCTCTCGCGCTCGACGCGGGCGCGGCCGCGCGCGCCGGTGACGGTGACGGCGCCCGCGGCCTCGCGGTGGACGCTGAAGTCCACGCCTTCGAGCTGCCGGAGCGCGTCGGCGAGCGAGGCCGGGTCGGTCTCGTCGCCGCAGTAGAGCGCGGCGTAGCCGCAGAGGCCGAAGGCCGGGGCCGAGACGCGGCGGCGGCCTCGGGGCCGCCGCATGTGGCCGACGACCTCGTAGCCCGCGCGGCCGAGGTGCGTCTGGAGCGGCACGCGGCGGTTCTCTTCGAGGTTCATGCCGTGGTCGGAGAAGAGGACGATCTCGGTCTCGGCCCCGGCCTCCTTCTGAATCCCGCGCAGGAGCCGGTCGAGCGAGCGGAGCGCGACGGCGAGTCGCGCCGGGCCGCCGATGTGCAGCAGCCCGTCGGTCGCCTTGAGGAAGCCGAAGAAGTCGCGCGCCGGGTCGGCGGCCAGGAAGCGCTCGCGGAAGCGCCGCTGGTCGGCCCGCCAGACCGTGTCGGTCGCGACGTAGACGAGGAACTCGAAGGGCAGGGGCTCCTGGTAGTCGAGCTCGTCCATGTAGGACGAGGGCACCTTGTCGGGGGTGCGGCGTCCGAGGTACTTGCGCACGCCGCCGCGAAGCTCGCGCGCCTCGCGGTCGAAGTAGAGGCTCTCGTAGCCGGGCGGCGGCGTCGCGCCGAGCATCTCGGCGAGCGCGACGTT
>DASZKF010000027.1:0-2851 GCA_035947355.1 Pyrinomonadaceae bacterium | reverse complement strand
TAGCCCGACCGTCAGGGAGGGCGTCTCAAGTCAGCCGAACGAGCTGCTGACGAACCTTGAGACGCCCTCCCTCACGGTCGGGCTTCTGACTGCTTACTCCACCGTGATCGGCGCGGGCTTGATGTCGGCGGGGATGAACTGGCGGTCAATGAGGTCTGCCATCGAGATGGGCCGCTCCAGGATGCCGGCCTTGAGAGCCATGTCGTGAATCTTCTGGAGGTCTGCGTCGGTCGGCGTGAGCATCCGGTAGCTGACGCGGTCGGGCGGCTGGGTGAGGACGTAGCGCACGACGCGCTCGTCCTGCCGGAAGTAGGGCGCGGCCACGCGGGCGGCCTCGAGGCGGTGGCCCTCGGCCCACTCGCCGCTCTCGGCGATGCCGCGCACGAGGTCGCGGACGACCTCGGGCCGCTCGCGGATCAGCCGCTCGTGCACCACCAGGACGCAGGAGATGAACTGCGGCCAGATGTCTTTGGCGTGGTAGAGGACGCGGCCCGACCCGTCGAGCTCGGCCTTCGCCGGGTGCGGCTCGCCGACGAAGTAGGCGTCTATGGCGCGCGAGGCCAGCGCGCCGGGCATGTCGGGCGGCGGCAGCTCGACGAAGCGCACCTCGTCGGGCCGGACGCCCTGGTCGTCCATCAGCTTGCGGATGACGAGGTACTGGTTGCTGTACTTGCTGGGGATGGCGAAGGTCTTGCCGCGCAGGTCGCGGAGGTCTCTGGCCGGGAGGTCTTTGCGCACCATCACGGTCGAGCCGTCGCGGTGGCCGAGGTAGGCGATCTTGACCGGCACGCCCTGCTCGCGCAGCTTCATCGCCAGCGGCGCGATCATGAAGGTCGCCTCCAGCCGGCCGCTCTTGATGGACTCGACGATGGTCGGGAAGTCGGTGAAACGCTGCGACTCGAACCGAGTCGCCGTGCTCGTCCGTGACGCGTAGTCCGTGACGGGGCACGTCAGGTGTCAGGTGACGGGCAGGAAGCCGACGTTCAGACGCTCCCGCCCGTGCCCGCCCGCCCCGCCCCCGCGCTGCCACGGCTTGAACCGCACCAGCCCGAGCACGGCGATCAACAAAACCGCCCCCAGAACCCAACGCGCCACCGAAGAACGCAACATGAAAATCCCTCCACTCAAATAGTGATGAACGCGGAACGATGAACGGAAGAAAGGGTGTTAGGTGCTGGGGAAAGACGAGTCGTTTTTAACCAGCACCCAGAACCCAGCACCCTATCCGAGTTCAGCGCTCATCGTTTCTTCCTGATCCTGTTCCAGCCCCAGCTCGGCGAGCGTGCGGTGCACGGTCTCGACGACCTCGGGGTGCGTCAGCTCACGCGGGCGGGGGAGGCCGACGCGGAGCTGGCGCTTGATGACGGCCGGCCGCTCGGAGAGCACCACGACGCGGTCTGCGAGCTGGGCCGCCTCCTCTATGTCGTGCGTCACGAGGACGACCGTGCGCGGCATCTCCGAGAGCATCCGCGCCAGCTCGCCGCGCAGCCGCAGCCGCGCCAGGTAGTCGAGCGACGAGAACGGCTCGTCGAGCAGGAGAATGTCCGTGTCGCCCGCCAGCGCCCGCGCCAGCTCGACCCGCTGGCGCATCCCGCCCGAGAGCTGGTGCGGGTAGTGGCCGGCGAAGCCCTCCAGCCGGATGAGCGCGAGCATCTCGGCGGCGCGCGCGTCGCGCTCGCGCTCCTCGCGGACGTGCCGGAGCCCGAGCGCGATGTTCTGCGCCACCGTCAGCCAGGGGAAGAGGCCGTCCTGCTGGTAGACCGTGCGCACGCGGCCCGCGCACACGACCCGCCCGGCCGAAGGCTTGAGGAACCCCGAGCAGAGCCCGAGCAGCGTCGTCTTGCCGCAGCCCGAGGGGCCGACGACGGCGACGAACTCGCCCGGCGCGATCTCCAGCGAAAGCCCCTCGAAGACCGAGACCGGGCCGAACGAGCAGCTCACGTTTTCGAGGCGCAGCACGCTCAACGCTCGTACCCCCACCTCACGCTCGGGATGCGCATGAGCCGCACGAGCAGCCGGTCTATGACGACCCCGATGACCCCGATGACGATCATCCCGACGACGAGCAAGTCCATCCGCAGGCCGTTGCGCGCGTCCCAGATGGCGAAGCCGAGGCCGTCGCGCCCCGCGATCATCTCGGCCGCGACGACGACGAGCCACGCCAGCCCGGCCGTCACCCGCAGCGCCGTAATCACCTGCGGCGCGATGGCCGGCAGCGTCACGCGCGTCAGAAGCTCCGCGCCGCGCAGCCCGTAGTCCGCGGCCACGCGGTAGTAGACGGCCGGCACTCCGGCCACGCCGGCCACCGTGGCGAGCACGACGGGGAAGAACGACGCCATGAAGATGAGGAAGATGGCCGGCAGGTCGCCGATGCCGAACCAGAGGATGGCGAAGGGTATCCACGCGAGCGGCGAGAGGCTGCGGAAGAAGTTGACGGCCGGCAAAAGCGCCGCCCGCGCGCGCGCGCTGTGGCCGAGCCAGAGCCCGAGCGGCAGCCCGAGCGCGACGGCCAGCGCGAAGCCCGTTGTCACGCGGAAGAGCGAGGCCACCACGTCGTCGAAGAGCCGCCCCGTGCGCACCTCCTCGGCGAAGCCGCGGGCGACGGCCGCCGGGGAAGGGAAGACCGACTCGGGGAAGACGCGCAGCGCCGCGAGCGCGGCCCAGAGGGCGAGCGCCGACGCCAGGACGAGCAGCGGGAGGAAGCCGCCCTTCGCCGCGCCCCGCTTCTCTTCTTTTAAGACCGGGGGGCCAGACAACATAAAGCAGTAAGCAAGACCTTCGCCATCGAGTCGTCCGCGGGTCGGCGTCGCCGCCAGACATTGAGAGCTTGCCGACTAAGGTATCACAAAGC
>DASZKF010000026.1:0-2143 GCA_035947355.1 Pyrinomonadaceae bacterium | reverse complement strand
CGTCCCTGCCCGCCCGAGATTCACTTAAATTCAAGGTCGAAGGGCCGCGACACCTGAGCGGGAAGGGACGAGCCCTGCCCCCACAGCCTTCACGCGCGTTGAGTTTTGGAACGGACTCTTTTCTTTAACTCGAAACTTCTTTACCAGGCGATGCCGTAGTCTTCGCCGTGGTTACTCGAACCGCCCCACATGGTGTCGTGCTCGCGGTCGAAGAAGATGGCGTTGATGGGGCCGGAAGTGCGCTCCTCGAAGGTCAGCTCGTAGCCCATGCGGCGCAGCTCCGCGCGCACCCAGGGCGGGATGGACTCGGCCAGCAGTATCCGGCCGGGTCGCGACTCGTGCGCGCCGAAGGAGCTGCGCATCTGGAAGCTGTTAACGTTGGGCGCTTCCGCGGCCTCCTGCACGTTCATCCCGAACTCGACGACGTTGAGGAAGAACTGCAAGAGGTTCTGATCCTGGCTGTCGCCGCCCTGGACGGCGAAGGAGAGGAAGGGCCGCCCGTCCTTCAAGGCCAGAGAGGGCGTCAGCGTGACGCGGGGCCGCTTGCCCGGCTCGATGACGTTGAAGGGGCCTTCCCGCTCGTCGGTGACGAAGCTCTGCGCCCGCTGGCTCAGGCCGACGCCGGTGCGCCCCGCGATGACGGCCGGTATCCAGCCGCCGCTCGGCGTCACCGACACCACCCAGCCTTCGGCGTCGGCCGCCTGCACCGAAGTCGTCCCCGCGTAGAAGGAGTCCCGGAACTCCCTGTCCCTTTGCGAAGAACTCTGCGCGGGGCGCTCGCTCCACTTCTCCAGGAGCGCGCGGTAAGGGTTGGTCTGGTTCTGGAAAGGGTACGGGTCGCCGGGCGCGTGGTTCGGGTCGTTGCGCTCCGGGTTGATAAGCTTGGCGCGCTCACGCGCGTAAGCCTTCGAGAGCAGCCCCTCGATCGGCTCGGCGGGCGGGAAGTACGGGTCGCCGTAGTAGAAGTCGCGGTCGGCGAAGGCGAGGCTCATGGCCTGGTAGACGGTGTTGATGTAGCGGGCGCTGTTGTAGCCCATCCCGCGGAGGTCGAAGCCCTCCAGGATGTTGAGCGCCTGGAGCATCGCCGGCCCCTGCGTCCAGTGCGTCAGCTTGTAGACCTCGACGCCCTTGTAGGTCGTCTTCACAGGCTCTTCGAGCCGGACGCCCCACTTCGCCAAATCTTCCGCCGTGAGGAGCGCGCCCTCCTCGCGCGCCCCGCGCACGAGTTCCTGCGCGATATCACCTTTATAAAATCTGTCGTAGGCGGCGAGGATCGCCTCGCGGCGATTCTTCCCCCGCCTCAGGGCCTCTTCCTCGGCCTCGACCAGCTTGCGCAGCGTCGCCGCGAGGTCGGGCTGGCGGAAGATTTCGCCCGCGGCCGGGGCCTCGCGCTTCTGCCCCTCGTGCGGCAGCATCACGGCGCGCGAGTAGCGCCACCCCTTCAGCCGCTTCTTCTCGCGCTCGACGGCGTTCGCGGCCTGCGCCTCGATGGGGTAGCCGTCGGCCATCTGAATCGAGGGCGCGAGGACATCCTTCAAACTCAGCTTGCCGAACTCGGCGAGCATGACGAGGACGCCGCCCGGCGTGCCCGGCGTGACGGCCGCGAGCGGGCCGTGCTCGGGCGGGTACTTCATCTGCTTCGACTTGTAGAACTCGGCGGTCGCGCCCGTCGGGGCGACGCCGAGCGCGTTGACGCCGACGACCCTGCCCGTCTTCGGGTTGAAGATGAGCGCCTGCGTCTCGCCGCCCCACGAGAGCGTGTCCCACATCGTCGAGGCCGCGGCGATCATCGCGCAGGCGGCGTCCACGGCGTTGCCGCCCTTCTGGAAGACCATCGCGCCGGCCGTGGCCGCCAGGGGCTTCCCCGTGACGGCGACCCAGTGGCGGCCGTGCAGCACGGGCTTCGCGGTGCGCTGCGCGCCCGAAGGCGAAGGCATCAGCAGCGCGGCCGTAAGCAGCAGGACAATGAGGCGCGGGAGCGCGGCGCGTGTTGGCATGTTCCCTCCTGTCGGACGGGCGGATTCTATCATCCGAGACCGCGGGAGCGAGCGCCGGGGGGCGCGGCAGGAAGTAGCCCCGCGCGTGAGCGCGGGGTGCGCGATCTGTATTTAAACGGGCGAGCCCCCGAGGGGCGGCACAAAGA
>DASZKF010000025.1:0-4502 GCA_035947355.1 Pyrinomonadaceae bacterium | reverse complement strand
CCCCCCCCCCCCCCCCCCCCCCCCCCCGCCCCCGCTTCCGTCCCGAACTCGAAACCCGCAACCCGAAACTTTTAGTTCTTCTCCGGCGTGCGGCGCGGGAGCCAGAGGCGGAAGCGGCTGCCCGCGCCGGGCTTGGACTCGGCCGTGAGCGCGCCGCCCATCGCCTCGGCCAGCGTGAGCGAGATGGCGAGGCCGAGGCCCGAGCCGCGGCCGGGGTCTTTGGTGGTGAAGAAGGGGTCGAAGACGCGGGCCAGCGTCTCGGGCGGGATGCCGGGGCCGTCGTCGCTGATCTCGACCCGCACGCGCCCGCCTTCGAGCCGCGACGTGACGCCGACGCGCCCACCTTCGGGGACGGCGTCGAGCGCGTTCGACATCAGGTTGTCGAGCACCTGCCGCACCATCGCCTCGTCGGTCGCGACCTCGCCCACCGAGGGGTCTAGCTGCACGTCGAAGCGCACGCCGCGCCCGCGCTGCTCGAAGAGGCGGGCTGTCTGCTCGACCAGCGCGTTGAGGTCTACGGGCTCGCGCCGCGCCCGCCGCTGGCGCGCGAGGTCGAGCAGGCCGCGCGTGATCTCCTTGCAGCGCAGCGCCTGGCGGACGATCTCTTCGAGGTAGTAGTCCCACTGGGCTTCGGCCGCGAGGCGTGCCGTCTCGGGCCGCCCGCGCAGGTCGCGCAGCGTCGCCTCGGCGCAGGTCGTGATGGCCGCGAGCGGGTTGTTGATCTCGTGCGCGACGCCGGCCGCCAGTTGCCCGATGGTCGCCAGCCGGCGCGAGCGCGCCAACTGCTCCTGCACCTCGGCCAGCGCCGTGATGTCGCTCCAGGTGATGACGCTCCACGAAGAGCGGGCGCCGGGCGCCGGGTGCCGGGTGCCGGGCGTCAGAGGTTCGCCCTCGGCTTCACCGGTCGGCGACGAAGGCTTCGCGGCCCGACCCGGTTCTTCTAAACCAGAACCTAGCCCCCAGTCCCCAGAACCCAGCTTTGTGATCGGAGCGACCGAGACGAGGTGGCGGCGGCCGTCCTCGGCCTGGAGTTCGAAGGAGGTCGAGTAGCCGACGCCGCCCTGCTTCATGTGGTAGGCGGCGGCCCGCTCGCCGAAGAGGCGTGCGAAGGCGTCGGCGCAGGTGAGGCCGACGACCTCGGCGGGCCGGAGGCCCATCATCTCGGCGGCGGCGAGGTTGCAGCGCGCGACGCGCATCCGCCCGTCGTGGACGATGATGCCGTCGGGGATGGCGTCGAAGGTCTGCTCCCAGATTCTCTTGGCCGCGCCGAGCGTCTCGAACAGGCGCGCGTTGTCGAGCGCGAGCGCGGCCATCTCGGCTAAGCCTTCGAGGTGCGCGCGCTCGTCGGCCGTGAAGCGGTGCGGCGCGCGGTAGCCGACGGCGAGCAGGCCCAGGACTTCGCCGCGCACGGACAGGCGTGCCAGCGCCAGGTCGCGCACGCCCTCGGCGCTGTGCAGCGGGAACTCGCTCTCGGGGAGGTCGCCGGCCAGCCCGCGCACCTCGATGATCGTCTCGCCGGCCTCGGCCGCGCGCTCGGCGAACTCGCCGCGCAGGGGGTTGACGATCTGCCCGCCCTCGGCCGAGACGTTCGTGAAGCCGCTCGTCGCGCGCCAGGTGATGGTGCGCTCTTCGAGCGAGAAGGTGGCGATGCTGGCCGTGTCGGCGCGCATCACGCGCCTGACGGTCTCGACCACCGTGCGCAGCGTCGCCTCCACTTCGGCCTGCCCGTCGCCCTCGCGCCCGAGGTCGAACGGCGACGGCCCGCCCCTCTCAGTCTCCTCAGCCATGAATATATCTTGCCAGAAAAAGGGAGCAGTCAGTAGTCAGGAGGCGGGAGTCGGCAGTTATGTCTGGTTCGGGGCTCAGCGCCAGTTGCCGACGAGGATGAACGGCGCCCAGAAGTAGGGGTGGGCGTAAGGGGTCTTGGTGCCGAGCTGGCGGAGCGAGTCATCCGAGAGGCCGCGGCGCGAGGCGTCGGCCGCCCCGGCCCCGGCCTCGCCGCGCAGCAGCGCGAGCTGCGAGCGACGGAGCGCCTCGGCCTTGAGCATCCCGGCCCCGGCGTTGCGCAGGCCGTAGAAGCTTTGCATGAGCAGGCGGGTGCTCGCGTCGGCCACCGGCCAGAGGCTCGCCACGACCGCCTTCGCGCCCTGCCGCTGCGCGAGCACCGCGAAGCCCTCGACCTCCTTGCCGTCGGCCCCGCCCCCGCCCGTCGCCGTGTCGCACGCCGAGAGCGTGAGGAGCTCGACGCCGCCGAAGAGGTTCTGCGAGACCTTGATCTGCGAGAGCGAGAGGCGCGTCCCGTCGCCGAGCAGCAGGAAGGAGTCGGCCTCGTTGCCGGGCCGGAAGGCGAAGTGGCTCGCCACGTGCACGAGCGGGAAGCGCTGGCGCAGGCCCGCGCGCAAGGCTTCGAGCGTGAAGTCTTCGTCGAGCGCGATGCGGCCCGGCAGCACGCCCGGCCCCGTCCCGCCCTCGGCCTCGCGGATGATGCCGCGCAGCTCGTCGGGCACGGCCGGCAGCGCCGCGAACTCGCCGACGGCCTTCGAGACGCCGAAGCCCAGGCCGCGCCAGCGCGGGCTCGGCTCGTCCTTGAGGCGGGCGGCGCTGGCCGGCGTGAAGACGACGTTGCGGTAGCGCTCGACCATGTAGCGCTCGCCGTCGTAGAGCGCCGCGACCGGCACGTAGCGCAGCGCCCCGTCCAGCGACCACATCAGCGTCTCGGCGCGCGCCTGTTCGAGGTCGCGCGCGACGGGGCCGACCAGGACGCGGTACAACTCGCGCGCCAGCGGGCGCGGGTCTGACGAGGGTCGCTGCAAAGCCTCGCGGAAGGCGGCCACCTTCTTGTTCAGCTCGGCGGCCTTGATCTCATACTCGCGCGCCACCTGCACGTCCGGCGTGATGAGGATGACGCGGTACTTCTCCTCGCCGACGAGCGTGTAGAGGGCGACGGCGCCCGCGCCCAGCTCGCGCAGGTCTTCCATCAGCGCCTGCGACTCGCGCACCTGGTCGACCCTCGCGGCCTGCTTCGTGTCGCCCAGCTCGGCCGCGAGCCGGTCGAGGAAGCTCTGGAAGGCGAGGCCGGCGGCGGCCAGCTCGGCGTCAAGGCTCGCGAGCAGTTTCTCCTCTTCGGGCGTGCGCGAGGTCTTGCTCAAAAGCTCCGCGCGGCGTCGCCCGCGCACGGCGACCTCGTCGGCGACCGCCGCGTAGCGCTTCTCCAGCTCCGCCTCGGCCGGCGTCAGCGCGGCCGGCGGCGGGTCGGGCGCGGCCGGCCCCGACGACGCGGCGTCGCGCCGCACGAGCCCGAAATACTCCTCCTCCTTGAGCATGCGGACGACCTGCTGCGCCTCGGGCAGGCGGCCCTGGGCGACGAGCAGCTCGGCGAGCCGGTGGTAGACGACCTCGCGCGGCAGAAGGAAGCTCTTCTGCGCCTCGACGTCGAGCGGCGCGAGCGCGGCGCGAACCTCCTGGTAGGCGTTGACGGCCCGCTTGCCGTGGAAGACGGCGAGCGCCGTGCGCCCCTGGCTCTGCCACGCGAACATCAGGTTGCTCAGCGTGTCGCCCTCGCCGCGGCGGTTACGGGCCTCGCGGTGCGCGGCGAGCGCGAGGTGGAAGTGCTCGAAGGCCCGCGCGCGGTCGCCCGCCTTGTGGTAAACGAAGCCGAGGTTGTTGAGGGTGGTCGCCTCGCCCTCGCGGTCGCCCGTGCCGCGCTGGAGGGCGAGCGCGCGGCCCAGGTAGTCGAGCGCCTTGCGGTGGTCGCCGGAGTCGAGCGCGTCGGCCGCGAGGTTCGAGAGCACGGGGCCGATCTCGCGGCAGTCGTTCGCCGTCTCGAAGACGGCGAGCGAGTCGCGGAATGACGTGCGCGCCCGGGCGCGCTCGCGCAGGGAGTCGTAGGTCAGTCCGATGTGGTTGAGCGTGACGGCCTCGCCGCGGCGGTCGCCCGCCCGGCGGAAGAGCGGGAGCGCCTCTTCGTAGTGGCCGAGCGCCTTGCGGTCTTCGCCGGCCGCGCGGTGGAAGTGGCCGACCTGGTTGAGCGTGTAGGCCGTGGCGAGCGAGTCGCCCGCGGCGCGGAAGAGCGCGAGCGACTGGCGGAAGTGCGCGAGCGCGCGCTCGCGGTCGCCGAGCGAGTCGTGCACGAGCGCGACGCGCGCGAGCAGTCGCGCCTCCTCGCGCGTCTCGCTTGACGCGCGCAGGAGCGCGAGCGCCTCGCCGTAGTAGTAGAGCGCGAGGCGCTCGTCGCCGAGGGCGTGGCCGACGGCGGCGAGCGTCGAGAGCGTCGTCACCTCGCCGCGGAAGTCCGAGAGGGAGCGGAACAGGCGCAGCGCCTCCTCGTATTTGGCGAGGCTGCGTTCGAGCGCCGGCGCGTCGGCGTCTACGAGCAGGCGGGTCGCCTCGGCGAAGGCCCGCTCGGCCGGGAATCGCCGCTCGTCGCGCTCGGTCGCGCGCCGCGCCGTGACGCGGAACTCGTAGCGGCCCGGCCCGGCCGCCTCCCTGCGCGTGCGCACGCC
>DASZKF010000024.1:0-6551 GCA_035947355.1 Pyrinomonadaceae bacterium | reverse complement strand
GGAGTCTAAAGCCTAAAGTCCGGAGTCAAGAACCCGTCTTTGACTCCGGACTTGAGGCTTGAGACTCCAGACCGCTTTTTAATTTCCGATGCTGCGGCGGAAGAGGTAGGAGGCTTTGATGAAGAAGAGTCGGCCGTTGCGGCGGAAGCCGGGCTCGATCTGGTTGCTGAAGGGGTTGACGCCGTTGCGGTTGAGGTCGTCGTTGTAGCCGACGTAGAAGGAGGTGCCGGGGTTCGGCGCCCAGCCGAGCAGGTACTGCATGCTGACGCGCGAGCCGAGCGTCGTGTAGTCGGCGCGCGCGCGGGCGAACCAGAAGCGCGTGAACTGGTAGGTGCCGCGCAAGGAGTAGATGTTGTCGTCGAAGGCGACGCGGCCCGTGTCGCGGCGCACCAGGCGGTCTTTCGTGTAGAAGAGCTGGAGGCGCAGCTCGTCGGTCGGCTGGTAGGCGAAGTTGCCCTCGAAGTACCACTCGTTGCCGGCGCCGGGGTCGCGCGGCGCGTCCTGGCCGAGTGCGAGCGCGGCCGGGCTGACGCGCGGGAAGCGCGGGTTCGAGGTTCCGAAGTCGAAGTCGAGCGCGCCCCAGTGGTAGGCCGTGAAGAAGAAGCCGGAGAACTTCTTCGACGGCGCGGTCTCGACGTAGGTGTAGACGGCCGTGCGGTTGGCCGAGCGCTCGTCGTCCGGCCCGTAGAAGGTGCAGGTCGGGATTCTCTCGTCGGGGCGCGAGGGGTCGGGCGCGGGCAGCGTGCCGAACTCGTCGCAGGCCGGGAGCCGCGCGGCCAGGTCGCGGCCGAACCGCTCGACGGTGGCGAGGCGGCGCGCGGCGCGCGTCCCGCCGAACTCGTCCTCGAAGACCCGCTCGTAGCCGCGCTCGAAGCCGAGGCCGACCCACGTCTGCCGCTGGAGGCGGAGCTGCCCCTGCGTCTCGTTGACGAACCGCTGGTGGCGGCCCGCCCAGTCGAAGTTCGACCCCATGAAGTTGTAGACGCGCCAGGCGACGATGGCGCTCTTCGGCTGCTCGTCCGAGTTGTAGCGGACGAAGAAGGTCGGGTTGTTGGTGTTGAAGCGGCGGTTGAAGCCGAGGTCGGCGCGGAAGAACTTCGAGCGGCCGACCGACCCGACCTCGTAGCCCCAGTTGCGCCGGCTGTCCACGAGGTAGAAGGCGTAGGCCATACCCTTCTCGTTGCGGTCGGCCGTGACGTCCTCGTCGGCGTAGAAGAAGGGCTGGGTCGAGGAGCTGCCCAGCACCTGCGCCGTGAAGGTCGTCGTCTTGTTGAGGCGGAGGCGCGAGTCGAAGCCGCCGACGTGGTTGTGCTTGTCCACGAAGTTGTAGGTCGTGCCGAGGAACCCGATGTGGCTCTCCTTTCCGAAGTCGCGCTTGAGGCGGAGCACCCCGACCGTCGCGTTCTTGTCGAGGAACTTGGCGAGGCCCTCGCGCTCGTCGAGGGGGTTGCGCGTGTCGAGGATGAAGTCGCGCTCGCTCTCCGTCAGGTTGCCGGGCGCGTTGTCGGACGCGAGCATCAGGCCGTAGGTGTTCCGCCCCTGCTTGCCCGTGAACTTGAAGGCGTAGTCCGGGTCAACGATGGTGCGGGTGTGGACGGCGCTGATCTGCGTCTCGAAAATCTCCTTGCCTTCGAGGAAGAACGGCCGCTTCTCCTCGAAGAAGATGGGGAAGCGCTGGTTGGCGGTGACGACCGTGGCGTCGGCCTCGACCTGCGCGAAGTCCGGGTTGTAGGCGAAGTCCAGCGTCGAGTTCGGCGTCAGCGTGAACTTGGCCGTGAGCCCGATGTCCTGGTCGAGCGGGTGGTTGAGGAAGCGGCCCGTGTCCACGGGCACGGGCAGCCCCTGCGCCTCCAGGCCCGCGGCCTGCCCCTTCGTGATGGTCGGGACGCGCTCGCCCGACTCCGAGATGGTGAAGCTCGGGATCAGCTCCAGCGTCCGCTCGGCCGAGATGCCTTCCAGTCCGGTGACGTAGCCGCGCTGGCCGAGGAGGCTGGAGTTGTCCTTCGAGATCGGCATCCACGAACTCTGCTCGTTGTTGAACCGCTTGATGGTGCGCAGCAGGTGCAGGCCCCACAGCTTGTCCTTGCCCGCCGTGTAGCGCAGGGATTTGAAGGGGATGGCGATCTCGACGACGTAGCCGTCCGAGACGACGGAGCCCTTCGACTCGTGGACGATGTCGACGCTGAAGTCCTCGCTGACGCCCTCGGTGAAGATGGCGTCGGCCTGGACGCCGAGCGGGTTGAAGATCAGCTCGTAGGAGCGGCGGCCGTCGTTGAAGGTGTCGAGCCAGACGCCGACCCAGTCGTCGTTGAAGACGTTGTCGCGCTTGGCGACCGTCGCCCGCACCTTGTCCGGCTCGTCGAAGGCGTGGAAGGCGATATAGAGCGTCTTCGCGTCGTAGCCGATGCGGACTTCCGTCGGCTTGGTCGGCGCGACGAGGTCAACGGGCCGGTACTGCACGAAGTCCTTGAAGACGGCGGCCGTCTGCCAGACCTCCTCGTCCATCTTGCCGTCTATGACCGGGGCCTTGTCGAACTTCTTCAGGGCCGTCGGGGTCTTCTTCTCCGGCGTGAGCAGGGCGGCGAGGCGCGCGGCCTTCGTCGTCGGCTCGGCGGCGCTCGACTTGACGGCCTCGGTCGTCGAGGGCGCGCCCGAGGTCGAGGTGGTCTCGGAGCCGGGCGTGGTCAGGGAAGAGGCCGGCGTCGGCGTCGGGCTCGCGGTCGGCGAGGAGGCCGGCGCGAGGCTCGTCGCGGCGGGCGGCGGCGCGGCGGAGCCCCCGGACTGCGCGGGGTCTTGCGGGGCGAAGACGACTTCGAGCCGGTTGAAGCTGACCGAGGCGCGGGCCGCGAAGCCGGGGCGCGCGCGGAAGACGAGCAGGGCGTCCGCGCCGCGCTGCTCGGCCTCGATGCCGTAGAAGCCCCGGCCGCTGACGCCCGCCGTCTCGACCGACGAGGCGTCGGCCTCCGGGATGAGGACGAGGAAGCGCCCGCCGTCGAGGGAAGTCCGGTGCCCTTCGAGCGGCGCGTCCGAAGAGACGCGGACGCGCGAGCCGCCGCCCGCGTCCGACGCGCGCAGCGCCATCCGCTTGAGCATCGCGGGCGCCGGGCGGCGCGCCGCGGGCCGCGTCGAGTTCGAGGCCAACTGCTGCGCGCGCGCGAGCCCGCCGAAGGGGACGGCGTTGATGACGAGGGCGAGCGCGCAAAGGGCGGACGGGCGGAGAAGTCTGTGGCTCATGGCTCTTCGGCTCTTCGGGTTGAACTCCCGCCGGCGGGAGGGGTCCAATTTTTCGTATTAATCCGAGCGGACGTGCGAGGTTCGCGCAAAAGTAAAGGGGGCGAACTCAACTGCTCTCGTCAGCGCCAAGTAGGACGACCGGGGGCGGGGCAAGGTTTCAGCAATTTTCACCCCGCCCCCGTAAACTTTTTCCGGCCCGCCCACACAGACGCTCGGCCGGCCTGCGCCGTTAACGGCGGCGGAGGATGACCTGCCCGTTGCCCGTGCGCAAGGTGTAGGGCTGGCCGCCAGAGCCGACCTTGAAGCGGCGCACGCGGCTCTCGCTTGAGGGGTCGAGGGCGAGGGCCACGCCGTCGTTGATGACCGAGGCGGCGTCGGTTTCGATGTCGGCGCTCGTGCCCTCCGGGAGCGACAGCGAGATGGTGCCGTCGCCGGTGCGCGCGGCCAGCTGGCGGAAGCTGCCGTCGAGCGTGATGCGGCCGTCGCCGGTGCGCGCGTCGGCGTCGCCTTCGAAGTTCTCGATGCGGATGCGGCCGTCGCCGGTGTTGACGCGCAGCTTACCGGCCCCGCCGACAACGTCCACGGGGCCGTCGCCCGTGCGCAGGTCGAGCTCGCCCGAGACGCCCTCGACCCTCACGGGGCCGTCGCCCGAAGAGAGCGCGAGCGCGGCCGCGCGCGGCACGTACAGGTCAATCTCGACCGACGCGCCCGACGAGAAGCCGACGACGCGGCCCTGCTCCCTGACGACCTCGTGCGCAAAAGATTTGTCGAACTCGGCGCGGATGCTGATCTCCGGGCCGGGCTGTGCGAGCACCTTGATGCCCTGCATCTCGCGGTCGCTGAAGGCGCGCTTGACGGCCGTGTACATCACCTCGGGCTTGTCCCAGGCGTGGACGGTGATCGCGCCGTCGAAGGTCTCGACGCGGACGCGGGGCCGGCCCTCGGCGGCGAAGCTTTTCGACTCGCGCGCGATGAGCCGGGGCGTCGGGTCGTGGACGACGACGCTGCGGCTGACCTCGCGGCTGACCTCGCGGCTGACCTCGCGCGCGACGCGCTCGGCCTCGCGCGCGGCCGCGGCCAACTCCCGCGCCGTCTCGCGCTCGGCCTGGCGGTGCGCGCGCTCGGACTCCATCCGCTCCTCGCGCGCTTCGCGCTCGGCTTCGATTCGCGCCTCGCGGCCCTCGCGCTCGGCCTCCAGCCGCGCCTCCCGCGCCTCTCGGGCGGCCTCGCGGGCCGTCTCGCGCAGCTCGCGCGCCGTCTCCCGCTCCTCGTCGGCGCGGGTCGGCGTCTCGGAGAGGAGGTTAGTGGCGGGGCTTAAGGGGCGGCCGTCGGCGGCGCGGCGGACCGAGATGGCGCCGTTGACGTTGCTGAGGCTGAGGCGCGGGCCGCCCGCGCCCAGACGGCCTTCGAGGTCTCGGCCGACGTACTCGCCCTCGCGCACCGGCAGGTTGAAGTCGTTACGGATGCTGCCGTGGACGGTGCTGGCCCGCAGGTGCGCGCTCGCGTCCGAGGGGATCGTCACCTCGACGCCGCCGTTGACCGAGGAGAGCGAGACCGACTCGGTGAGGCGGTCGAAGCTGGCGTCGAGCCGGCCGTTGACGACCGAGATTTTGACCGGGCCGGCGAGGTTGCGCGCCGTCACGCGGCCGTTGACGGACGCGGCGTGCACGGGGCCGCCGACGCCCTCGATGTCGAGCGGGCCGTTGACGAGCTTGATCTCGTCGAGGAGCGCGCCGCGCGGCACCGTCAGCGTGTAGTCCACGGAGGCCGGCTGGTCTTCGCGCTCCCCGCTCCGGTTGTGCCAGTACTGTTCGGGGTACTCGGTCTCGATCTCGACGCTGCCGCCCTCGGCCGCGACCCTGATCTCGACCTCGCGCAGCCGCTCGGGGCTGTAGGCGCGCTTGACGGCGTCCACCTTCACCTCGCCGCGATCCCAGGCCGCGACCCGTACCCGGCCGTTGACGTTCGAGAGCGCGACGCGCCCCCCGGCCGCGAGCGGGTAGGTCTGGTGGAACTCCTCGGTCACTTCGGCGCGCGTCTGCGCGCGCGCCGCGCCGCCCCACGCCGCCAGCGCCACCGCCAGCACGACCAGGATCAGCGTCAGACGTTGCTTCGACATGATGAAGACCTCAATCTATAAGTTTCAAGTTTTCAAGTTTCAAGTTTCAAGTTCGTTCGCGGTTCGTTGAGCGTTGAGATTCAACGCTCGACAGAAGAACTTGAAACTCGAAACTTGAAACTCGTAACTGCACGTCAGGCGCTTCGCCTGATGTGCACGCTGCCGTTGACGGTCTTGAGGCGCAGCTCGCGCCCGCCGCCGCCGATGGTGCCCGAGAGCCGGCGCTTGCTGAAGCGGCCGGTGACGGTCAGGGGGAAGTCGGTCTGGATGTCGCCGTTGACGGTCTCGGCCTCGACCTCGGCGCTCAGGCCCGACGGGAAGCTCAAGTCAATCGCGCCGTTGACGGTCTGGAATTCGAGGCCGTCGGCCCAGTCGGCGCGGCCCATCGCGGCCGTGATCGAGCCGTTGACGGTCTTGGCGCGGGCGAGGCCGGAGGTCGAGACGTTGATGCTGCCGTTGACGGTCGTGGCCTCCACGTCGCCGCCGAGGTTACGCGCCTCGACGTCGCCGTTGACGGTCTTGCCGCGGAAGCGGACGCCGGCCGGGACGCGCACGGTGAAGTCCACGACCACGTCGTTGTTGCGCACGCTCATGCGCCCGCCCTCGCCCGGAGCGCAGACGTTCGGCCCGTCGCCCTCGCGCGAGGGGTAGACGGCGCAGATGGTGACGCCCTCGGCGTGCTCGACGACCTCGACGCGCACGTCCGCGGGGTTGCTGCGGCGGGCGCGCTTGACGGCCACGACCTCGACCTCGCCGCCCGAAGCCGGCTGGGCCTCGACGCGGCCGTTGACGCCCTTGATCTCGACCAGGCGGCCGGCCCCGAGCGCCCCGCGCCAGCGGAAGTCGCCCGACTGCGGGGCCGCGGCGACCGGCGCGGCCGTGGCCGCGTAGCCGTGACTTTCATGGCCGACGGACGCGCCGCCGTAGGCGCACGCCCCGGCCGCCTGCGCCAGCAGGGCCGACATTAAAACCGTGACGAGACTCGTGAGACTGATTGCGCGCTTCATGCTTCCTCCTCGGCTTTCGACGTGATTTTCGGCGAACGGCTTCCGCACAACTCCGACCGGCTTGTTCTACCGTGGAAACACCGGGCGGAAAGGTTTTGTGGCAAAAAAATCAATAAAAGTTTCAAGTTTCGAGTTTCAAGTTTCGAGTTCGTTCTGCGTGAGTTGAACGGCTCACCGTATGCAACACGAAC
>DASZKF010000023.1:0-6814 GCA_035947355.1 Pyrinomonadaceae bacterium | reverse complement strand
GTCTCAAGTTTCATTTAACGACTACGTAATGAAACTTGAGACGCCCTCCCTCACGGTCGGGCTTCTGAACGGAGCCCGTAACTCGAAACTTTAGAGGATGTAAGTCCAGCTCTCCTGGCCGTTAATCATGACGACGATGCGGATGCCGGCGCCCTTGAGGGTTTGGCGCGCGCGGCCGAGAAGCTGGTTCCCGGCCTGCCGCGTGAGCGTCGGGCCTGAGACCGAGAGCGTCGTGGTCTGCGCGTCGCCGCTAATCGCCACGTGCACCCGGTGGCCCTCGGAGCTTAGGCCCCGCGTGACCTCGGCGACGGCGGCCTCGCGCGAAGGCGCCGGCGCGCGCTCGGGCGTCGGCGGGGGCGTGCCCTCGGCCGGCGGCGCCGCGGAAGGCTGGGCGGCGACGGCCGGCGGCGTCAGCCCCTCGGCGAGTCCCGCGGCCGAGACGGAGAGCGTCTGATTCGCCTGCGCCGGCGAATTCTCCAGCCGGCCCGGAGCCTGCGCGGCCTGCCCCGTCTGCGCCGCGAGGCCGCTCAGCAGAGGCCCCCCGGCCGTCGGGGCGGCGCTGTTAGAGGCCGCGGCGGGAGCCTCTTTCGGGGCCGCCTGGAGGCGGTTCGGCTTCACGCCGCCGAGCGCCGCCGCGGCCGGGTTGGCCTCGGCCTCGACGCCCGGCCCGCCTTCGATCTCCTCCGGCCGTTGATTGACCATGTAAAACTCGTACCCGAGGCCGCCGACCATCCATGCGCACAGGAAGGCCACGACGCCCGCCAGCGACCACGCGGTCGAGACGTGCAGGCGGCCGACCAGGGGGACTTTGTAAAAAGGACGGAAGCGGCGCGACTGCCCCGAGGCGCGGCGGCGCGCCCCGCGGCCGGAGACGAAGAGGAAGCCGAGGGCCGCCAGAATCCCGGCGGGGCCGAGCAGCGCGCCGGGCAGAAGCCCCCACCAGAAACTCCGCCCATGCTCGCGCAACATCCACCCGGTCAAAAGGCCGGGCGTGACCACCCAGAAAATGACGAGCAGGGTAATCAGCAGCATCGTTTAAAGGGAGCGGCGGCGGCCCGCCGGACGCGGGCGCGAGACTCCTTTTATCACATATTCGGAGACGGGGGCCATTAATCGTTTACGGAAAACAGGCCCACGGGCGCCCCGCCCGGAGGCCGCGGGGAAAACGTATGTTACAATGAAACGCCTTTTTCTTAGGCAAACTTGGCGTCTCGGCGTGGAGGTCTTTACGGCCCGTTCCAACCGCGCCGCGCGGCCGCGCATCAGAAGGGTAGGCCCCGAAGGGGCTGAAACCCCCCTTTTGCGCCGGCAGCCGCCGGACAGGATTCGCGGTTGCAACGAGAACGGCCCGTCAGGCATCTAATTTCGCCCGTATCAACACCTTAGTTGCGCGGGGTGTTCGGCGGCGGGGGAAACAAAAGCTTGGCCGGCCACGTATGAAAACGCTTGCCGCATAGATTTAGCGCTTCGTACGGTGGAGGGGCGGATTGGAAGAGAAGATGAAGAAGGACGGTTTGGGCCTGCTCGAGGGCGCGGAGAAGTTCACGGCCTTCGAGGGCTACAGCGAGGACATGTCGGACGGCGTCTCGACGCGCGACATAGACGACGTTCTGCAGAAGCTCGAAGTGTCGAACCTCGCCGGGGGCGAGACCGACGAGGAGCTGATCTCGGAGGTCGCGTCGCTGGCGACCGACGACGAGGAGGTCACGCTCGAAGACGCCGACGAACTCGACCTGTCGGCGGGCGAAGACGACAAGTCGGCCGACCCGGTGCGGGTCTACCTGCGCCAGATGGGGACGGTGCCGCTTTTGACGCGCGAGCAGGAGGTCTCCATCGCGCAGCGCATCGAGCGCGGCCAGATCAAGACGCACAAGGCCATCTCGCGCTCGCCCATCGCCGTCGCCGAGCTGCTCCGCATCGGCGAAGACCTCGAACGGGGCCGCCTCAACATCCGCGACGTGGTCAACTTCTCCGACCAGGCCGACGTCTCCGAGGCCGAGGACAAGGCCGACGAGTACCTCCAGTGGACGCTCGAAGGCATGCAGAACATCTCGAAGCACTTCCGCGAGGGGCTCAAGGAGTGGGAGAAGCTTGCGGCCGAGCAGAAGGTCGCGCGCGGCAAGACCTCGAAGAAGCTCCTGCGCCTCAAGCGCAAGGTCGCCCGCACGCGCCTCGAAATCTCGCAGGAGATCAAGAACCTCAACCTGAAGGAGACGGCGCGCCAGCGTCTGATTAACGCCATCGCCGCCGCCCACAAGGAGGTGCGCGACGCCGAGCGCGAGATCAAGAAGCTCTCGGACAAGCTCGAACAGAAGCGGCTGAAGCCGGAGACCGAGAAGGAGTACAAGCGGCAGCTGGCCGCGGCCCGGCGGCGGCTGAAGAAGGTCGAGGAGGAGCGCCACGTCTCGCCCGTCGAGATCAAGCGCACCTACCAGTCGCTCGTCATCGGCGAGACGCAGACGCTCGAAGCCAAGCGCGAGCTGACCGAGGCGAACCTGCGCCTCGTCGTCTCCATCGCCAAGAAGTACACCAACCGCGGCCTCCAGTTCCTGGACCTGATCCAGGAGGGCAACATCGGCCTGATGAAGGCGGTGGACAAGTTCGAGTGGCGGCGCGGCTACAAGTTCTCCACCTACGCCACCTGGTGGATCAGGCAGGCGGTGACGCGCGCGATTGCCGACCAGGCGCGCACCATCCGCATCCCCGTCCACATGATCGAGACCATCAACAAGCTCGTCCGCACCTCGCGCGCCCTCGTCCAGGAGCTGGGGCGCGAGCCGACGACTGAGGAGATCGCCTCGAAGGTGGACATGCCGGTCTCGAAGGTGCGCGCCGTCTTCAAGCTGGCGCAGCAGCCGATCTCCCTGGAGACGCCGATCGGCGAGGAGGAGGACTCGCACCTCGGCGACTTCATCGAGGACAAGTCGCGCGTGAGCCCGGCCGACTCGGTCGTGACGACCAACCTGCGCGCGGTCACCGACGCCGTGCTCGCCACGCTCAGCCCGCGCGAGGAGGTGGTCATCAAGCTGCGCTACGGCCTCGGCCCGCAGGGCGAGGAGCACACGCTCGAAGAGGTCGGCAAGAACTTCGACGTGACGCGCGAGCGCATCCGCCAGATCGAGGCCAAGGCCCTGCGCAAGCTCCGCCACCCTTCGCGCGCCCGCCTGCTCAAGGCGTTCAGCGAGGGCCTGCAGTAATGCCGCTCGGCGGCTCCTGAATTAAGACGGCCGCGGGAATCTCGAAAAGACTCCCGCGGCCGTCTGCCTGCCGTTTCTTTGAAAACTCCCCACCCTCGACGCGCGGGCGTTTCCCATTTGCGAGGAATTCATGGATAATCCTGAAAAAATCTCTGAGCAGAAGGGTTCTGAAGACGTGAGCGTTGCCGAGGTCGAGAAGAAGGGGCCGACAGATTTTGAGCTGGCGCAGCAGTCCGCGGCGGGCGACACCTCGGCGTTCGAGGAGTTGTACCGCCGCCACTTCCGGCGCGTCTACGCCCTCTGCATGCGCATGATGGGCAACCCCACCGAGGCCGAGGACATGACGCAGGAGGTCTTCCTCCAGCTCTTCAACAAGATCGGGATGTTCCGCGGCGAGTCGGCCTTCACCACCTGGCTCCACCGGATGACGGTCAACCAGGTGCTGATGCACTTCCGGAAGAAGAGCACGCGGTCGGAGCTGATCACGGACGAGGGCGAGACGCCCGTCCAGATCGTCCGGGGGACGGAGAACCCCGGCTCGATGGCGGCCGTCGACCGCATCGCCCTGGAGAGGGCGCTCCAGCAACTCCCGCTCGGCTACCGCACCGTCTTCGTCCTCCACGACATAGAGGGCTACGAGCACTACGAGGTCGCGGACATGCTCGGCATCGCCGAGGGCACCTCGAAATCGCAGTTGCACAAAGCCCGGCTGAAGCTCAGGCAATTAATCCGGCAGCAGGCGGCATCTAAGTAACTCCGAAGCCATTCGGAGACCTACAACCTAGACCTCCACGAAGGGGACTGCCATGGACTGTTCGGAAAGTCTCGAACTGCTCAGCGAGTACCGCGCCGGCGCGCTCGAAGAATCGCAGACCATCCTGGTGCGGACGCACCTCTCGGGGTGCGCGGACTGTGACGGCGTTTTCAAGGATTTAGAGCTGATCCTGCAGGCCGCCGCCAGCCTCCGGAACACGAACGGCTTCGAGTACCCGGACGAGAACGTTGTCTGGCAGCGCCTCAGCCTGAGCAACAAGCCCATCCACTGACCGGCGGCCGGGGCAGGGCGCGAACCGAGGGCGGCCGTCGCGGGCCGCCCCGCTCAGACCATCGCGCGCGCCTGCCCCAAGACTTTCCGCTCGCCCTTGAAGGCGAGCATCCCGGCCGCCTCCTCGACCCCGACCCAGCGCGCCTCGTTCACCTCCGCGTCGTGCCCGGCCACGTCGCACGCCACGAAACGCATCAGGAAGAAGTGCACGAACTTGTGGTAGCGGACGCGCGCCGAGCCGGCCCGCGCGAAATACCAGTATTCGACCGTGTCGAGCGGGGCCACGACCTCGGCTTCGAGCCCCGTCTCCTCCCGCACCTCGCGCAGCGCCGCCCGCTCCGGCGTCTCGCCCCGCCCGACCAGCCCCTTCGGCAACTGCCACCGGCCCGGCTCGCCGACCGAAATCAGCGCCACCTCGACCGCCCCGCCCCTCTTCCGGTAGACGACGCCGCCGGCCGACACCTGCTCCCGCGTCTCGTAAGCACTCATGGAGGGATTATAAAGTTTCGGGTTACGAGTTTCGGGTTTCGAGTTAAAAAACCTGATTGTCTTTTAACTCGAAACCCGAAACTCGTAACCCGAAACTTTAAGCCGCTTTGCGGCGCTCGGCCGGGCGGGCGGGCTTGAGGCCGAGGCGCTCGCGGAGGCCGGGGCACTCGTTGAGTTCGGCCGCGGGGATGCAGTGGGCGCAGACCCAGCGGCCGTCGGAGTTGCGCATGTGGAGCGTCTCGGCCGCCTTGCGGCAGACCTCGCACTTGAAGAGTTTACTCAAAGCTTCTCACCCCCTTCAGGCCGCGCGGGCGCGCTGCCGGCGCGGGTCGTAGTCGTGGCGCAGGTACTGGCGGCCGAGGTACTTGAGGACGGCCGTGACGTGCTTGCACTCGAAGCCCGACTCGGCGTTGCCGCGGAAGATGAAGTCCGCGCAGGTGCAGGCCAGGGCCTTCGTCGCCGGGTCGCAGAACAGGTGGTAGCCCGGCTCGACGCCCGACTCCGACTGCGCGATCCAGCCGTAAGGCTCGGCCTCGAAGACCTTCACCCGCTCGGCGCGGGCCGAACGCTGCTCGGCCGGCGTGAACTGCTGCACCCTGCCGGCCGCCTTCTTTTTCTCCGTCGTCTTCATGGGAAAGATTATAGCAGAAAAGTGCGTCCGTGAAAAGCCGTTTCGTGCATGAAACAAAGTTCCAAGTTCCAGGTTCAAAGTTTCAACTTAAGAGATTGTCTTTAACTTGAAACTTTGAACCTGGAACTTGGAACTTCTTTCAGGGCTTGGCGAGGTTGTACTTGATGACCTTGTTGCGGGCGGCGACGAACAGTTCGTTGCGGTCGTTGAAGACCATGCCGAAGGCGGGGCCGTCGGGTTTGAAGATGTCGAGGTAGCGGCCGTTCGGGTCGAAGACCTGGATGCCCTTGCTGTCGCTGACGTAGACGCGGCCCTTGTTGTCTACGGCGATGGCGTGGGCGGCGCGCAACTGCCCCGGCTCGCCGCCCGAGCCGCCGAAGCGGTTCACGAAGCGGCCGTCCGGCGTGTACTTGACGACCGAGTCGTTGAAGGTGCCGAGCCCGTAGAGGTTGCCCGCCCCGTCAACGGCCACGCGCAGATTCAGCTCGCTGCGGTCGGTCTGCCCGCTCATGGCCTTGTTGATGACCTTCGCGGGCCTGAGCGACGAGTCGAAGCGGACGATGTCGTCGGTGTGGTGATCCCAGGCGGCGACCAGCCCGCCGTCGGCCGCCGCCGTCACGTCATCGAAGCCGAAGTCGCGCGAGTAGGAGACCTCGCCGAGCGGGCGGCCGGTCGCCCCCTCGAACTTTTGAATCTTGCCGCGCTGCACGACGTAGACGGTGCCGCGGCGGTCGGCGGCGAGGCCCCGCAGGGGCATCGAGCGGTCGGCGAACCACTGCGTGAGGAACTTGCCTTCGGGGTCGAAGACCTGTATGCGCCCGCCCGTGTACTCGCCGACGTAGATGCGCCCCTCGCCGTCAACGGCGATGCTGCGCGCGTCGGTGAAGGAGCCGGGGCCGATGCCCTCTGTGCCGAACTTGAGGACGGCGTTGGCGTAGGCGGGCGGGCCGGGCGTCGGCGTCGCCTTCGGGTCGGCGAGCAGGCCGGGCGGCACCGGGGGGATGACGATGTTGGGCGGCTGCGGCTGCGGCACCGCCCGCGTGACGGTGTCGGCGACGCTCGTGACGGTGCGGACGACCGCGTAGACGACGGCCCCGACGAAGGCGAGGATGACGCCGACGATGACGAGCGGCACGACGGGGCTGACCTTCAGGTGGCGGCCCGGCGTCGCCGAGTAGGAGGTGACGACGACCTGCGGCCCCCCGGCGCGCCGCATGGACTCGGGGACGACCATCAGGTTGTTGCAGAACGGGCAGCGTATCGAAGGGCTGTCGCTGTCATCCTCGTAGTCGAGCGGCGCGGCGCACGAGGGGCACTTCAGGGTGTGGATCATGGCTTCGCATTCCCGGCGGCTTGGTCAGAATCCCCTTGCCGGCCCGACATTGTAAAGCATTTCAACACAGAGGGCACAGAGGGCGCAGAGAAGGAATGGATTTCTCTGCGCCCTCTGTG
>DASZKF010000022.1:0-8748 GCA_035947355.1 Pyrinomonadaceae bacterium | reverse complement strand
GACGAGCGGCGGCGACATCAGGAAGTTGGCGCGCACCGACTGGTGGACGCGCGCCTCGAAGTTGCGGTTGCCGGAGAGGACCGAGGCGGTGACGAGGTCGTGCTCGTTGATGACCGACTCGATGCGCGGGTCGAGCGGCCCCGAATTCCCGATGCAGGTCGTGCAGCCGTAGCCGACGATGTTGAAGCCGAGCTGGTCGAGGTACTTTTGCAACCCCGTCTTCCGGTAGTACTCCGTGACGACGCGCGAGCCGGGCGCGAGCGACGGCTTGACGGTCGGCCGCACGCGCAGGCCGCGCTCGACCGCCTTCTTCGCCAGCAGTCCGGCGGCCAGCATGACGCCGGGGTTCGAGGTGTTGGTGCAGGAGGTGATGGCGGCGATGACCACGTCGCCGTGGCCGAGCTCGGCGTGCCCGTCGGCCTCGGCCTGCGGCTGGCCGGTCGCCTCGAACTCCGCGACGCGGTCGG
Organism: Pyrinomonadaceae bacterium; assembly: GCA_035947355.1. Taxonomy (GTDB): domain Bacteria; phylum Acidobacteriota; class Blastocatellia; order Pyrinomonadales; family Pyrinomonadaceae; genus QHXN01. The sequence goes on along the minus strand of DASZKF010000022.1, from coordinate 8,281 downwards.
GCGTCGGGCGGTTGTTCATCATCTCCAGCTCGGTGAGCGCGCTCGTGTCCTTGTCGCTCAGCGAGCCGAGGCCGCCGACCGTCTCGGTGGCGACGACGTGCGGGGCCGTCTCCGGCTCCTGCGCGCCGCCGCCGGCGATGACCTCGCCGGGGATGACGGGGAGCGAGCGCGCGGCCTGTCGCACCTCGGCGTTTAAGTCTACGGGGTGGCGCTCCGAGAGTTCCGCGGCCGGGCGGTTGTAGCCGCTCTCGCCGACCGGCCTCTGGAACAGCTCGGTGAACTTCTCCTTGAGGTCGGGCAGCTCGATGCGATCCTGCGGGCGCTTCGGGCCGGCGACGCTCGGCTCGATGGAGGAGAGGTCGAGTTCGAGCAGCGTCGAGTAGTCAACCTCGCCGGCGCGCGGGATTCCGAAGAGGCCCTGCGCCTGGTAGTAGCCGCGGACGGTCTCGACCTGCTCCTCGGTGCGGCCGGTCGTGAGCAGGTACTCGCAGGTCTTCTCGTCAACGGGGAAGAAGCCCATCGTCGCGCCGTACTCGGGGGCCATGTTGCCGATGGTGGCGCGGTCGGCGACGGGGATGGAGGACGCGCCCTCGCCGTGGAACTCGACGAACTTGCCGACGACCTTCGCCTTCCTGAGCATCTCGGTCACGCGCAAGACGAGGTCGGTGGCCGTCACGCCCTCGCGCAGGGAGCCGTGCATGTTCACGCCGACCACGTCGGGCGTCAGGATGTAGACGGGCTGGCCGAGCATCGCCGCCTCGGCCTCGATGCCGCCGACGCCCCAGCCGACGACGCCGACGCCGTTAATCATCGTCGTGTGCGAGTCCGTCCCGACGAGCGTGTCCGGGAAGTAGACGCCGTCGCGCTCCATCACGCCGCGCGCGAGGTATTCGAGGTTGACCTGGTGGACGATGCCGATGCCGGGCGGGACGACGTTGAAGCTCTGGAACGCCTGCATCCCCCACTTGAGGAACTGGTAGCGCGAGCGGTTCCGGCGGAACTCGGTCTCCATGTTGAGGCGGACGGCGTCGGGCGTCGACCAGAAATCCACCTGCACCGAGTGGTCTATGACGAGGTCGACGGGGACGAGCGGCTCGATGATTTTCGGGTCGCGCCCCATCCTCTGCACGGCCGAGCGCATCGCCGCGAGGTCTACGAGGAGCGGGACGCCCGTGAAGTCCTGCAACAGCACGCGCGCGACCTTGAACGGAATCTCCTCGGTGCGCTCGCCCCCGGCCTGCCAGTTGGCGAGCGCCCGCACGTCGTCCTCCTCGACGACCCGGCCGTCGCAGTTGCGCAGCACCGATTCGAGCACGATGCGTATCGAGACCGGCAGCCGCGAGACCGGGCCGACGCCGTCGCGTTCGAGCTGCGGCAGCGAGTAGAACTTGCCGGCCTTCCCGCCGCCGGCGGCGAACTCCTGGAGCGCGTTGAAGGGGTTATTCGACATAGGATTCCTTCAATTTTTGATCGGCGATTTTTGACCCGCCCCGGCCCCGGGCAGACTCGCGCCGCCGGCACGCATCGTCATCTAAAATCGCCCTGTTTTTGCCTGCATTAAAGTACCTTTCAGTTTAGGTGCCGTCATCTGAATCGTCAAGCAGGAGGCGCGCGCCGGCGAGGTGTTTGCCCACCGTCAGAGTCATTTGTTATATTGGGCGCACTTTAGAAAAGCAGCCGACAAGTGAAGTTCCCCTGAGGTCTGAAGCTGGAGATTTCGGATTTGAGATTCGTCTAAAGACGCGGAGGTTGAGGGATGCCGAAGAAGACGCCCGAAGAGTTCAACTACCTGAGCAACGACCCCGACTTCGTGCCCGACCCGGAGATCGAGGAGTTCATGGAGGAGGAGATCGCGCGCGCGCCGAAAGACCCCGACCAGCTCGCGCAGCGCCTCCGGAACAGCACGGCCGCCTCGCCCGCGGACGCCGGCGGCGACCTCGACGCCTCCTGGGAGAACGCCGAGGGCAGCGGCGAGGAGTCGGTCTCCGGCGACCACGCCCTCCCCGACCAGTCCGACGTGGAGGAGAACGCCCACGCCGTCGGCGTCAACTTCGAGGACAACGAGGAGCTCGACGTGCTGGAGAAGATTGAGCGCCGCGACCGCCAGCGCTTCGAACTCGACCCCCGCTCGAAGACCGAAGACAACACCATCTAGGGGCTAGGGGCTGGAGGCTTGTAAAGAGATAGGGGCCGGCGAAGGGTTATCTTTCACCGGCCCCTGCTTTTTTACTAGCCCCTAGCCCCTACTTGAAGTTGGCGCGGGGCTGGAGGGTGACGCCGCGCATGACGATTTTGGGGTCGGGGTTGGTGGTGCCGGGGCGGGTCGGGGCGCCGCTGATGACGCGGGCCTGGGTGAGGCCCTCGACGACGCGGCCGAAGACGGTGTACTTGTCGTCCCACTGCGGCGTGCGCGCCAGCGTGATGAAGAACTGGCAGTTGGCGGAGTTCGGGTCGCTCGTCCGGGCCGCCCCGACGACGCCGGCGTCGTAGGGGATGTCGCTGAACTCGGCCGGCAGGTCCGGGTAGTCGGAGCCGCCCGAGCCGTCGTTCGAAGGGTCGTCGTCCTTCGACAGCGGGTCGCCGCCCTGGATCACGTTCCGCTCGACGCGGTGGAAGGCCGTGCCGTTGTAGAAGCCCTCGCGCGCGAGCGTCTTGAAGCGCTCGACGTGTTCGGGCGCGACGTTCGGGTAGAGCTCGATGACGATCCGCCCGTAAGGCACGCCGGCCGACTCGACCTCGATGACGGCCGCCTCCGCGTCCGGCTCCGGCTTGACGCCGCGCTTCACGTTCGAGCTTTCGGCGTCGGAGTCCCTCACCTGCGTCTGGTCGCCCCCGCACGAAGAGGCGGCCGCGAGCGCCAACGCCAGGGCCAGCGCCGACGCGAGCGGCCGCGCGCCCGGAATGTTCCACATGCCGTTCTACGTTCTCCTTCCTGTTTGATTGGCCGGGGCGGCTCAGAAAAGCTTCCTGCTGTCGAGCAGAATCGTCACCGGCCCGTCGTTAATCAGCTCGACCTCCATCATCTGGCGGAAGCTCCCGGTCTCGACGCGCGGGACGAGCCGGCGGGCCTCGGCGACGAACAGCTCGTAGAGCGGCTCGGCCCGTTCGGGCTGCGCGGCGTCGAACCAGGAGGGGCGGCGGCCGCGCCGCGCGTCGCCGTGGAGCGTGAACTGCGAGACGACGAGCAGCGCGCCGCCCGCGTCCAAGACCGAGCGGTTCATCCGCCCCTCCTCGTCCTCGAAGACGCGCAGGTGGACGGTCTTCTCGAGCACGTAGCGCGCGTCCGCCGCCGTGTCGTCGCGCGCGACGCCGAGCAGCACGACGAGGCCGCGGCCGATCTCGCCGACCGTCTCGCCGCCGACCCTCACCCGCGCGCGCGTTACGCGCTGCAACACGGCCCTCATCGCCCGCGCCCCGCCCGCCCGTGCATCACTGCATGACGAAATTGATGGTGACGGTGCCCGTCACCTTCACCGGCTTGCCGTCGAGGAGCGTCGGCGAGAAGCGCCAGGCGCGCGCCGCGTCCACGGCCGCGCCCCTGAGCAGCGGGTGGCCGCAGACGGCCTCCGCCTCTAACACCTTCCCCTCTTCGCTGACCGTGACGTCGACGACCACCGCCCCCGAGACGCGCTGCGCCCTGGCGGCGGGCGGGTAATCGGGCGCGACCCGGCGCACGGCGCGGCCGTTGAGCACCTCCCCGCTCACCGGCACCTTCGTCGCGTCTCCGGCCGCCGCCCGGTCGCGCGCGGCGGCCTTCTCCGGCTCGCGCAGCATGAACATCACTTCCCTGACCTTTTTCGCCGCCTCCGACTCCTTCGCCCCCAGCAGCGGGCACAGGTAGTTCTTAACCCTGTCCGCGGCGGCGAGGTCTTTCTTCGGGGGCTGCGCCCGCAGAATCGAGGCGACGCGATCCAGGTACGCATCAATCCTGCCCAGGTCGCGCAGGGCGAAATGCACCTCGATGAGGTTGAGGAGGTCGGGGATCAGTTTCGGGTGCGAGGCCCCGAGCGCCTGCTCCCTCAGCGAGAGGGCGCGCCGCTGGTAGTTATTCGCCTGCTCGTAGTCGCCGGCCCGGAAGCGCAGCACGCCCAACTGCATGTTGATGTCGGCGGCGAGCTCGGCCTGCTGCGCGCCGCTCTGCTGGGCCACGGCGGCGGCGCGCTGGTAGAGCCGCTCGGCCTCGCCGTAGTCCTTCTTGTGGGCGTGGATCGCGCCGAGGTTGTAGAGCGCGCTGGCGACCGCCGGGTGGTTCGCCCCGAGCGCCTTCTCCCTCAACTCCAGGACGCGCCGCGCCAGAGGCAGCGCCTCGCCGTACTTCCCGAGGCGGAAGAGTTTAACCACCTCCAGGTTCAGCCGCCCGGCCTCGGCCTCCTCGGGCTTCACCGCGCCGGCCTGCGGGGCCGCGTCCTGCCGCCCCGGCGACCCGTGCGCCGCCGCGGCGCGCGCGTCGGGCACGCCGCAAGCGGGCAGGGCCGCGAACAACAATGCGAGGATGACTCTCATCTCTCACCTAGCTAAAGAGGTTCGGCAGCAGGAGGAAGTAGCCGTTGAGCATGAGGAGCGCGGCCCCGGCGCCGACGCCGACCGAGCCCCAGAGAATCCTCCGCGAGGAGGCGAGGATGGCGACCGAGGCGAGGACGATGGCGATCTGGAAGAGCGCCTCGGCGAAATCGAAGTTCGGGTCCTGGGCCTGCGCGCGGTCGCGCTGCGACTCGAAGTCGCGGGCGCGCGCCGTCAACTGCTTCTTGCCCTCGCCGCGGAGCGGGTCGGACGGGGCCTCCTTGTCCGGCTCGTCCTCGTAGCGGGCGGCCGTCTCGCGGTACTGCCGGACGCGGGCCTCGACGGCCTGCCGGGCCTCGGGCGCGAGCGCGTCCGTCTGCATGCCCAGCTCGGACTCCAAATCGTCGGCGGCGAGGCGGTAGGCGGTCTGGCGGATGTTCTTGGCCTGGTAGAAGGCCCAGGTGTCGCTGGCGCGGATGTTGTAATTCATGATGTCCTCGGCCGCGTTGCCGCCGCCGAGGCTCGTGATCGCCAGAAGCATCGCCATCAACGCGATGATGATCGCCGCCGTCGAGTTCAGGCTGCCCGACCCGCCCGCCCCGTCCTCCCTCTCGCGCGCCTCCGCGATCTGCTCAGCCGGTTCCATAAGCTCCCTTCGGTCGCGTTTCGAGTTTCGAGTTTCTGTTGCGTGAGTTGAGTAGTCCGGCCGACGACGCCCGGACTCGAAACTCGCAACTCGTAACTCGAAACTATTTCTTCGGCGGGCGGCTCGGCCGCATCTCGACGCGGCTCGGAAGGCTCCGCTCGTCGTGGCCGAGGAGGTCTACGACGAGGCGGGCCACGTCCTCGGGCTGGAGCTGCCAGCTCTTGTCCTCGCCCGGCGTGTCGCCGCCGAAGGCGGTGTTGACCGAGCCGGGCATGATGTAGCTGACCTTGATGCGGTCGTGCCGCACCTCCTGCATGAGCGCCTCGCTGAAGCCGTTGAGGCCGAACTTCGAGGCGTTGTAGGCTGCCATCCGCGGGTGCGGGTTCGCGCCCGCCAGCGAAGAGATGTTGAAGATGTAGCCGCCGCCGCGCCGCCTCATTTCGGGGATCGCCGCGCGGCAGCCGTAGAAGACGCCGAACAGGTTCGTCTCCAGCACGGCGCTGAACTCCTCGGGCGTGGTCTCCTCGACCGCTTTGAAGAGGCCGATGCCGGCGTTGTTGACGAGCACGTCCAACCCGCCGAACTCCCCGACGGCGTGCGCCACGAGCGCCTCGACCTCCTCGTAACTGCGCACGTCGCACGCCGCGCCCGCCACCTGCCCTTCGTGCTCCGCGCCCAGCTCACGCACCGCGCCCTCGACCTCGTCCACATTGCGCGCGCCGACGCAGACGCTCATCCCCACGCGCAAAAGCGCCTCCGCAATCGCCCGCCCGATGCCCTTCGTGCCGCCCGTGACGACGGCCGTCTTCCCTTGATAGTTCATGTTTCCACTCCGAGTCAGAAGCCCGGCCGTTCCCTCACCCTTGACTCTTCAACTTCTCCTTCAGGAGTTCGTTCACGACTTTTGGATTAGCCTTGCCCTTCGACGCCTTCATCACCTGGCCGACGAAGAAGCCGAAGAGGGTCTCCTTGCCGGCGCGGTACTGCGCGAGCTGCTGCGGGTTGGAGGCGAGCACGTCGGCCACGACCTTTTCGATCTCGGCGGCGTCGCTCACCTGCGCGAGGCCCTGCTCTGAGATGACGGCGTCGGCGCCCTTGCCGGCGCGGAACATCTCGACGAGCACGTCCTTGCCCTGCTTGCCGCTGATGCGCCCGGCCGCGACGGCGCGCACGAGCGCGGCCAGTTCTTCGGGCGGGACGGGCGAGGCGTCGGCCGAGAGGCCGGCCGTGTCGAGCTCGCGCAGCAGCTCGCCCTTGAGCCAGTTGGCCGCGCCGCGCGCGTCGCCGGCCGCCTCGGCGGCCCGCTCGTAGAAGTCGGCGAGCGCGCGGTCGCGCGTCAGCAGGGAGGCGTCGCTGTAGGAGAGCCCGTACTGCTCGGTGAAGCGGCGGCGGCGCGCGTCCGGAAGCTCCGGCATCTCGCGGCGGACGCGCTCGACGAAGTCGGCCGTGACGGCGAGCGGCTGCAAGTCCGGTTCGGGGAAGTAGCGGTAGTCGTGCGCCTCCTCCTTCGAGCGCATCGGCCGCGTCTCGCCCGCGCGCTCGTCCCACAAACGCGTCTCCTGCACGACGCGCCCGCCGGACTCTATCAGCCCGATCTGCCGCTCTATCTCGAACTCGATGGCCCGCTGCATGAACCGCACCGAGTTGAGGTTCTTCAGCTCGACCTTCGTGCCGAACTCCCTGGAGCCTTCGCGGCGCACGGAGACGTTGGCCTCGCAGCGCAGGTTCCCCTTCTCCATGTCGGCGTCCGAGGCGCCGACCCACTGGAGGGCGCGGCGGACGTGGTTGACGTAGTCGTAAGCCTCCCAGGAGGTGCGGAAGTCCGGCTCGGTGACGATCTCGGCGAGCGGCGTGCCGGCGCGGTTGAGGTCTATGTAGGAGAAGCGGTCGGTCTCGGGCAGGCCCTCGTGGACGTTCTTGCCGGCGTCCTCTTCGAGGTGCAGGCGCGTGATGCGCACCGGCATCGGCCGCCACTCGCGCGCGTGGCCGCCCTCGTCGCGCTCGGCCGTCATGATTTCCAAGCGGCCGTCGGAGGAGAAGGGCCGGTCGTACTGCGAAATCTGGTAGCCCTTCGGCAGGTCGGGATAGAAGTAGTTCTTGCGCGCGAAGATCGAGACCTCGTTGACGCGCAGGCCCAAGGCGAGCGCCGCGCGCGCGCCCAGCTCGACCGCGCGCCAGTTCAGCACCGGGAGCGAGCCGGGCAGGCCCAGGCAGACCGGGCACGTGTTCGAGTTCGGCTCGTCGCCGAACCGCGTCGAGCACCCGCAGAAAATCTTCGACTCGGTGCTGAGCTGCGCGTGAATCTCCAGGCCGATGACGGCCTCCCAGCCATTTTTCATAGTAGTCAGTAGACAGTAGTCAGTAGACAGTAGAAATACATTCGCTATTGAACCGTTCGTGTGTCAGCGTCAGCCGTCTCGGCGCGGAGCGCTACTGACTACTGACTACTGGCTACTGTCTACTTTTTTTGAGTCCGGAGTATAGCACCGGGCGGGGGCGGCCCGGAAGAGGCACGGCCGGACGCAAAATTGGGTGGAGCCGCGGCGGGCGTTCTGTTATACAATGCGGCCGCCCTGAAGATTCACGAGTTCGATGCGGGACGCGGGCGCCCCGTGTGTTTGTCCACCTTTTCTTCCCGAGGAGGAAAACCTGAGTATGGCGAAAACAATCTGCAAGATTCTGGGCATCGTGTTCATCCTGGTCGGGATTCTTGGGTTCCTCGCACCCGGCCTGATGGGGATGCACCTGAGCCTGGCCCACAACCTCGTCCACATCATCTCGGGCGCGCTCGCCCTCTACTTCGGCTTCGCCGGGACGCTCGCGGGGGCGCGCCTCTTCTGCATCGTCTTCGGCGTCGTCTACCTGCTGCTCGGCGTGGCCGGGTTCCTCGCCGGCGGGGCCGGGTCGCACACGGTCGCGGGCGTGCCGCCGGGCCACCACGGGAGCGGCGATTCCAGCCTGCTCGCCGTGCTCCCCGGCTCGCTCGAACTCGCCTCGATGGATCACCTCGTGCACGTCCTGCTCGGCATCGTCTTCCTCATCGGCGGCTTCCTGACGAGGGCCGACGTACACCACCGCGCCGACTAAACGGCACAGAAGTTTCGAGTTGCGGGTTTCGGGTTTCGAGTTAAAAGC
>DASZKF010000021.1:0-4650 GCA_035947355.1 Pyrinomonadaceae bacterium | reverse complement strand
TAGAGCCAAGGTCAGCCGGGGCGCCGTCCGCGCGTGCGCGCACCGCGCCCGGCCTGGCCTTCTGATTTATGAAGCTCGCCCGTGTCACCGGCCGCCTCCGGCGCGCCCTCACGCTGTCGGCCCCCGCGAGGAGGAGCGCGGCCGACAGCGTGAGGGCGCGGCGGAGGCGGCCCGTAGCGTGAGCGAGCTTCATAAATCGGAAGGCCGGGCCGTGCGCCGCGCCGCGCGCGGACGAACCCCCCGGCTTGACCTTAGCTCTACCTTTTGGAGGTGAAAAGCGGGACTGTCAAGAGCTTCTGCTGTGCAGCTTTCCTTCGCGCATCATTCTATATAACGCGCCGTCAATAATCAAAACCAAAAGTTTTGCCCATTAGAGCGATTTTCGGGTGGGTGTAGTACGTGCGTTAAGACTGTAGGGGCAGGGCTTGTCCCTGCCCGCTGATGCGACAGATTCAGTGTCGGATGTGATGAGCCTTGAGCGGGTAGGGACAAGCCCTGCCCCTACAGTCCGGCGAACGTACCACACCCAAGCGAAACTTGCTCTAGTGTTGAGTCTATCGTGGCGTAGTTTCAACACAGAGGGCACGGAGGGCACAGAGTTCACAGAGAAAACCATTCCTTCTCTGTGCCCTCCGTGTCCTCCGTGCCCTCTGTATTAAAACCGCCTCCCCTTACGCCCGACAGTATTTCGAGATGGGAAGCGGCCTCGCCCCGCTCGTCCGTAGTGTTTACAGGCCGCGCGCCTCAGAAGTTGAACTTGACGCCCAGCTGGATGCGGCGCGAGTTGCTGTTGACGCTGTCGCGGATGCGGCCGAAGGCGGCGTTGTTCGACGCCGAGCCCGTGAAGCCGGGCGACTGCGTCCCGATGCTCGACGTGGAGGCGATGGGGAACTCGAACGACGGCGTGTTGGTCAGGTTGTTGATGTCGGCGCGGAACTCCAGGTTGGTGCGCTCGCCGAAGTAGAAGCGCTTGCGCACGGTCATGTCCAGGTTGAAGAACTTCGGGCCGGTGAAGAAGTTGCGCCCCGTGTTCCCCAACTCGCCCGGGGCGGGCGTCGAGAAGAGAGCGCGCTCGTCCTCCGAGAAGATGAAGTTCGTCCCCGCCACCTCGACGACGCCCGACATGTCCGGCGTGCACCCGTCGCAGTCGGCCGGCGCGAGCACCCAGTTGCTGACGGTGAACGCGCCGCCGTAGACAGTGAACGGTCGCCCGCTCTGGAGGATGAGCGAGTTGGCGAACTCCCACCCGCCGACGATCTGGTTGACGAAGCCGGACGTGTCGCCGAGGAACCTCTGGCCGCGCCCGAAAGGCAGGTCGTAGACGACGTAGCCCTGCAGGGCGTGGCGGCGGTCGAAGTCCGAGCGCGCGTAGTTCAGCCGGCGGTCGCGGATGTCGAGCGGCGAGTTCTGGGCCGAGGGCGAGGCGTTCGAGGTCGAGACCGTCCGCACCGCCGTCGAGAAGGTCGGGTCGAACGAGCGCGTGTCCATCGACTTCGAGAGCGTGTAGGCCATCTGCATCAGGAGGCCGCGGCCGACGCGGCGGCTGACCTGGAGTTCGAGGCCGTGGTAGGTCGAGAAGTCGTTGCTGTCAATTACGATCAGCCCGCCCGTCGTCTGGTTGCCGGAGAACTGCGGGTAGGGCTGGAAGAAGAAGGGGCTGAAGCCGTTGTTCGTCAGCAGCCGGCCGCCGTTGCGCTGCGCGAGCAGGAAGGCGGCCGTCGCCACCGAACCCTGGTTCAGCTCGGAGCTGAAGGTCGAGCGGAAGGAGGCCGAGCCGGCGTCGTTCGTCGGGCTGCCGGTGAAGAGCGTGTTGGCGAGGCAGCTCGTCGCGCCGGCGCTCCCGCGCAGGGTGTTGAAGGCGTCGAGGAAGGTCTCGCCGGGGCAGCGCGGGTCCTGGGCGAAGATGTTCACCTGGTTGACGTCGTAAGCGCCGAAGAGGCCAACGCCCTTGCGGCCGATGTAGTTGGCCTCGAAGACGAACCCGCGCCCGACCTCGCGCTGGACGCTGACGGACCACTGGTTGGTCTTGGGGAAGCGCGTCGAGGGGTCGAAGACGGTGAGGCTGGCGGTCGAGAAGGGCACGGGCTGGCGCAGTTGGGCGGGCGTCGCCGCCGGCGCGAGGCGGGGGATTCCGAAGCGGACGCGGCCCGTCTCGTTGGGGCGCGCGGCGAAGGTCGTGTCGTTGATTCCGAGCGTGGTGCCGGGCGTGTTCGGGAAGATGGCCGACGAGGCGAGGAAGGTGTTCATCCGGTCGTAGGCCAGGCGGTAGTTGGCGCGCACCGAGGTCTTCCCGCTGTTGAAAGGGTCCCAGGCGAAGCCGACCGACGGCGCGAAGTTGTTCCAGTCGTCGTCGAAGAGCTTGCCCTCGACGAACCTGATCTCGTTCGAGGGGGCCTCGCCGAGCCGGACGGGGCGGTCGGGGCGCAGGACCACGTCGTCGCCGCCGGCGCGCGGCGACATCTTCGGCTCCCAGCGCAGCCCGTAGTCGAGCACGAGGTTCGGCCGCACCCGCCAGGTGTCCTGGAAGTAGAAGTCGTACTCGTTGTACTTCGAGACGTAGAGGAAGTGCGTCCCGCCCGGCGCGTAGGCCGCGTCGCTCTCGGCGACGAACGCCTGCTGGATGTTGCCGACGCGGCCGAGCAGGTCGTTGATGGCCGAGAGGAGGTTGTTGCGGTCGCCGTTGCTGATCGAGCCGGCGCCGGCCGCCGGGAGGTGGAAGCTGAAGGGGCCGCTGTTGGGCGGCGGGTTGACGGTGCGCGAGAAGTTGACCTGCGGGTTGATGCTGAAGCCGCCGACGGCGCTGCGGATGTCGTCGTGCGTCTGGAAGCGCAGGTTCGTCCCGCCGCGGAAGGTGTGCGCGCCGCGGACGAAGCTGACGTTGTCGACGAACTGCCAGGTCGTCAGCTCGCGCTGGTTGTCAATCGCCGGCACGTGGCTGAAAGGGTCGCGCGGGAGGTTGAGGATGAACGGCACGGGGTTCGGGTCGGGGTTGGTGAAGAGGAAGGCGAACTTGCTGAGGCCGACGACGAACTCGTTCGTCACGCTCGCCGAGGGCGTCGTGCGCCAGTTGACGGCGAGGTTCTTCGGGTTGCGGAAGGTGTCGGTGCGGTTGAAAGGGCTGTCGGGGAACGACCGCAGCCCGGCGTTGCCGTTGTCGCCGAGGGTGTTCTGCTCGCCCTGCGCGTAGCGGACGTAAATCTGGTTGCGCTCGTTGAAGCTGTGGTCAACCTTGAGGACGAAGTCGTACTGGCGCTCGATTTGCGGCGCGCCGAAGCTGAAGCCGGCCGTGTTGAGGCCGTCGCCGGCCGTGAAGTTGTTCGGCAGCGGCGCGGCGTTGACGAGCGCCTGCGTCGTCGGGTCGAGCCCGCAGCTGCCGGGCTGCGTGTTGCACAGGGGGTCGTTGGCGACGATGTCGTAGGTTCCGATGACGACACCGGGCAAGACGTTCCCGGCCGCGTCCACCGAAGGGTTGGGCGTGCCCGCGGGCGCGTTGGCGGCGCCGATGCGGTAGCGGAACAGGCCCTGCCGCGCCTGGGCCGTGTAGACGGTGCGCGTGACGAGAATGGACTGCGAGGCGCGCAGCAGTTGGAGGTTGGTGAAGAAGTAGGTCTTGCTCTTGCGCCCGTCGAGGACGCGCGGGCCGCCCTCGCCGAAGCGCGGGAAGAAGACCGGGCCGCCGAGGCTGCCGCCGAAGATGTGCTGGACGAACTGGCCGCGCCCGCGCCCGTTGAGGGTGTTCTCGTACTCGTTGGCGTTGAGGCGCGGCGTGCGGTAGAGCTCGAAGAGCGTGCCGTGGAACTCGTCCGTGCCGGAGCGGGTCACCAGGGAGACCTGCGCGCCGGAGGAGCGGCCCAGCTCGGCCGTGAAGTTGCTGGTGACGACCTGGAACTGCTCGATGGAGTCGGGGTTCGGCTTGAGCGGCGTGAAGTTCGAGCCGCCGGCGCTCGACTCGTTGATGTCTATGCCGTCGAGCGTGAAGTTGAACGCCCGGTCGCGCGAGCCGTGGACGTGGACGTTGCCGCCGGTGTTGCCGCCCGTCCCGGCCCGGCCGTTCCCGATCACGCCGGGCTGGAGCGAGACGAACTGGAGCGGGTTGCGGCCGCGCTCGCCGACGATGGGCAGGGCCTCGAGCGAGCGCTGCTCGACCGTGTTTCCGATGTTGCCCGACGTGCTCGTCTGGACGAGTTCGGCGCTGGCCTCGACCGTCACCACGTCCGTCAAGCCGCCGACCTCCAGCACCGCGTCAACGGTCGCCGGCTGGTTGACGTTGACCTGGTTCGAGGTCGAGACGAAGCGGCTGTAGCCCTGCTTCTCGACCGCCACGGTGTAGACGCCGACCTGCACGGAGTCGAAGACGTAGGTGCCGGCGTCGGTCGTCTGGGTGGTGAAGGAGACGTTCGTGCCCTCGTTCGTGAGCGTCACGGTCGCGCCGGGCACGGTGCCGCCCGACTGGTCGGTGACGAGGCCGGTGACGCGCGACGCCGTGCCCTGAGCGCGGGCCGCGACGCCGAGGCTCAAGAGCAGAAAGGCGCAGAGTGTCAGGCGAGTTAGGCTCCGTCTTTTCATCGTAGGCTCCTGGTCTGGGGTTCGGGAGGAGGTGTCGGAAGGCGCGCGCCGGCCGCCGCGCCGCGGGCGGGCCGCTGCGGGCGG
>DASZKF010000020.1:0-2289 GCA_035947355.1 Pyrinomonadaceae bacterium | reverse complement strand
GCCGCTGCGCGTCGTGCGCCGCTCGCCGTGGCTGACGATGCTCGGCAACGCCTTCTGGCAGGCGGTGCTGGCGGCGGCCGGCACGCTCGTCACCATCGCGCTCTTCGCGCTCGTCTACCGGCTCGTGCCGAACGGGCGCGTGACTCTGCGCGACACGCTGCCGAGCGCCGTCGTCGCCGGCCTCCTCTGGGAGACGGCCAAGTACCTCTTCGCCGGCAGCCTCCAGTATTTCCACTACGACCAGATATACGGCTCGGTCGGCGCGGTCGTCGCCGTGCTCACCTGGAGCTACGTCTCGAGCCTCATCCTCATGTTCGGCGCGCAGCTCTCCGTCGTCCTCCACCAGGAGCACCACCTCGCCGAGCTTGAGGTGGAGACGCCGGCCTCGCCGTCGTGAAATAATGATGAATGCGGAATGATGAATGATGAATGAAGACGACGTGCTTCACATTCATCATTCATCATTCCGCATTCATCATTTCTTCTTATGCTGATTTCTGATTTCGACTACGAACTCCCCGAGGAGCTGATCGCGCAGCAGCCGGCGGAGCGGCGCGACGCGTCGCGGATGCTGGTCGTCGGGCGTGAATCCCGGAGTTGGCGCGACGGTCAGTTCGCGGAGTTCCCTTCCGAGCTGCGCGCGGGCGACGTGGTCGTCGTCAACAACACGCGCGTCTTCCCGGCGCGGCTGCTCGGGCGGCGCGAGCCTTCGGGCGGGCGCGTCGAGCTGTTCTTAGTCCGCCGCCGCGAAGACCTCGGCGCGCACACCTGGGAGGCGCTCGCGAGGCCCGCGCGCCGGCTCGACGCGGGCGCGCGCGTCAAGTTCGGCGACGGGCGTCTGAGGGCCGAAGTCGTCGGCCGCGCGGGCGCGGGGCCGGGGCGCGTCGTGCGCTTCGACTGCGAGGGCGAGTTCGACGCGCTGCTCGAAGAGTTCGGGCGGATGCCTCTGCCGCCCTACATCAAGCGCGAAGGCAGCGACCTCGCCGCCGACGCGGCCGACCGCGAACGCTACCAGACCGTCTACGCCGGCTGCCCCGGCGCCATCGCCGCCCCGACCGCCGGCCTCCACTTCACGCCGCGCGTCTTCGAGGGGCTGCGCGCGCGCGGCGTCCCCGTCGCCGAGTTGACGCTGCACGTCGGCTACGGCACCTTCGCGCCCGTCCGCGTCGAAGACCTGGCCGAGCACCGCGTCGCGGCCGAAGCCTTCGAGATTCCGGAGGAGGCGGCCGCCGAGATCAACCGCGCCCGAGGCCGCGGCGGCCGCGTCGTCGCCGTCGGCACGACGACCGTGCGCGCGCTGGAGACGGCGGCCGACGAACGTGGCCGCGTCCGCGCCGGCCGCGGGGAGACCGGGCTGACCATCACGCCCGGCTACCGCTTCCGCGCGTCGGACGCGCTCCTGACGAACTTCCACCTGCCGCGCTCCTCCCTGCTCGTCCTCGTCTGCGCGTTCGCCGGCCGCGAACTCACCCTCGCCGCCTACCGCCACGCCGTCCGCTCGCGCTACCGCTTCTACAGCTACGGCGACTGCATGCTCATTATTTAGTGGATGGAAAATGGCGAATGGTAAACGGGAAATGGCGACTGGCGGGCGGAGAGGGGCGGCCCGCGACCGCCTATTTACCATTCACCGTTTACCATTTACTATTTACCGGTCATGGCTGTCCTGAAGAAGATTCGCTCGCGCCTGTTCCCTTCGGGCGGCGGTGAGGAGGCCGGCGGGGAATTCGCCGGGGCCCGGCCCGACGCGGCGGCCGGGCCCGAGGCGTGGCGCTACGACGTGCGCCCGCTCACCGTCGCGCAGCTCGACGAGTGCTGGCGGCTCGACCAGCGCTGCTTCATAGACGGCGAGGCCTACAGCCGCGAGACCTTCGAGTACCTCCTGACCTCGACCGAGTCGGTCTCCTACCGGGCGGTGACGCCCGACGGGGCGATGGTCGGCTTCATCGTCGGCATCGTCGAGCCGGACGCGACCGGCCACATCACCACGCTCGGCGTCGCCCCCGAGCACCGCCGCCGGCAGATCGCCCGCCGCATGCTGCTCAAGGTCGAGGACGGCTTCCGCCGCCGCGGCGTCCGCATCGCCCGCCTCGAAGTCCGCTCCGTCAACCTCGCCGCGCAAGACCTCTACCGCAAGCTTGGCTACGCCGTCACCCAGCGCCTCCCCCGCTACTACTCCAACGGCGGCGACGGCCTCCTCATGGTCAAGCCGCTCAACTGAACGCCCCGGCCGCGCGGGCTTTAAATCCGTTGACGGCGCGCCGAAAGGTGTTGTAAAACCCAGACTCT
>DASZKF010000019.1:0-6656 GCA_035947355.1 Pyrinomonadaceae bacterium | reverse complement strand
CGCGCGCCGGCCCGCCCCGTCTCTCCGTCTCCCTTTCGCCCCGACGCCCTTACGAGCCCTGGCCGTAACTGCCGCCGGCCGGCCCGCCGTAGCCGCCGCCCGCGGGGCCGCCCGTGGGGCCGCCGAAGCCCGGCGCGGGAGGAGGCGGAGGCGGCGCCGCGCCCGCGCCCTTGCCGAAGATGGCCGCGCCGATGAGCCCGCCGAGCGTCGTGAAGCCGATCAGGATGACGGCTGCCACAAAGACGATGCCGACGCCGAGGCCCGCCAGCGCGCCGGCCCCGAGGGCTTGCTCGCCGCCCGCCCGCTGCATCGCGTCGCTCATCATGGCGCCGCCCATCAGCAACATCATCGGCAGCGCAATGATCAGGTAGATGACTGCGGCGATGATGCCGGCGCGCACGCCGAGCTTGGCGCCGTCGCCCGGCGTCATCGGCCCGCCCGCGCCCCTTAAGTACATGAACACGGCGAGCACGCCGCCGCCGATTGCCCAGAGGACGCAGCAGTAGTTGATGACCGGAATGATCGAGAGCACACCGGCAACTGCGCCGCCGATGGCCGCGGCTTTTGTTCTGTCGTTCATCCTTCTCCTACCTTCTCTCTCAAGATTGGTAAAGCTTTAGGGTGGTGGCGGACGCCCCGGCTCAACTCGACGAGGCCGGGCACGATGTAGAAAGCGGCGACCGCGCCGAGCGGCAGGGCCGTCAGGAGGCGCGACCAGTGCGTGTTCTCCCAGAGGCCCAAGACGCCCAGCGCGAAATCCACGGAGGCCGGCGCGGCCGCCCACAGCAGCCACCCGCGCCAGGGCGCGTCCGTGCGCGCCACGGCCCGCGCCAGCGGGTAAACGACGAAGCCCAGGAGCGCGCCCGCGTACAGCCCCGTGCAGCGCGCGCAGACCGCTACGGGGAAGCCCGCGATGTGGAAGGAGCGCTCCGGCATCTGGTGGCAGGCCGCGCGGAAGCTGCCGTAGAGCACCTCCGCGAGCAGCCACCACCCGCCGGCGCGCGCCGCCGGGGCGAGCACCACCGCCCCGACCAGAACGCCCACCGCGACCACGCCCGCCCCCCACGCCGCCCAGGCCCGCCGCGAGCCGCGGCCCGCGACCTGCGGCACGTAATCTGTAACCGGAAGCGGCATGTTAAAGAAATGATGAATGCGGAATGATGAATGATGAATATCAAGCGGCTCGGATGGTTTAATTCATCATTCCGCATTCCGCATTCATCATTAGAATCTGATGACTGTGTCGGGGCCGCCCTCGACGTGGACGGTGTCTACGAAGCGGATGTGGCGCGACTCGGTCGTCATGACGAGCGAGTGGGTGCGCTTGCCCGCGCCGAAGAAGCGGACGCCGCGCAAAAGCGCCCCGTCGGTGACGCCCGTGGCGACGAAGATGATCTTGCGGCCGGGCGCGAGGTCGTTGGTGTCGTAGACCTTGTTCGGGTCGGTGATGCCCATCTCGCGCAGCCGCTCCAGGACCTTCTCGGCGGGCGGCACCTTGTCCTTGTCCACGCCGAGCCGCTCCGGGTCGAAGACGAGCCGGGCCTGTATCTCGCCGTTGAGGCACTTCATGGCGGCGGCCGTGATCACGCCCTCGGGCGCCCCGCCGATGCCCATCAGCGCGTGGATGTTGGTGCCGGCGACCGCGGCCGAGATGCCGGCCGAGAGGTCGCCGTCCGAGATGAGCCGGATGCGCGCGCCGGCCGCGCGCACGTCCTGGATCAGCTTCTTGTGGCGCGGGCGGTCGAGGACGATGACGGTCAGGTCTTCGATGTCGCGCGAGAGCCGGCGGGCGATGGCCTTGAGGTTGTCCTTGACGGGCGCGTCTATGTCTATAGACCCGCGCGAGGAGGGGCCGACGACGACCTTGTCCATGTAGATGTCGGGCGCGTTGAGGAGCCCGCCGCGCTCCGAGGCGGCGAGCACGGAGATGGCGTTGTTGGCCCCGAGCGCGCAGAGGTTGGTGCCTTCGAGCGGGTCCACGGCGATGTCTATCTCGGGGTACTCCTCGCCGTCGTCCGTCTTGTGGTAGCCGGCCCCGACCTCCTCGCCGATGTAGAGCATCGGGGCCTCGTCGCGCTCGCCCTCGCCGATGACGATGCGGCCGCGCATCGGGACGGCGTCCATCACGGCGCGCATGGCCTCGACGGCGACGTGGTCGGAGTACCGCCGGTCGCCCTGCCCCATGGTGCGCGCCGAGGCGATGGCCGCCTCCTCGCAGACGCTGAGGAAGTCCAGGGAAAGGCCGACGCTGTTCATCTCCTGAGCCATGGTCTCGCACACACTCCGCGCGGGTATAAAGGTTGAAGGCCGGGCAGCCGGAATACTAGCAGAGAGAGCGCGGAATTGATAGTTTCGAGTTCCGGGTTACGGGCTTCGAGTTCGCTCCGCGCGTGTTGAGCCATTCAACTGACGCCGGGCGAACTCGAAACTCGAAACCCGCGACTCGAAACTTTCAGTCCGCGGCGACGGCGTCGCGCGACTCGGACGGCCGGTAGGGCGGGAGGGTCTTGCGCGCCGGCTTCTCGCTCTTGAGGCCGAGCGCCCAGTCGGCCTGCATCAGGGTGTGGATGTCGCGCGTGCCCTCGTAGATGACGGCCGCCTTGCAGTTGCGCAGGTAGCGCTCGACGGGGTAGTCGTTCGAGTAGCCGTTGGCGCCGTGTACCTCGATCGCCATCGAGGCGGCCTTCTCGCTCCGGACGGTCGCCTGCCACTTCGCCAGGCTCGTGGCGCGCGCGTTCGGAAGCCCCTGGTTCTTGAGCCAGCCGGCGCGCAGCCAGAGCAGGTGCGACATCTGGTAGTCGGCCTCCAT
Organism: Pyrinomonadaceae bacterium; assembly: GCA_035947355.1. Classification (GTDB taxonomy): domain Bacteria; phylum Acidobacteriota; class Blastocatellia; order Pyrinomonadales; family Pyrinomonadaceae; genus QHXN01. The sequence continues at coordinate 3,847 of DASZKF010000019.1, read as the reverse complement.
CTCGGCGATCTTCTGCTTGACGAGCTGGTGGTTGGCGATCTTCGTCCCGAACGTCTCGCGCTCCAGGGCGTAGGCGACCGAGGCGTCGCGCGAGGCGCGGATGAGGCCGGTCGCGCCGGCCGCGACCGTGTAGCGCCCCTGCTCCAGGGCGAACATCGCGATCTTGAAGCCCTCGCCCTCCTCGCCCAGCAGGTTCTCCTGGGGCACGCGCACGTCCTGCAGGGAGAAGTAGCCGGTGTTGCCGGCGCGGATGCCCATCTTGCCGTGGATGGTGCCGGAGGTGAAGCCCGGCATCCCCCGCTCGACGATGAAGCAGGACATCCCCGAGTGGTCGCGCTGGCGCCGCTTCTCCTCGTCAGTCCAGCAGAAGAAGAGGAAGTTGTCGGCCACGTCGCCGGCCAGGCTGATCCACATCTTCTCGCCGTTCAGGACCCACTCGTCCCCTTCGCGCCGCGCCGTCGAGCGGCCGCCGACCACGTCCGAGCCCGCGCCCGGCTCGGTCAGCCCGTAGGTGGCGATGCGCTCGCCGCGGGCCTGCGGGACGAGGTACTTCCGCTTCTGCTCCTCGGTGCCCCAGGCGTAGAGCGAGAGCGAGTTGAGGCCCGTGTGGACGGACATGATGACGCGCAGGAAGGTGTCCACGGCCTCGAGCTCTTCGCAGACGAGCCCGAGCGAGACGTAGTCGAAGCCGGCCCCGCCGTACTCCTCGGGGATGCAGACGCCGAGCAGCCCCAGCTCGGCCATCTTGTCGAGCACCGGGCGCTCGAAGTGCTGCTTCTCGTCCCACTCCTTGATGTGCGGCGCGACCTCGCGCTGCGCGAACTCGCGCACGGTCTGGCGGATGGCCTTGTGGTCGTCGGTCAGTTCGAAGTCAATCATCTTTTTGGTTCCTTGACAGCGGGAGAGCAGGGCGGGGGCCGAAGCCCCGGCCCTGCCCTTCTGAATCGCGTGTGGTGTTGTCTATGGCGCGGCTATCTTACAACACGCGCGCGCGTCGGCGAAAGCCGGCCCGCCTAGAAGCTTTCGCGCAGGAAGGCCGCCAGCCTGATGCCGCCCTTCCTTAGCTGGTCTTCGATGATCTTGATGTTCCGCCTCTGGTAGCTGCTGCCGACGTAGTAGAAGTCGTGCACCCTGTTGTCGGCCGGGCTCTTCTTGGGCCTGGGGCCGGCCATGTTGTAGGCGCTCTGCTTGGCGAGGTGGTGCGAGTCCTCGGCCCAACTGACGACGCTGCCGGCTTCGAGCGCGGCGAAGGTCTGGTGGCCGGGGTCGTTCCCGGGCAGCGCGCCGACGAGCGCCGCGAAGTATAGATTCAGGTCGGCCTTCTCGTCGTCGTTCGCCATCTCGGTCAGGATCAGGTGCTTGTCCCAGACGGCGTGCAGTTTCTTGTGCGAGTCGCCGTTGTAGTCGGTGCAGACCTTCCAGTCCTGGTAGCAGCTTTCGGGGTCGGGGCTGTTGAAGAGGTTGTAGTTGTAATAGAAGACGTACCTGTAGTTGGCCCCCTTGTCGCCGACGCCGTTGTTGTAGCCCGCGTCGTTGCGGAAGGTGTAGTCCTCCGAGGTGTGGAGCGGCTGGTGGAGGTCGCCCATGAAGTGGGCGATGAAGCCCAGCGCCTCGAGGCGCGCCCGCTGCCCGCTCTGCGGGTTCTTGAGCACGCCCTGGAAGTGCTCCAAGGCCCCGACCACGCAATCGGCGCCGAGCCCCCCCGGCACGTCCGTCCGGGGCTTGCAGTGCTCGGCCCTGACGAAGCGGTCGGGGGCCGGGTCGGATTTGTCGAGCGGGATGCTGACGAAGTGCAGGTTGTCGGCGTAGTCGTAAGCTGGGTAGTCCTCGCGCACCCAGTCGGGCCACTGCGCCGCCTGCTCGAAGAGTCGGGGCTTGGGTAATTCGGGGACGTTCACGTTCGCGGCGAGGAGTTGGCCGATGGCTTCGAGTGCCCGCCGCGCTTTCGCGTCGTTCTTCTTGTCCCTGAGTTGCTCCAGCCTCCAGTGAGCGATCCGCGCCACCAGTCGGTGCCCTTCGCTCCCCCAGGCGGCGGCGCGGGCGGGTATGCCGAGGACGAGGCAGAGGGCCAGAGAGCCGCGGGCGATCAGCTTGAGATGTTTTTCCATGTTACCTCCGAGGGGGCAGTGAGAAGAGTGGTCGCGGGTTACGCTGCGGCGGCGCGGGGTTCTGTGACGCGTGCCGCGGCCGGGAGCGAGGGCCTTGACGGCGGCGGCCCTTCGCGCGCTGCTCGGGCGGACTTCAGCGGGGAAGTGCCGGGGGCGCGGGCGGGGCCACGGAAGCGGAAGCAGGCTAAGTCAACCGCCGCGGGCTGTCAAGACGGTTCTTCGGGGGGGCCGGCGGACTCCAGCAGCGCGCGGGCGGCGCCGCGCGCGTCTTCGAGGGTGCGGACGCGGCCGTCGAGCTGGAGTTCGTAGACGGCGTCGAGGATTTTCCTGAAGAGCGGCGAGGGCTTGAGGCCCATCTCCAAAAGGTGGCGGCCCATGAGGAGCGGCGCGGGCGGCTTCTGCTCGACGGCCAGAGAGCGCGCGCGGCGGATGAACCACTCCTGCGCCTCGGCCGTGTACCAGCGCTCGCGCGACACCCAGGGGGCGTTGCGGCCGAGCGAGTCGGCGCGCGCGACGCGGTAGAGCAGCTCCAGCTCGCAGCGGCGCGCGAGGCGGCGGAACGCCCCGTCGGAGATTTCGTCGCGCAGGCGGTAGAACTCGCCGGGCTTGAGGTGGTCGCGCACGAGCGCGACCGTCTGCGCGCGCACGTCGTAGCCGTCGAGCGTGAAGACCTTCAGGCGGTCGAGGAGCGCGAGCGTGGGCCGGACGCCGGCCTCCTCGTGGCCGCGCGAGCGGATGCGCCCCTCGACGAACGCGGTCGTCGAGGGCTTGCCGAGGTCGTGGCAGAGGGCGGCGAGCATCACCGTCACGCGCCGCGGGTAGTCGAGGTCGTCAATCAACTCGCGCGCGCGGTCGCAGACGAGCCAGGTGTGGACATCTACCGGCCCCTCGGGATGCCACACGCTTTCTTGCGGCACGCCCTTGAGCGCGTGGAGTTCGGGGAAGAGTTTTTCGAGGACGCCGAGGCGGTCGAGCCACCGGAAACCGATTGAGGGCCGGCGGGCGACGAGAAGGATTTTTTCCAACTCGCCCCAGACGCGCTCGGCCGGGAGGTCTGTGAGGTCTATCGAGCGGCACAGCTCGGCCGTCCCCGGCTCGATGTAGAACTCGAAGCGGGCGGCGAGCTGCGCCGCGCGCAGGACGCGCAGCGAGTCTTCGACGAAGGTCTCGGGCGCGACGGCGCGGAGCAGTTTTTTTTCGAGGTCGGCGCGGCCGCCGAAGGGGTCGAGCAGCTCGCCGGTGAGCGGGTCTTCGAGGACGGCGTTGACGGTGAAGTCGCGCCGCCGCGCGGCCTCCGCGACCGACATTCCGGGGTCGCCCTCGATGACGAAGCCGCGGTGCCCGTGGCCGGCCTTGCGCTCGCGGCGCGGGAGGCTCACGTCGAGGTCGTGGCCGAGCTTGTAGACGGTGAACGCCTCGCCGACGACGTTGACGCGCCCGAACCGGTCGAGCAGCGCGCGCAGCCGGGCCGGCTCGACGCCGTAGACCTCCACGTCCCAGTCCTTCGCCGCGCGCCCCATCAGGCGGTCGCGCACGCAGCCGCCGACCATCAGCGCCCGCCCGCCCGCCCGCCCGACGGCGCGCGCCAGCGTCAGGATTTTTTCGGGGATGCGGGAGGACATGGTGACACGGTGCGACGGTCGTTTTCGCGCTCCAACACGCCTGAACGTCGGGCGGCAGGCGTCTCACACAGAGGGCACAGAGTTCTCACAGAGTTCACAGGGAAAAGCAATTCTTCT
>DASZKF010000018.1:0-6587 GCA_035947355.1 Pyrinomonadaceae bacterium | reverse complement strand
GAGGTTGAAGACCTCCGCGCGCAGTTGGAGCCGGACGCGCTCCGTCAGGTTGAGTTGGCGCCTGAGGGAGACGTCCACCTGCGAGAAGCCGAAGCCGCGCAGGCTGTTGCGCCCGAGGTTCCGCCCGCTGAAGGAAGGCAGGAAGGCCGCGCGGTTGACGCGCCTCCCACCTGCCACTTCGGGGTCGCTGACGTAGAGCGGCACACCCGGCACGTAGTCCGGGTAGGTCAACTCGGCGACGTCACCGTTGGCGAGATCGGTCGAGATAACGACGCTGAAGGGGGTCGCGCTCCGCGCCTTCAGCGTGGCGTCCACCGCCCAGCCACGCAGGAGCCCGCCCAACGGGCCGCCCCCCGACACCCCCGGGAGGTCGCATGTCAGCGCGGCGGCCAGCGAGTGGCGCACGTCGTAGTTCGAAGGGCCGCGCGGGTGCTTCAGTGCGGCGGTGACGGGCCAGATCAGCGAGGACTCTTCCGAGGCGTCGTCGGTGGCGTGCGCCCAGGTGTAGGAGGCCCAAGCCTGGAGCCCGCGCGCCGCGCGGCGCTGGAACTGTAACTGCATCGCGTGGTAGTCGGAGCGGGAGTCGTTGGTGACGTGCCGCACTTCGCGGAACCTCGGGCCCAGCGGCTGTACGACCTCGCGCAGGAGCCGTCGGCCGGCGCTGCCGACATAGGCGGCCGTGAAGAGCTGCTCGCGCCCGAGCGGCTGCTCGACGGCGGCGCCCCACTGGAGCGAGTACGGCAGCTTCAGGTGCGAGTCAAAGGCGTAGACGGTGTCGGTGAGGGGCTGCTGCTGCTGGCCGGGCGCCGGCGGCGGTGCCGCGAAATTGTCCTGAAGGGGGAGCAAGACGCTCCTGGCGCGCCGGGTCGAGACGTAAGGGAAGACGCTGCCGAATGCCTGCGCCGCCGGCCCGGTCCCGAGGTCATAAAAGAGTCCGAACCCGCCCCGGGCGAGCGTCCCCCGACCCCTCGACAGCTGGTAAGCGGCGCCGGCGCGCGGCGCGAAGTTGCCGTAGGTGGTCTCCCAGAGGGCGGCGCCGGGCGGCGCCAGCTCGGGCGGGGCGGGAGCGTCGCGGTTGAGCGCGATGAACGAAGGGTGCCTCCCGCGCCTCTCCGTGGGCGGCGGGTTGAGCTCCCAGCGCAGGCCGTAGGTGAGCGTCAGCCGCGGCGCGGCGCGCCAGGTGTCCTGCGCGAAGGCCGAGAAGTTGACGAAGGACGGCGTGCGCGGCCCGGGTTCGCCCGTGACGAGCGCGAGGGCTGCCTTGCCCGAGGCGAACGTCCCCTCCGTGACCTCGTTGAGGTTGCGGCCGACCACCCCGTTGAAGGTGATGGCCTGTGTGTAGCCGGGCGGGCCGTAGACGGGCAGCAGGAGCCGGTAGTCGGCGCCCACCTTCAGCAGGTGGTCGCCGGCGACGATAGTCAAGCTGCCCGGCAGGTGGAACTGGCGCTGAGTGTTGTCCGCGCCCTTCCCCCACGCGAGGCTCGTGTTGAGGCCGCCGTTGACCGACAGGAAGAAGCTGGCGTCGCGCGGGGCGACGTCGGACGGCAGGAGGAGCGATGCCGGGAGCGGCCGCGCACCGCCGAAGTCGTCGAGCTCGAACGAGGTGGCCCCGCGGCTGACGCTCCAGTTGGCCCGCATCTCGGCGGTGACTTTGGGCGAGGCGACGTGCGTGGCGCCGAAGGTGAGTGTGCGCGTCGTCACGGAGGTGTGGCTCAGGGTGTTCAGTCCTTGCGCGCTCGCCCCGCGGATGAAGCCGCGGCCGCGCTGCGTGACCTCGGACGGCGAGAGGTTGAGCCTGCCGAAGAGGAGCCACTTCGCGCCCGCAGACGCGTCGAGGCGGAGCCCCCCCGAGCCCATGCGCGCCGCGTCGGAGTAGCTGGCCGCGAACACGCCGAAGCCGCAGCTGCACTCGGGGCCGTTGGGCAGAGGGAAGGCGTCGAGGTACGGGCGCAGCGACTCGGGCGCGGCCCGGCGCACGTCCGTCGCCGGGACTTCGGTGATGACCGCCTGCGGGTGCACGAGCTGTAGCCACTCGTACGACGCGAAGAAGAACAGACGGTCCCTCACGAGGGGGCCGCCCAGCACGGCGCCGAAGTTGTTCTGGCGCAGGCGGGCCTTCTTCAGCCCGCGGTTCCTGGCGAACCAGTCGTTGGCGTTGAGCGCGTCGTGGCGGAAGTACTCGTAGGCCGCGCCGCGAAACTCGTTCGTCCCGGAGCGTGTGATGAAGCTGACCTGCGCGCCCGGCGTCCGCCCGAACTCGGGGGCGTAAGCGGAGGTGAGGACGCGCACCTCCTGCAACGCCTCGGCGGAGGCCAGCGCGTGCGTGCTGCCGAGCGCGGTGAGGGCGGGGAGCGAGCCCCCCGCGGCCTGGCCGGGCGCGGCCCCGGCGCTCACTCCGAAGTTGGCCGAGGCGCCGTCCACGGTGAAGTAGTTGGCGTTGGCGCGCTGCCCGTTGACGGAGAATTGACCCTGCTCGACGAAGCTCGCGCGGGTGAGGACGGCGCCGGGGACGAACTCGAAGAGCGACTGGAGGCTCCGCCCGTTGAGCGGCAGCCGCTCGACCTCCTTGCGGTCGAAGACGACGCCGGTCGAAGAGCTCTCGTGGCGCGCCCGGACCGTGTCCTCCACCGTGATGTACAGGCCGACGGAGCCCACCTTGAGCTGTATCCTGAAGGCTAACTGGTCGCCCTCGCCGAGCGTCACGTCCCTGACCTCGACGGGGGCGAAGCCCTGCTGTGTGACCCGCGTGGTGTAGACGCCGGGCGGGAGCATCGGGAAGACGAAGTAGCCCTCGCCGTCCGTAAGCACCTGCCTCTGGAGGCCGGTCGCGTGATTCGACACCGTGACGCGCGCGCCGGGGACAATCGCCCCGTTCTCGTCGACGACCGTACCGCTCAAAGACGAGGTGAGGGGGGCGCGCGCCGCCGCGGGGCTCGTAACGGCCCACGCCACGCAGGCCGGCGTGAGCGCGACGCAGAGGAGCGCCAACAGGAATCTTCGGGCGGGCGTCAGCTCGACCGGCCGCGTCATCGGTCCTTCTCCTCCGGCGCCGGGGCCGCCGCCGGCGCGGCCTGCACAGACTTCATCCTCTGAGCCTCGCCCTCGACCCACGAGGCCAGCCCTTCTACTTGACGGAGGTCACGCCAGAACTGAGCCGTCGTCAGCGCGGTGCCTCTGGTGCCCTCGGGCGAGGCGGTGAAGGCCAGGCGCACCCCCTTGTCGGTGGCGGAGCAGAGCCCCAGCAGCCGCTCCGCGGCCCGCGCCAGGCCCGACTCGCCCGCGTCGCCGCGGGTAACTCCAGGAGGCTCCCCCCCGGCGCCGGGGAAGATGGGCTGTAACTCCTGGCGCAGTTGGGCGCTCTCCCGCCTCACGGCGCGGGCGTGCGATTGCATCATGGAAAGCCACTTCTCACGCGCGGCGGCGTCGAGCGCCCGCAGCTCCCGGTCGGGGAACCGCGCGGCGAGACGCTTCATGGCCCAGGCGTGTTGCAGCGCGAGCATCGACCTCTGCGAGGCGCGGCCCGCCAGTTGGAGGATCGCGGCGTGCGCCTCCTCGTCGGAGAGGCCCTTATCCTTCGAGTAGTGGCGGCGCAGTTCCTCCTCGGCCGGGATGTGGTCGTCGGCCGGACCCACGTGGTGGACGACCGGCGGGTGCGTGGGCCGCGCTGCGGCGCGCGACCGGAGGGCCTCGCTCGCGGTGCTCACTTCGACCTCGACGGCCGAGTTGCCGGAAAGGGCCGCGAGCGAGCGGAGGAGCTCGCCCCGGCGTTCCTGCGTCTCGACGACGCCGTGGACGCGGAGCCGGCCGCCCGGGGTGCGCGTGACGTTGATCTGCTCACCGAGGTCGGCGCCCACCTGGTTGAGCAGGCGCAGCACCTCGACCTCCAACTCGCTCGTTGCCGTGACGGTCGCGTGGGCCGGCTGCTGCCGGGGCTCGGCCGCCGGGCCGGCTTCGGCCGCGGCCGGCGGGGCAACGGACGTGCGGGTCACGCCGACCTTCATCAGCTCCCCGTCGGGCTCGAAGGCCGAGGGCGGGACCGCGGCCGCGGGCCGCAGGTCGAACCCCGTCTCCACGAAGCGGTACTCGCGCGCCTCCCCGGCCTTCCGCAAGACGAGCGTCTGGGCGGTCGCGCGCGAGGCCGCGCGGCTGATGGTGAGCGTCGCCGCGACGACGCCGTCCGCCCCGCCGTCGGCTTCGCCCCGGTAGGCTATGACGTACCTCTCACGCTCCTCTTCGACCCGCGCGCGCGCGCCGTCACCCACCAGGGTCTTAAAGTCCCTCGCCGAGGGGTCGATGAGCCAGGCGTCCTCGAAGACGCCCCCCTGCGACGAGTCGCCCTCGCCCGGCAGGCGGTAGACGGTGCGCGAGCCGTCGGCGCGCCGCCACTCGCCGGCGAGGAGCCTGCCCCCCTGGTCGAAGAGGCGTCGCACGGTCGCCCCGCGGCGTTGGCTCCGCCAGGTCTCTATGCGGCGGCGGGCGATGAGCGACCCGCCGCCGGCGTCGCGCTCCTCCAACTGCATCGTGCGGTGGACGACCGTCGAGTCATCCGCGGCGGCCTGCTCTTCGGCCGCGAGCGTGCGGTCGAGCAGCTCGGCGGCCGAGACGGCGGGCACGGACAGGCGGACGAAGAGCAGGGCCGCGACGAGCGCGAGCGCCACGAACGCGCTCACGAATCCGGGCCGCAGCAGCCAGAAGCGCCGGGCGAAGGGTGCCAGCAGCCGCCGGAACGGTTCCCCCCTCAACGCGCCGGGGGCGGGGCGGGGGCCGGCGACGGACAGCCCTTCTCGCCCCCCCTCGTCCACGGGACTCGCGTCGGGGGTTGCGAAGGCGGGGTCGTGGTAGATGAGCTGCACGGTGGGCCACGGGCTGCCGAACTCCAGCGCGAGGTCGAGTGTGCGCCCGTCGCTCAGCAGGACCTTCGAAGGCTGCACGCAGGGCCCCGCCGGCGGGAGCTCGACGTTAAGGAACAGGAGGCGCGTCTGCTGCTCGCTGAAGACCTCGATGAACTTGATCGGCTCGGCCAGGTCAAGGACGAGCCGCATGTCGTTGAACTCCGAGCTGACCCGCCGCGACCCCTGCGCGTAGCCGTTGACCGAGATGCACAGCTCGCTCGGCTTGTGCTCGAAGACCTCGCCGGCCTCGCGCCGCCAGCGCCTCAGCGTGCGGCGGGCCGCCGTCCCGCCGCCGCCCGCCGTCCCGCCGTCGTCGTCGTCGCCGCCCTTCTTCTTCACGTCTCGTATGAGTGTGTCCATAGGATAGCGTTCCGCCAGCGAGGGGAGGCCGAGTAGTGTGTTGGCCGCGTCGAGGCAGACGGGGCAGCTCACGAGGTGCGCCAGCGGCTCGCAGGCGACCGACTCATCGCCTTCGAGGTACAGGCCGCGAATCCGCGCCGGCGACAGGCATTCGCCGCGGCGCGAACGGAAGATCATCTCGCGCAGGCCCGCGAGTGCGTCGTCGTCAGCGCGCGGGAGCGGCGCGTCGGCGGCCCCCGAAGCGTCGGGCCTCTCGCCCAGCAGCGACAGGGCGCCCGGTCTCTCCAGGAAGAGCTTCACCTCGTTGCGCGCCGTCAGGAGCTGGATGTCTACCGCCTTGCGCGAGACTTTGAGGAGCCGGACGATCTCGCTCGGGTAGTAGCCGTGGAAGAAGCGGAGGATGAGGACGCTCGCCGCCTTCGACTTCTCCTTCCGCACGCAGACGTAATCGCACACGCAGCGCAACTCGTCGCGCGCCTGGAGGCGGGCCTGGGGGTCCACCGCGCGCAGCCCCAGCGCGGCCGAGTCGAACTCCACGATGGAGAGCTGCCGCAGTCCCGCGCGGGTCGCGCGGCGGAGCTGCGACAGGTGGAGGTTGCGGAGCATCGTGTAGAGGTAACCCTCGACGTTTTCGATCGACTCGAAGTCGGGCTGCCGGAGGGTGAAGAGGAGGAAGAGGTCGTGCAGCAGGTCTTCGGCCGCCGCGCGGTCACCGCCCGTCAGGTGTAGCGACCACTCCAGCATCCGCCCGTAGCGCTGCGCGAAAAAGTCTTCGGGGCTGATGGCGATTAGACGGGGGTTCAGCATGAAAAGGGTTAAAGGCCCTGGGCCCGGGGTCGGAAAACTGCGTTCTGACACGACCCGCCGCCGCGACGTCGAGCTGTCGGGAGGGAGACCGACGGGTAGGGCGCGGCCTCGACCGCCGGGCCGTTGAAAGCGTCTCTGCCTATAAAGACTCCCGCGCGCGCCCAATCCTACGCGCGCGCGGAAATTTTTTTCAAAGTCGGAAGGCTCTCAGCCCGCAGCGACTGGGCTGTTGAATCGGTAGGGCGCGAAGGTTAGATACTAAAAAAGCCGGCCGATTTCTTCAACCTTCTGCGGCCGCCTACGAAAAGTCGTGCCCCGGCGCCAGTTTCATCGGTTACGTTGGCGTGCCCCCACTTCCTGATCTACTTTTTTAAGTACGTCGACCCCTGAGTCTTTCTGACGTCCCTGATCGCATGGCTCTTCACCATCAAACTCTGCCGGCCGACCTTGTTCACATAACGCGACCTGCCGTAAGCTGACCGATCAGGTGCGGTGTTAAACGTATGGGCGCTGGTCAGGTTTGCGCGG
>DASZKF010000017.1:0-26217 GCA_035947355.1 Pyrinomonadaceae bacterium | reverse complement strand
GGCGGGGCCGCGCGGCCGGGATGTCGCTCACGCTGGCGATGCGCGTCTCGGAGGCGAAGAGGCGCTGGCGCGCGTCGGAGACCTCCGCCTGCCAGCGGGCGCGGTCCGGGCCGTGGCGCGAGACGCGCATGCGGACGGTCGCCGCGTCCTCGAGGAGCGCGGTCGCGTCCGAGCCTCGCGCGGCGTCGCTCGACCCGCCGGGCTGCTCGGCGCCGATGGCCTTCGCCTGCTCGACGACGCGCTCCAGCAGTGCGCGCAACTGATCGAGGTCGCCGTGGGCCTCGCCCGGCAGGTCGCTGTCGGCGATGTTGAGGCCGAACAGGCGGTAGCGTTCGAGGTGCGCGCGGACGGCGCTGACGGTCTGGCCGGCGAGGGCGAAGTAGGCGTGCGCGGCCGCGCCGCCCGGCCCGCCCGACGAGCGCGCGCGGAAAGCCTCGTCGAGCAGTGCCGTGGCCCGGGCGTAGTCGGGCATCTCGACGAAGATTGACATCAGGAGGACTCGCGACACGTCGCGCACCGACTCGTCGGCCGTCGCCGAGCGCAGCGACTCAAGCTCGGAGGCGGCGGCCGCGAGCTTTCCGATGGCCGCCAGCGCGCGGGCGCGCGCGATTCTTTTCTGCGCCGCCTCGGTCTCGGAGACCGCGGGCGCGGGCGCGCCCTCGGCCGGGGCCGGCGCGGCCGTCTGCGCCGCGGCCGCCGCCGCGCAGGCGAAGACGCCGAGGAGGCTGAGCAGGAGCTTGATTGACAAAGAGGTGCGGATGATTTGACTGCTTTGCTTCACTACGAATTACTCCAGAAATTCAAAAGCGAGCCAGGCTTGCTCGCTTTATCAACGTCCTTGAGGTAGGGCACACATTATCACCCCATCGGCCGCCCGGTTCAAGCGCGGAAGGGCAAAAAGCAGTAGTCAGTAGCCAGTAGTCAGTAGACAGTAGAAAAACCGCCGTTATCAAATCGTTTCGGTGTCAGCGTCAGCGCCCGCCGTGCGGGGCCTACTGGCTACTGACTACTGGCTACTGGCTACTGTCTTTTACTGCTTCAGGCTCCTCTCGATGCGGGCGCGGAAGTCGCGGGCCTGGCGCTTGACGAGGGCTTCGTTGAGGGTGAGGAGGCGGCGGTCGCGCATGACGACGCGGCCCTCGATGACGACGGTGCGCACGTCGGAGGCTTTGGTCGCGTAGACGAGATGCGAGTAGATGTTGTAGCGCGGAGTCTGGTGCAGCTCGTCCAGGTCAACGACGACGAGGTCGGCCCGCTTGCCCGCCTCGATCGAGCCGATGTCGCGCTCCATGTGCAGGGCGCGGGCGCCGCCGATGGTCGCCATCGCCAGCGCGTCCTCGGCCGGCACCACGCGGGGGTCGTTCGAGGTGAGCTTGTGCAGCTTGGCCGCCGCGTCCATCGCCTCCCACATGCTGAGGTCGTTGTTCGAGGCCGCCCCGTCCGTCCCGAGACCCAGAGCCACCCCGGCCCGCAGCATCTGTGGCACCGGCGCGACGCCCGACGCCAGCTTCATGTTCGACTCCGGGTTGTGCACCGAGCCGACTCCGTGCTGCTTCAGCAACCCGATCTCGCCCTCGTCTACGTGGACGGTGTGCGCGGCGACGGTGCGCGGGCTGAGGAAGCCGATGCGGGCGAGGTACTCGACGGGGCGCGCGCCCTTCTGCTTCGAGATGTCCTCGACCTCCTTGCGCGTCTCGGAAAGGTGTATGACGACGGCCGCGCTCAGGCGGTCGGAGAGCGCGCGCACCTCGCGCAGGTGCTCCTCGGAGACGGTGTAGGGCGCGTGCGGCGCGACGGCCGGCGTGATGAGCGGGTGGCCGCGCCACTTGCGCAGGTAGGCCTCGCTGTAGCGCATCGCCTCGGCCCAGGTCTTGTTGTCGGCGACGGGGAAGTCAATCACCGTCTCGCCGAGCAGGGCGCGGACGCCGGCCCGCGCGGTCTCCTCGGCGATGGCGTCCTCGAAGTAGTACATGTCGCAGTAGGTCGTCGTCCCGCCGCGGATCATCTCGGCGAGGCCGAGGCGGGTGCCGGCGCGGACGAACTCCTCGGTGACGTTCTTGGCCTCGGCCGGGAAGATGTACTTCGTGAGCCACTCGTTGAGGTCGAGGTCGTCGGCCAGCCCGCGGAAGAGCACCATCGGGACGTGCGTGTGGCCGTTGATTAAGCCGGGGATGACGGCGCGGCCCGCGGCGTCTATCACCTCGGCGGCGGCGTAACGGCGCGCGAGGTCGGCGCGCCGGCCGACGGCCACGACGCGCCCGCCGCGGACGGCGACCGCGCCGTCCTCGACGACGCGCCGGTCCCTGTCCATCGTCACGACCGTCCCGCCGGAGACGAGCAGGTCGACGCGCTCGGCCCGACGACGCTGCGCCGCCGCGGGCGCGAGCATCGCACAGCAAAGGGCGGCGCACGCCGCCGCGAGGGTTAGTCTCTTCGGCACGTTCATTTAGGCTTTCCCGGCAGGAAGTAGAAGCGCGCGACGAGCAGGCCGCACACCGCCGCGACGCTCAGCAGCAGGTCGAGCGAAGAGATGTCGGGCGTGACGATCTTGCGCGCGATGACGAAGATGATGACCTCGATGGCCGAGCTCGTCCGGTGGAAGAGCAGGAGCAGCCCCAGCTCGGCCGCGATGGCGATGAGCAGGATGTTCTGGATGATCTTCTGTAGAACGTCGTACTCTTCGACCGGCGCGAAGAGCTTGGGGAACTCGGTGACGGCCGTGTCGTAGGCGGCGACGGCCGCGGCGGCGAGGATGAGGACGGAGAGCAGCGAGAGGAAGAGGTGGATGCCGTCGCCGACCCAGCGGTTGAGCACGCGCTCGACCGGCGTCGCCTCGCCGCCGCCCGCCTTCTCGCCCGAGCCCCCCTCGCCTGCGGCCCCGCCGCCTTTTGCGCTCTCCTTGGACATAATCAGTGTGCAGAAGGCAGAAGGTAGAAGAAAGACGGTCTCTCTGCGAATCGTCAGTGCTACGGCGTCAGCGTCCTGCGCGCGGGGCGCCGCTGCCTTCTGCTTTCTGCCTTCTGCCTACTTCTTCTCCGCCCCGGCCTCTTCGAGGAAGTCGGCGTCGAAGGGGCGCGGGAGGAGTTCGCTCATCTGCAGGGTCTCGGTGTCGCCGCGCAGGTTGGCGAGCACGACGGGGATGTCGCCGCAGAACTCCCAGATGAGCTGGCGGCAGGCGCCGCAGGGCGGCGTCAGGCGCTCGGTGTCGGCGACGACGGCGATGCGGCGGAAGCGGCGCGCGCCCTCCGAGAGCGCCTTCCAGATGGTGACGCGCTCGGCGCACATCGTCAGCTCGTAGGCCGCGCTCTCGATGTTGCAGCCCGTGTAGACGCGGCCGTCCTCGGCCTCGACGGCCGCGCCCACGCAGAAGTTCGAGTAGCGCGCCAGCGCGCACTCGCGCGCGCCCTTCGCCGCCTCGACGAGTCGCCGGCCGTCGGCCCCCTGCTGTCCTTCCTGGCTCACTCACCCTCCCTGTTCGGCGCTGAGGCTGACGGTGACGGCCGGCGCCGTGACGCCGCCGCGCCGCGCGTCGGCCAGCCGCTCGCGGATGCGCCCCGAGAGGAGCGCGATACTGACGAGGTTGTGCCCGCCCTCCGGGATGATCACGTCGGCGTGGCGCTTCGAAGGCTCGACGAACTGCATGTGCATCGGCCGGACGGTGGCGAGGTACTGCTCGATGACCGACTCGACGGTGCGGCCGCGCTCGGCCACGTCGCGGCGCAGGCGGCGGATGAAGCGGATGTCGTCGGGCGTGTCCACGAAGACCTTCACGTCCATCTCGTCGCGCAGCCGCTCCTCGTTGAAGATGAGGATGCCTTCGACGATGATGATCGGCCGCGGCTCGGTCGGGAGGGTCTCGGGCCGGCGGGCGTGCGTCTTGAAGTCGTAGACCGGAAGCTCCACCGCCCGGCCCGCCTTGAGGGCGCGGACGTGCTCGACCAGAAGGTCGTTGTCAATCGCGTCCGGGTGGTCGAAGTTGACCTGGCGCCGGTAGTCCGAAGGCATCTCTTCGAGGTTGCGGTAGTAGGAGTCCTGCTGGATGAAGATGACCTCGTCGCGGCTCACCGACTCCAGAATCCGGTTCGCCACCGTCGTCTTCCCCGACCCCGTCCCGCCGCAAATGCCAATAATCATCTTCGCTTCGCTCAGAGTTCCAAGTTCCAGGTTCAAAGTTTCAAGTTGAAGACGATGCTCTAACTTGAAACTTTAAACCTGGAACTTGGAACTCTTAGATACTCGACTGTAGTTTAGGAATAACCCTCCGTAAGAGTTCCGCGAAGGTGCCGCGGACGCGCTCGCCGGTCTCGATGACCGCGTCGTGGTTGATCGGCTTGTCGAGGACGCCGGCCCCCATGTTGGTGATGCAGGAGAGGCCGAGGACGCGCATCCCCTGTTGGCGCGCGACGATGGCCTCGGGCACGGTGCTCATCCCGACGGCGTCGGCGCCGAGCAGCCGGAGCATGCGGATCTCGGCCGGCGTCTCGTAGGACGGCCCCGACAAGGCCGCGTAGATGCCGCGCCGCAGCTCCAGCCCCATCCCGTGCGCCTCGCCGATGGCCGCGTCCTGGTACTCGTGGTCGTAGACCTCGGTCATGTCGGGGAAGCGCGGGCCGAAGCGCGGGTCGTTCGGGCCGAGCAGGGGGTTCGTGCCCATCAGGTTGAGGTGGTCGCTGATGACGATCAGCCCGCCCTCGGTGAACGAGTTGTTGAGCCCGCCGGCCGCGTTCGTCAGCACCAGGCTCTTGACGCCCATCAGCCCGAGGACGCGCACCGGGAACGTCACCTCCTCGAGCGCGTAGCCCTCGTAGAAGTGGAAGCGCCCCTGCATCACGGCCACGTCCGTGCCGGAGACGCGGCCGACGACGAGGCGGCCGGCGTGCCCCTCGACCGTCGGCCGCGCGAAGCCGGGAATCTCCGCGTAAGGGATCGCCACGGCCTCCTCGACCTCGTCGGCGAACGCGCCGAGGCCGCTCCCCAGGACGAGCGCCGTCCGCACGTCGCGCCCCGCGCGCGCGTGCACGAACCGCGCCGCGTGCTCGGCGCGCTCGTAGAGGGTCTCCGGCGGCAGGTGATCCATAAAAGCAGTAGTCAGTAGTCAGTAGTCAGTAGACAGTAGAAAAGCATTCGCTATCGAACGGTTCGGGTGTCAGCATCAGCGGCCGCCGCGCGGGGCGCTACTGTCTACTGACTACTGACTACTCCTTTTTTTTCTCGTCCTTGAAGAGGATGTTAAAGGCTAACATGATAGCGCCTGCGGCGGCGATTAGGAAGAAGATGATGGCGATGGCCGGGTAGCCGAAGATGGTGAAGGAGGTCTCGACCCTCATCATCAGCGCCGCGCCGACGATGAGCGCCGCCAGCAACAGCCCGAGCGTGATGCGGTTGGCGACCTTCTGGATGCCCTCGATGAGCCGCACCTCGTCTATGGCGTCGACCTTCACCTCCAGCCCCCTGGTCGTCACCGTGTCGAGGAGCTGGTTGACGCGCCCAGGGAACTTGTCGAGGAACTCCTTCAGCTCCAGGACCGTCCCGTAGAGGCTGGCCGGCGAGACGCTCTTCCGGAGGCGCTGCTGCATGATCGTGTCGGCGTAGCTGCGGATGGCGAAGTTCGGGTCGAACTGCGGGTCGAGCGTGTGGACGACCTGGTCGAGGTTCAGGAGCGTCTTGGCGATCATCGTGTACTCGACGGGGAGGCGGAAGTTCGACTCGCCGGCGATCTGCGTGATGCGCAGCACGATGCGGCCCGAGTTGAGCTGTTCGAGCTGCGTGTTCTGGTTCTGCATGACCAGGTCGGCGACCTGGCGGCGGAACGAGTTGCGGTCGTACTTCTCCTTCGGCTCGCCCATCCGCTCGGCGATGTCGGCCGTCTCCTCGCCGCGCCCCTCGCTGATGGCGAGGAGGAGCTGGATGAGGTTCTCCTGGAAGCGCGGGCTGACGCGGCCGACCATTCCGAGGTCTATGAGCGCGATGCGGCGCTCGTCGGTGAGGAAGACGTTGCCGGGGTGCGGGTCGGCGTGGAAGAAGCCGTCGACGAGGATCTGCTGGAGGTAGGCCTGGAAGAGGCGCTCGGCGAGCCGGTAGCCGTCGAGGTCTATGCGGGTGAGCGGCGACAGATCCGTGATCTTGCGGCCGCGCACGTAGTCCATCGTGAGCACGCGCGAGGTGGTGTAGTCGTCGACGGGGCGCGGCACGACGATCTCCTCGAAGTCGCGGAGGTTGTCGGCGAAGGTCGAGAGGTTGCGCGCCTCCTGCCGGTAGTCGAGCTCGCGCATCAGGCTCTTGCGCAGCTCTTCGAGGATGGCCGAGAACTCGTAGCGGCGGCCGGCCTCGGTGTGGCTGTCGAAGAACTCGGCGATGTCGGCCAGGACTTCGAGGTCTTTCGACATCTGCTCGCGGATGTCGGGGCGCTGCACCTTGACGACGACGGCGCGGTCGTCGCGCATCCGCGCGCGGTGCACCTGCCCGAGCGAGGCGGCGGCGACGGGCTCGGACTCGAACTCGGCGAACGCCTTCGACATCCGCACGCCCAGCTCCTCGGAGACGATCCGCTCGACCTCGGCGAAGGAGAACGGCCCGACGCTGTCCTGGAGGCGGGCGAGCGCGTCGAGGTAGGGCTGCGGCAGGAGGTCGGCGCGGGTCGAGAGCAGCTGCGCGAGCTTGATGAAGGTCGGCCCCATCTGCTCGACGTCGGCCGCCAGCTCCTCCATCTTCGCCGGCGAGACCTGCTCGCCGCCGTCGGCCGAGAAGCCCTCGACGGCCTCCTCCAGCCCCGCGTGCTGCACCAGGTCGCGCCGCCCGTACTTCATCAGCAGCGCCGCGATGTCCTTGTAACGCTTCAGGTGTTCGGGCTTGAGCGAGAGACCCATAAGCAAGTAGACAGTAGACAGTAGTCGGTAGCCAGTAGGAAGACCTTCGGTATCGAACCTTTCGGGCGTCGGCGTCAGCTTACGTCATGCGGAGCGCTACTGGCTACTGACTACTGTCTACTGTCTACTGCTTTTTGTCTACCTTTCTTTTTGGTACGGGATGCCCAGCGCCCGCGGGGCGCGCGACTGGCCGATGAGGCCAGCGAGGACGATGATCGTCAGCAGGTACGGGATGATCTGGACGAACTGGTTCGGTATCTCCTCGCCGCCCCAGAGGGGGACGCCCTGGAGCTGGATGGCGACGGCCTCGGTGAAGCCGAAGAGCAGGCAGGCGAGCATCGTCTGGACGGGCCGCCACTTCCCGAAGATGAGCGCGGCGAGCGCGATGAAGCCCCGCCCCGAGGTCATGTTGCGCGTGAACAGGGACGACTGTCCGATGGACAGGTAGGCCCCGCCGATGCCGGCCAGCGCGCCCGACAGGAGCACCGCCGCGTAACGCATCCGCGTGACGCTGACGCCCGCCGCGTCGGCCGCGCCGGGGTTCTCGCCGACCGCCCGCAGCCGCAGCCCGAACGGCGTCCGGTAGAGCACGTGCCACGTCAGGGGCACGAGCAGGAAGGCGACGACGACCGGCGTCCACGGCAGGAGGTTCTCCTTCGGTATCTGCGGCGTCGAGCCCGAAGAGAGGAAGAACGCGCCGGAGAGCAGCGCCGGCACGCCGAACATCAGGACGTTGATGGCCGTCCCCGACACGACCTGGTCGGCCTCGAAGCGGATGCACGCGACGGCGTGCACCGAGGCGATCAGCATCCCGGCCAGTACCGCCGCCGCCAACCCCGCCCAGGGGCTGCCGGTGTAGTGCGTCACGGCCGCGGCCGTGAACGCCCCGGCCAGCATCAGCCCTTCGAGCGCGATGTTGATGACGCCCGCCCGCTCCGAGTAGAGCCCGCCGAGCGCCGCCAGCAGCAGCGGCGTCGCCAGGCGGATCGCCGAGAAGAGCAGCGAGATGTTGAGAAGTTCCATAAAGAAGTAGTCAGTAGTCAGTAGTCAGTAGTCAGTAGGAAGACGGTCGCTATCGAGTCGTTCGTCGTTCAGCGTCAGCGGCCGCGGCGCGGAGCGCCTACTGACTACTGTCTACTCCCCTCTCACACCTTCGACCGCCTGAGCAGGTTGTAGCGGCCGAAGAGGGCGCGGGCGCCGGCCTCGGACGCGACGAAGAGGATGACGAGCGCCTGCAAGACCTGTATGAGGTCTTTGCTGACGCGCTCGGTGAAGGCGTCTACCGCGATGCTGCCGCGGTTCAAAGCGCCGAAGAGCAGCGCCGCGAAGAAGACGCCGGCCGGGTGGTTGCGCCCCAGGAGCGCCACCGCGATGCCCGTGAACCCGTAGTTGTCCGAGAAGCCCTCGTAGTAGCGATACCGGTAGCCCATTACCTCGTTGACCGCCACCATCCCGGCCAGCCCCCCCGACACCGCCATCGCGAGGACGATCTGCTTCGTCGTCGAGATGCCGCCGTACTCGGCCGCCGTCGGGTTCGCGCCCGTCGCGCGTATCTCGTAGCCCCACTTCGTCCGCCAGAGGAAGTAGTAGACGAGCACGCAGGCGAGGATGGCGAGGGGGAAGGCGACGTTGAGCGGGATGCGCTCGGGCAGGCCCGGCACGAAACTTCCGAGGCGCGGGACGTGCGCCGCCTCGCCGACGGGGACGGTCTGCATGATCGGGTCGCCGGGGGCCTTGAAGTGGTACTGCGTGAAGTAGCTACAGAGCGCCACGGCGATGAAGTTCAGCATGATCGTCGTGATGACTTCGTGCGCCCCGAACTTCGCCTTGAGGTAGCCCGGCACGGCGGCCCACGCCGCCCCGGCCGCGACGGCCGCCAGCACGCACAGCGGCACGAGCGCGGCGGAAGGCAAGCTCACCCAGCCGTAGGCGACCGGCTTTCCGAACGAGTCAATCACCGTCCCGCCCAGCTTGATGCCGACCCACGCGGCGGCGAAGGCCGCGACGTAGAGCTGCCCCTCGGCCCCGATGTTGAGGAGGCCGCAGCGGAAGGCGACGGCCACGGCGAGGCCCGTGAAGATGAGGGGCGTCGCGTAGAAGAGCGTCCGCCCGATGCCGTCCGGCCACGAGAGCGCGCTCCCGATCAGAAGCCCGTAGGTGTAGAACGGGTCGTCGCCGATCAGCAGCACGACGACGCCGCCCACGACGAACGCGGCGGCCACGGCGACGAGCGGGAAGGCGAGTTGGCGGAGAAGGTGCATAAGAAAATGATGAATGATGAATGATGAATGATGAATACGGGGCGCGTCGGGCTTTACCCTTCAAGCGGCCTTGCATTCATCATTCATCATTCATCATTCCGCATTCCGTTTTCCTCCGGTCATCAGCAGGCCGATCTCCTCGTGGGTCGCGGTCTGCGGGTCGACCTCGCCGACGATGCGGCCGTGGTAGATGACGAGCAGGCGGTCGGCGAGCGACGTGACCTCTTCGAGCTCGGCCGAGACGAGGAGGACGGCGCAGCCCTCGTCGCGCAAGTGGACGAGCTTGCGGTGGATGAACTCGATGGCCCCGATGTCCACGCCGCGCGTCGGCTGCGCGACGAGCAGGAGCTTGGGCCGCAGCTCGAACTCGCGGCCGATGATCAGCTTCTGCTGGTTGCCGCCCGAGAGCGCGCGGGCCGGGAGGTCGGGGTTCGCGGGGCGCACGTCGAAGTCGCGGATGACTTCGAGCGCGCGGCCGCGGATGCCCGCGAGGTCGAGGAGCGGCCCCGCCGAGACGGCCGGCCGGCGGTAGTGGACGCCGAGGATGGAGTTCTCGGCGAGGTCGAAGTCGAGGAGCAGCCCGCGCCGGTGGCGGTCCTCCGGGACGTGCGCGATGCCCAGCTCGCGCCGCTCGCGCGCGCCTGAGCGCGTCACGTCGCGCCCGCCGAACTCGACGCGGCCGCTCACGCGCGCGGCCGGCACGAGGCCGGCGAGGGCCTCGATCAGCTCCGTCTGCCCGTTGCCCTCGACGCCGGCGACGCCGACGATCTCGCCCGCGCGCACCTCGAAGGAGACGTCGCGCAGGCCCCGGCCGCCTGCGGCCTCGGTCGTGACAGTCAGGTTCCGGACGCTCAGGACGGTGCCGCGGGGCCGCGCCTCCGGCTTCTCGACGCGCAGCAGCACGTCGCGCCCGACCATCATCCGGGCCAGCTCGGCCGCGTCGGTCTCGGCGGTCCTGACGCGCCCGACGACGCGCCCGTCCCTCATCACCGTCACCTCGTCGGAGATGGCGAGCACCTCGGAGAGCTTGTGCGTGATGATGACGACGGTCTTCCCCTGCTCGCGCATGCGGCGGAGGATGGCGAAGAACTCCTCGACCTCCTGCGGGGTGAGGACGGCCGTCGGCTCGTCGAGGATGAGGATTCGCGCGCGGCGGTAGAGCGCCTTCAGAAGCTCGACCCGCTGCTGCTGCCCGACCGAGAGGGTCTCGACGAGCGCGTGCGGGTCTACGGCGAGGCGGAACTCGTCCGAGAGCCGGCGAATCTCTTCGGCGGCGCGGCGCGTGTCGACGGCCGCGGCCGTGCCCGGCTCGGCGCCGAGTACGATGTTCTCGGCCACGGTCATCGTGTCCACCAGCATGAAGTGCTGGTGCACCATCCCCACGCCGAGCGCGATGGCGTCGTGCGGCGTCGAGATTCTGCGCACCTCGCCGTCCACCAGGACCTCGCCCGAGTCCGCCGTGTAGAACCCGTAAGCGATCCGCATCGCCGTGGACTTCCCCGCCCCGTTCTCCCCGACGATGGCGTGAATCGTCCCCGTCTTGACCAGAATATTTACGTGGTCGTTGGCGAGCACGTCGCCGAAGCGCTTGGTGATGTCCCTGAGTTCAAGCATGAGTTGAGCAGCCGCTCTGCCCGTCGGTGCGGCGGCTAATCCCGCCACTCCTTCGCCCTCCACCTGTGGCGTAGCCACAGCGCCGCCGTACAGACCGCCGTGGCGAGTAATCCGCGGACTACGCCGTCCAGGAACCCCGCGCCGGGTAGCAGCGGCCCGCCTTCTAATTTGTCGAGGCTCCAAAAAGCTAGGCCGAAGAGCACGACATCTACGAACAGGTCAACGAGTTGGTACGGGCTCTTCGGCTGGTTCTGTTCCTGCCCGCTGCCGGGCTCAGGTACTTCGGGCTCCGGCGCTCCGACGGGGGGCGGTGCCGGGGGAGCTACGCCGCGACGCATCAACTCGGTCTCGGCCGCCTCTAGGGCGACTCGGCGATACTGCGCGCGCTCGACTGTCAGGATTCGCAGAAGCTCCTCGTCGGTGTAGCCCGCGAAGCGTTGACCCAGGCTTTTATCTCTGACGAGCACGTGTCACCCGTCTGAAGCGGCTCGGCTTCTCGAACTGCTGACGGGACGGCGGGACGGCGTCCGCCGTCCTCACTACTGCGCCATCGCGTCCGTCACCTGAATTTGGCCGCCGATAATCTTCTGCTTGGCGGCCTCGACCTCCTGGATTACCTCCGGGGGGATGAGCGAGCGGTTGTAGTCGTCGAGGGCGTAGGCGACGCCGTCGGCTTCGAGGCCGTAGACGTGGAAGCCGCCCTTGAAGCGCTTGTTGACCACGTCCTCGACGATCTGGTAGACGGCGTTGTCCACGCGCTTGACCATGCTGGTGAGGACGAAGCCGGGCTTGACCATGTTCTGGTTCGAGTCCACGCCGATGACGAAGCGGCGGGCGCGGCCCCGCTCGTCGCGGCCCGCCTGCTCGACGGCGTCGAAGGCCCCGAGGCCCGAGTTGCCCGCGGCCGTGAAGATCACGTCGGCGCCCTTGCCGATCTGCGAGAGCGCCAGCTCCTTGCCCTTGCCGGGGTTGTTCCAGGCCGCGTCGGTCACGCCGACGTAGTTGTTGATGACGCGGACGTCGGGGCGGACGGCCTTCGCGCCCTCCTCGTAGCCCTTCGCGAAGCGGTGGATGAGCGGGATGTCCATCCCGCCGATGAAGCCGAGCGTGCCCGTCCGGGACTCGCGCGCCGCGATCATCCCGACGAGGTAAGACCCCTGGTGCTCCTTGAAGACGAGCGAGGCGACGTTGGGCAGTTGGCTCGCCCCGTCCACGATGGCGAAGTTGATGTTCGGGTAGTCCTTCGCCACCACCTCCATGATCGGGGCCTGCGCGAAGCCGACGCCGATGATGAGGTCGTAGTTGCGCTCGGCGAAGGCGCGCATGGCCGGCTCGATTGAGGTCGGGTTGCCCGGCTCGACGTCGCGCAGGACGATGGGGAAATCCCCGGCCGCGCGCTTGACGCCCTCCCACGCCGCGGCGTTGAACGAGCGGTCGTCCTTGCCGCCGATGTCGAAGACGATTCCGACGTGGATTTTATTCCGGTCCTCGGCCGCGCGGCCCTCCTGTTGGCACGAAGAGCCCGACGCGGCGAGCGCGCACACTAAAACCAGCGAAAGCAGGACTCGCAGCTTCATTCGGTGATGACTTCCTTGATGAGTTCGGGGACGCCGGCGGGCCGCCCTTCCGAGACCTCGTAGGCCGCGCCGATGCGCGCCGCCGCCGCGTCGCAGTCCGCGCCGCCGCGGCACAGGAGCAGCCCGAGCGCGCCGCCGGCTTTAACCTCGTCGCCGATTCGCGCCCGCGCGAGGTAGCCTACGCCCGGGTCCACCTCGTCTTCGATGCGGGCGCGGCCGCCGCCGATGCCGGCCAGCGCACGGCCGATCTCGGCCGCGTCCACCCCGGCCACGCAGCCCGCGCGCGGCGATTCTACTCTGACTTCGCGCAGCGTCAAATCCATCAGCCGCGCCGGGTCGTCGCAGACGCGCGGGTCGCCGCCCTGCGCCTCGACGTTGCGGCGGAAGAGTTCGAGCGCCGCGCCCGTTTCGAGCGCGCGCGCGACGCGCCCGCGGGCCTCCCCGAGCGACGGGGCCGCCCCGGCCAGCGCGACCATGCGCGCCGCAAGCTCCAGGGAGAGGTCTCGGACGGGCCGGCCCCCGTCGGTCACGCCGCCGCGCATGATCTCGACACACTCCTTGACTTCGAGGGCGTGGCCGACCGCCTCGCCGAGCGGCTGGTTCATGTCGGTAATCAGCGCCTCGGTCTTGACGCCGAAGCGGTTGCCGGTGCCGACGAGGGCGCGGGCCAGCTCGCGCGAGCGCGCCTCTTCGCGCATGAAGGCGCCGGTGCCGGTCTTCACGTCGAGGACGAGCGCGTCGAGGCCGGCGGCGAGCTTCTTCGACATGATCGAGGCGACGATGAGCGGGACGCACTCGACCGTCTCGGTCGCGTCGCGCAGCGCGTAGATTCTCCGGTCGGCCGGGGCGATCGAAGAGGTCTGCCCCATCATCGCGAAGCCGACCTCGCCGAGCACGCGCCGGAACTCCGGAAGCTCCAGCCGGACGCGGTAGCCGGGGATGGCTTCGAGCTTGTCGAGCGTGCCGCCCGTGTGGCCCAGGCCGCGCCCCGAGATCATCGGGACGGCCACGCCGCACGCGGCGGCGAGCGGCGCGAGGATCAGAGAAGTCTTGTCGCCGACGCCGCCCGTCGAGTGCTTGTCGGCCTTGGGCCGCGGCAGCTCCGAGAAGTCGAGCAGCTCGCCCGAGCGGAGCATCTCCTCGGTCAAAGCCTGCTGCTCCGCGTCCGTCATCCCGTTGAGGAAGACGGCCATCAAAAGCGCCGCCGCCTGGTAGTCGGCCCACGCGCCCGACACCACCCCGCGCACGAAGAACGCGATCTCCTCGCGCGAAAGCTCGCGCCCGTCCCGCTTGTGTCTGATGACTCCCTGCGGCCTCATTGGAGGGTGTAGCGGTAGATGACGACGCCGGTGAACTTGACGGGCTTGCCGCCGACGACGAGCGGCTCGTAGCGGGCCTGCGACGCGGACTCCGCCGCGCCCCGGGCTAAGGGCGGCGGCCCGCACAGGGGCGTCACCGCCTCGACGGCGCCCGCCTCGTCCACGGTGACTTTCAACACCACCGCGCCGGTGACGCGCGCGGCCCTCGCCTCCACGGGATACCTCGGCCGGGGCTGGGCCTTGACGCGCCCGCCGATGAGCCCGCCGCGGGCCTGTTCCGCCTTCGACCGCGGGGTCATCGAGGGGTCGAACTCGAAACCGTTGTCAACCTTAAAGAGTCGCTTCTGCGCGTCGAGCAGGTCGTCCCAGCGCCCGCGTGCGTTGAGGAGGCAGACGAGGCGGTTGAGCGCGCCGGCCATCCGCTCCTCCCTGCCCCGCGGCACTTTTTCGTAGATCGCCAACTGTTCGCGCAGGGCGGCCTCGGCCTCCTTGTACTTCCGCTTCACGTAGAGCAGCTCGGCGAGGTTACCGAGCGAGTTGGCGAGGAGCGCGCCGTCGGGGCCGGGCGCGGGCCGGCGCAGCGCGACGGCGCGCTCGGCGCGCCGCAGCGCGTCGTCGAACTTCCCCTCCCGGTAGAGCTCGATGGCCTGCCGGTCGAGGTCGTCGGCCTCCGACGCTTCGGCCGGCTGGGCGGCCGTCTGCCGCGCCGGCGCCGCGGCGGCCGCCAGTAGCAAAAATAAGCATGCGAGGGCCGGGGCAACTCGCGCCATCGAAGGCTGCCTCCTCCGCTTGATCGAAGCGCGCCGCCTCAGGTGCGTTCGAGCAGGACGACGGCCTGCGCCGTGACGGCCCGCCACTCGCCGACCGAGTCGAGGCCCTCGCCGGTCTTGGCCTTGACGCTGACGCGGTCGAGTTCGACGCCGAGGACTTCGGCGAGGCGCGCGCGCATCTCCTCGACGTGCGGCCGCAGCTTCGGCCGTTCGAGCATGACGGTCGCGTCCGCGTTGACGACGCGGAAGCCGCGCTCCTTGGCGAGCCACATCACGCGCGCGAGGAGTTGCAGGCTGTCGGCGTCCTTCCAGCGCGGGTCGCTGTCGGGGAAGTAGACGCCGAGGTCGCCCTCGCACATCGCGCCGAGCACGGCGTCGGTGACGGCGTGGGTGAGTGCGTCGGCGTCCGAGTGGCCCTCGGCCCCGCGCTCGGACTCCACCAGCACGCCGCCTAAAATCAGCGGCCGCCCCTCGCTCAGGCGGTGCGTGTCGTGGCCGATGCCGATGCGGAACATAAGTTCAAAGTTTCAAGTTCAAAGTTCCAAGTTCGGGGTCGAAAGCCGGTCTTTAACTTTGAACCTTGAACTTGAAACTTTGAACTAGAATTTCTGCGAGCGCGAAGTCCTGGGGGCTGGTGATCTTGATGTTGCGCGCGGAGCCTTCGACGATGCGGACGCTCGCGCCGAGGCGCTCGACGAGGGCGCTGTCGTCGGTCGCGTCCAGGCCCTCCGAGAGCGCGCGCTCGTAGGCCCCGCGGAGCAGCTCGTGCCGGAAGCACTGCGGCGTCTGCGCGTGCCAGAGGCGGGAGCGTTCGAGCGTGCGGAGGACGCCCCCGCCCTCGGCCTCCTTGATCGTGTCCACGGCCCGCGCGGCGAGGATGGCCGCGCCGCACCTTTCGGCCTCGCCGACGACGCGGTCTATCTCGTCCGGCGTGACGAAGGGGCGGACGGCGTCGTGGACGGCGACGACCCGCGTTGACGGGTCTAGGGCCTGGAGGCCGCGCCAGACCGACTCGGCGCGCGTCCGGCCGCCGGCCACGGCCCGCCCCAGCTTCGAAAGGCCGTGCGCGGCGGCCAGCCCGAGCAGCTCGCCTTCGGAGCCGGCCGGCACGACGGCCACCGCCTCCGCGACGCGGGCGCACTCCTCGAACCTTCTGAGCGTGTGAATGATGATGGGGGTGCCCGAAATTTCCCGGAACTGCTTGGCCCGCCCGCCGCCCATCCGCTCCCCACGCCCGCCGGCGGCGATGATCGCGACGTTCATAAGAAAGTGATAGGTGATAGGTGATGGGTGATGGGTTAAAGCGACTTGTCTTTCACCTATCACCCATCACCTATCACCTATCACTGTTCGACGGATTCGCCGTGGCGGACGGGCGCGGGCTGCGAGGGGCGCTGCTGCTGCTCGCCGCGCTGCTGGAAGGGGCGGCGCTGGCCGCCCGCGCTGGCGATGCGCTCGCCGCCCTGCGCGCCGTTCTCGGTGTCCTCCCAGAGCCGGCCGAAGATCATCTTGCCGGCCGTCGTCTGCAGGACGCTCGTCACCGCGATGTCGGCGTTCTTGCCGATCATGCGGCGCGCGTTGTCGACGACGACCATCGTCCCGTCGTCGAGGTAGGCGACGCCCTGGTTGTACTCCTTGCCCTCTTTGAGGATGAAGACGCGCATCGCCTCGCCCGGCAGGACGACCGGCTTCAGGGAGTTCGCCAGCTCGTTGATGTTCAGGACCTGGATGCCGTGGAGCTGCGCCACCTTGTTGAGGTTGAAGTCGTTGGTGACGACGACGCCGTCGAGCTGCTTCGAGAGTTCGAGCAGCTTCAGGTCAACCTCCTTGACGGCCGGGTAGTCCGTGTCGACGACCTGGATGTCGAGCGACGGGTTCGACTGCAGGCGGTTGAGCATGTCGAGGCCGCGGCGGCCCCGCTGGCGCTTCGAGGAGTCGGGCGAGTCGGCCACCTGCTGCAGCTCTCGCAGGATGAACTGCGGGATGACGATGGTGCCGGAGAGGAAGCCGGTCTCGGCCACGTCGGCGATGCGGCCGTCTATGATGACGGAGGTGTCGAGGATTTTAACGTCGTGGCGCGTCGCCTTGTCCGAGAAGATGCCGCCGAGGGCAGAGAGTTCGAGGTAGTCGCCCTTGGCCGCGCCCACCATCAGCCCGATGTAGGCCATCAGGAAGACGAGCAGCAGCGTCAGGAACGCCTTGGTGCTGCCGTGCACCGCGATGGAGTCCTGGTAGCTGACGAGGAAGCCGATCAGGACGCCCCCGATGATGCCGAGGATGGAGCCGACGGCCGCGCCGATGAGCGTCTTCAGGGACGCCTTCTGGATGCGCATCTCGAAGAGGATGACGGCCCCGGCGATGAGCGCGGCGACGAAGGCGGAGACGCAGGGGGTCGGGATTCCGAGGGGGCGGGCGCCGCCCGGCGCGTACCTCGCGCCGAAG
This sequence comes from Pyrinomonadaceae bacterium, assembly GCA_035947355.1. Taxonomy (GTDB): domain Bacteria; phylum Acidobacteriota; class Blastocatellia; order Pyrinomonadales; family Pyrinomonadaceae; genus QHXN01. The sequence continues at coordinate 9,368 of DASZKF010000017.1, read as the reverse complement.
GGGTCGAGCACGTACCCCGCCGCGATCAGGACGCCCGTAAATACGATGCGGATGAGTGCGGTATTCGTGCGCATGACGGCGAGGAATATAACACGGCTGTAACGCCGCCGTCACGGAAAGCTTTCGCCGCGCCTCGCGGCGGCCGCCCGTCGAGCCCCGCCGGCCCGCCCCGCTCAGCGCGGCCGCATCTCGACGGCGCAGCGGAAGTTCTGATACCTGTTCCGCTTCGACCAGGAGAGGCAGCCCTCGCAGAGGTCGGCCTCGGACTCCGGCCTGACGACCTCGTGCGCCGCCTTCAACTCCCGCCCGCACGCGGCCGTCACCGGCGCGTACGGCCTGATTAAATCTTCCTGCCCCAGATCGTGAATCGCGTGAACCCACATAGCACTAGAGACTAGAGGCTGGAGACTAGAGACTTGTTACCGGCGGGGCCACCGCCCCAAGCTCCGTCAGCGGTCGGAGGCGTCGCGGGCCAGGGACTCGTTTTTACAAGCCCCCAGCCTCTAGCCTCTAGTCTCTGCCTTTAAAACAGTTCGTCCAAAGCCTCCTCGACCGAGCGGACGCCGACGGCGCGGATGCCTAAGAGTCTCTCCAGGCCGGCGGTGTTCGAGGCCGGCATGACGACGCGCTTGAAGCCGAGGGCCTGCGCCTCGCGGGCGCGCGCCTGCGCCTGCAGAGCGCCGCGCACCTCGCCGGTGAGTCCGACCTCGCCGAAGACGGCCGTGTGCGGGTCTACCGGCTTGTTCTTGAAAGAGGAGGCGATGGCCGTCACGACGCCGAGGTCGGCCGCCGGCTCGTCCACTTCGAGGCCGCCCGCGACGTTGACGAAGACGTCGTCGCCGAGGAGGTGGAAGCCGGCGCGCTTCTCCAGCATCGCGATCAGGAGCGCGACGCGGTTGGCGTCCAGGCCCTGCGCCATCCGCCGGCCCGTCCCGTACTTCGACCCGGCGACGAGCGCCTGCACTTCGACCAGGAGCGGGCGCGTCCCCTCCATGCACGCCGTCACGACCGAGCCGGCCACGCCCTGCGGCCTCTCCTGCAGGAACATCTCCGAGGGGTTCGCCACGGGCACGAGGCCCTCGCCCGTCATCTCGAAGACGCCGAGCTCGTTGGCCGCGCCGAAGCGGTTCTTCGCGGCGCGCACGATGCGGTGGTTGTGGTGGCGCTCGCCCTCGAAGTAGAGCACCGTGTCCACGATGTGTTCGAGCGCCTTCGGCCCCGCAATCGAGCCCTCCTTCGTGACGTGGCCGATGAGGAAGACGGGGACGGTGCGGTTCTTGGCGAGCAGAAGAAACTGGGCCGCGACCTCCCGCACCTGCGAGACCGAGCCGGGGGCCGACTCGATTCTGGGCGAGAAGACGGTCTGTATGGAGTCCACGATGACGGCGGCCGGCTCGGCGCGCTCGACCTCTTCGAGGATTTGGTCGAGGTTGGTCTCGGGCAGGAGGTAGAGGTTCTCGGCCGCGACGCCGAGCCGCTCGCCCCGCATCTTGATCTGCCGCTCCGACTCCTCGCCCGAGACGTAGAGCACGCGCGCCCCCGCGCCGCTCAGCCTGTCGGCGACCTGGAGCAGCAGGGTGGAGTTGTGAACGATCAAATCATTGGAGACAAAGTTAGCGTGCGAGTCCACCGACAGATCGTACACGCGCTCTTCGCCCGCCGGCGTAATACTTTGTATCTCATCCCAGTAGATGTCGCTTTCTACCAGGGCGTTCAGGTAAGGCGAAGGGTACGCCTCGGCGACAGCCGCGACCGTGCTGCGGCAGAGTGGGCGTTCGTGGCGGCGGTTACAGATTTTAACCCCTGCCTTGGCCGAAATCTCGCTGAATGAGGCGCCGTGGGCCGCCTCGCGCAAATGCGCCCAGAAGTGTGCGCCTGTCGGTATCGTGTCGCGTTGCGTCGCCGGCCTCCGAGGGATGGGCAAAGCCTCGACCCGAGACTTGGCTTCCTCCCGCCCCCAGATATCTATCTCCGACAAGAATCTCTTGACCTCAGCGATCCCCAGCAGTTGAAGCTCATAGGCGACGTAGGGGCGGCTGTTGACGCGCGAGCGTTTCGTGCGGAGTCTGGCAACGAAGCCGAAACGGAGGAGTAAATGCTGGACGTCTTGGGCTAGTCGTTCGCTAATCGTCGAGTACGAGACTCCGGGCTGTCCTTCGGCGTTGACGTAGACCGACCCGTCGCAGGAGAAGAGGACTTTTAAGAAAAGCGCCAGTTGTTTCCGCGGCAGGCGGAACACACAGTCCGGGACGGATTTGGTCTTTGCCGTGGTGAAGCGCAGGCCGACGGATTCGACGAAGCGCGCCGCGGCCGTCGTCATTTCCGCCCTGTCTCGCTCGTTCGGCGACAACGCGGCCAACGAAACGCCGGCGGCGTCGGCGAGCCTCCGCAGCTCCGCCTCACTCGGAACACACCCGCCGCGTCGCCAGGCGTTAAGCATCCCGTAGCTGACGCCCGCGGCCCGCGACCATTCCGCCCACGTCATGCCCGCCCCCGCGTGAGCCTTCTTAATGGAAGCCGCGACGACGCTGCGTGCCGACGCGCGCTGACCGTTCGGCTGCACGAAGCGGTACATTTTGGCGCGGCCGCGCGGCTTCGGGTAGACGCTTAAGCTCAGACTTAACCTGGCGGCGAGGGAGGCGAGGTCGCTTTCAACCCCCGGGATTGCCGTCGTGACGTTGATGGAGCTTTGGGCCGAACCGTCGGAGAGTATGTAAGCAATCAGCTTTAACTGATGCTCCGGCATGGCGTCGGTTCCGAAGTAGGGCAGAGAGCGCGGGGCGGCGACGCGAGTGCCGGGGGGCAGGTCGCCCACGGCCCGCCACCCGTCGGGCGTGAGCACGGGGTGGCTGTGCGTGCAACGCAAGGCTCGCCCCAGCCGCGTTTTAACCTCGATGACGGGGCGCACGCCCTGATCGTGAAACGCCGTCGTCGGCTGCGGCGCCAAGCGAAAATCGCTCCCCAAAGTTAATACGGGCCGGCGCTCCCTCGCCCAATCTGTGATGGGTAAGAACGCCCCCGTGGAAGGGTCGAGGATGCGTGACGAGCCTGCAAGACACTTGCCGATGCCGGGGTCGCCGCCGATGAGGACGAGGCTGCCGGGGACGATGCCGCCGCCGAGCACGCGGTCGAACTCGCCGACGCCCGAAGAGACGCGCGCGTCGTCCTGCGACTCGATTTCGCCGTAGCGGATCGGCCTGACCTCGCGCAGCCGAAGGCCGCTGCGCGCCGCCAGCCCCTTCGAAGGGGCGGCCGCCCGCGCCCGCTCTTCGACGAACGAATTCCACTCCCCGCAGTCGGGGCACTTCCCCAGCCACTTGCGCGACTGGTTGCCGCAACTCTGACAGACGTACACGGTCGCCGGCGCTTTAGCCACTTCCCGAACTCCCCCGCGCGGCGGCCACGGCGGGGAATGGCTGCCGCTTGCAATATTTTGACGGCTACATTTTAACGCAGACGGGGGGCCGAAGGACTGAAAAGCGGAGTCGAAAGGGGCCTTACCGGCTTGACATTTCCGGCCGGCGGCGGGGTCTTTGCGGTCGGGGCGCGCCGGCTTACCCGTCGCCCAGGAGCGCCTTGATCTTTTCCGTCGGGCGGCCGAGGACGGCGCGCGGCCCGCGCTCGACGATAGGCCGCTGGACGAGGTCGGGGTGCTCGGCCATGAGGCGGATGAGTTCGTCGTCGGAGACCTCGCGCCCGCCCAGCCCGAGTTCCCGGTAGACGGCCTCGCCAGTCCGCAGAAGCTCGCGCGGCTTGATGCCCATCTTCCCGATCAGCTCGCGCAGCTTCGCCTCGCCCAGCGGCTCGACGTAGTAGTTGACCTTCGCGTAATCAACCCCGCTCTCACGGAGCAGGCGGTCGGCCTCGCGGCACTTCGTTCAGGTCGGCTTCTCGTAGACGATGATTTTGTCGGGCATGGGAAAAGCAGTAGACAGTAGTCAGTAGTCAGTAGACAGTAGAAAGACCTGCGCTATCGGGCCGTCCGTATAACAGCGTCAGCACCCGCCACAGAGCCTACTGGCTACTGACTACTGTCTACTGTCTACTTACGGAAAGATGCCGCGCACGCGGGTGGCCTCGGCGACGCGGCTGATGGCGAGGATGTAGGCCCCGGTGCGCATGTCGGTGCGGTAGCGCTCGGCCGTCGCGTGCACCTGCGAGAAGGCCGTGCGCATGGTCTGTTCGAGCGTCTCCTTGACGCGGTCTTCCGTCCAGAAGTACGAGTACTGATCCTGCACCCACTCGTAGTAGCTGACGGTGACGCCGCCGGCGTTGGCGAGGATGTCGGGCAGCAGCATCGCGCCCCGCTCGAAGAAGGCGCGGTCGGCGCCCGGCGTGACGGGGCCGTTCGCCAGCTCGGCGATGATGCCCGCGCGCACGCGCCCGACGTTCTCCAGCGTGATGACGTTTTCGAGCGACGCCGGGAGCAGGATGTCGCAGTCAACCTCCAGCACGCCGCCGCAGGTCAGGGGCTCCGAGTTCGGCATGCCCTCGACGACGCCGGTCTCGGCCTTGTGCCGGAGCGCCGCCTGCACGTCGAGGCCGTGCTCGTTGTAGACGCCCGCGCCCGAGTCGCAGATGGCGACGACCCGCGCCCCGTCCTCGGCCGAGACCAGCCGCGCGAAGTTCGCCCCGGCGTTGCCGAAGCCGTGGATGGCGACGCGCGCCTCCGCGAGCCGCACGCCGCGCACCCGGCACGCCTCGCGCACGGCGTAGAGGCAGCCGCGCGCCGTCGCCTCCGCGCGCCCGTGCGAGCCGCCCAGGGCGACGGGCTTGCCCGTCACGACGCCCAGCTCCGTGTGGCCGCGCACCATCGAGATGGTGTCCATGATCCAGGCCATCGTCTGCTCGTCGGTGTAGACGTCGGGCGCGGGGATGTCGCGGTCGGGGCCGATGATGGGCGCGATCTCGAAGGCGTAGCGGCGGGTGAGGCGTTCGAGCTCGCCGCGCGTCAGGGACTTGGGGTCGCACACCACCCCGCCCTTGCCGCCGCCGTAGGGGATGTTGACGGTGGCGCACTTCCAGGTCATCCATGAGGCGAGGGCCTTGACCTCGTCGAGCGTGACGTTCGGGTGGAAGCGGATGCCGCCCTTGGCCGGGCCGCGGGCGATGTTGTGCTGGACGCGGTAGCCCTCGAAGACGCTGACGCGCCCGTCGTCCATCTTGACGGGAATCGAGACGACGAGCTGCCGCTTGGTGTTCTTCAAGACCTGCCGCATGGACTGGTCGAGTTCGAGCAGGTCGGCGGCGATGTCGAACTGCTGCGTCGCGATCTTGAAAGGGTTCAACTCCTCCCGGACGGCCCCCCGCGTCACGCTCATCGGCGCGTCCCCCCTCTGCAAAGCGTGTGAAGACCTGTGACCGCCCCGGCTCGGAGGCTCACATCGTAAGAGTTCGAAGTTGAAAGTTCAAGGTTTAGCAGAAGGCAGAAAGCAGAAGGCAGTCGGGAGCCGCCGGAGGCGGCGTCAGCATAAAGCCCAGGGCTTACGCCCTGGGCTTTATGCTGGCCGCCCCTTTCAGGGGCTGCAATCTGCCTTCTGCCTTCTTTTCAGGAACAACCTCCCGCCTCCGGGGTCTAACTCCCTGTCTCCCGCTGACCCGTTGGCACCGGCCGTGAGGGAGGATTGAAGTGATGTTCAGCAACCTGGTCGAGTCGGGGTCGCACGCGGCCGACCTCAAGCGGAGAGGCTCTTTCTTCGCCGGTGCCCTCGCCTTCTACGGACTGCTCCTGGCCGCGGCCGGCGTCGCCAGCGTCTACGCATTCAACGCGCACCTCGACACGCAGACCGACTACGAGGTCTTGGCAGTCCTGCGCTTCCGGCCGCAAGAGGAGCCGAGCGGGCCGGCGCGAGCCGACGCGCCGCGACCCGCCTCGGCCGCGAGCCGCGAGCCGCGCCCGGCCACCGCGCGCGAGATCGCCATCGACACGCCCTACCGCGACCGCGTCGCGAGCGACTCGGCCAGGGTCTTCAGCGCGCGCACTCCCGTCGTCATCGCGCCCTTCGACAGCGAGGCCGTGCCGGGCGGCCCCCCGCTCGGCCCGCCCGGCCCCGGCGGCAACCCGCACACGGACGGCGGAGGCCCGCGGGTCGTCGTGACCTCCCCGCCCCCGCCCGCCGTCAAGCCGCCCCCGACCCCTGCGCCGACGCCGAGGCGTGACGGGCCGCTCGCCCTGCCCAGCTCGGTCATCACCAGCAAGGCCGTCCACAAGCCCGTCCCGCCTTACCCGCTGCCCGCGAAGATCGCGAGGATACACGGCACGGTCGCCGTGCACATCCTTGTGGACGAGCAGGGGCGCGTCGTCTCGGCCAAGGCGACCAGCGGCAACCCACTCCTCCAACACGCCGCCGTGCAGGCCGCCCGCCAGGCGCGCTTCACCCCCACCCTCCTCAACGGCCAGCCCGTCCGCGTCACCGGAGTCATCACCTACAACTTCACGCTTCAGTGAGGAAGCCCGGCCGTGAGGGAGGGCGTTGAGCTTTGCGTCGAGCTCAACGCCCCCCTACTGTCTACTGACTACCGTCTACTGCTTTCCTCGGCACCCGCGCGCTGATGCCGCAGGTGATCTCGTAGGAGAGCGTGCCCGCCGTCCGCGCCACGTCCTCGGCCGGGACGGCGAGCGTGCCGTCCGCGCCGAGCATCGTGATGAGGTCGCCGACGCCGACGCCGGGCGCGTCCGTCACGTCCAGCAGCGTCAAGTCCATCGAGACGCGCCCGACCACCGGCGCGTAGACGCCCCGGACGATGACTCGGCCGCGGTTCGACAGCGCGCGCATGTAGCCGTCGGCGTAGCCCACGGGGACGGTCGCCACCAGCATGTCGCGCGCCGCCTCGAACGTGCAGCCGTAGCCGAGCGGCTCGCCGCGCCGCACACGCTTCAGCAGGATGACCCGCGTGCGCAGAGCCATCACGGGCCGCAAGTCGGGCCGCCCCGAAGTCGGCGGCAGCACGTCGCGCCAGAGCCCGTAGAGGACGCCGCCCGGCCGCACCATGTCGCCGCGCGTCTGCGGGTGCGCGAAGGTCGCCGCCGAGTTCGCCATGTGCTCGTAGTCGGGCCGGTGCCCCGCCTCGCGGAAGGCCGCCTGCGCGTCGCGGAAGCGCTTCAACTGCTCTTCGGTGAAGCAGTCGCGGGCCGGCTCGTCGGCCGCGGCGAAGTGCGTCATCAGCCCCTCGACCCGGACGTTCGTCAGCACGCTCAGCACCCTCGCGAACTCCGCCGCCTCGTCGAAGCGCACGCCGAGCCGGCCCATCCCCGTGTCAACCTTGACGTGCACGCCGGCCACGACGCCCGCCTCGCGCGCCGCGCGGTCGAGCGCCGCGGCCGAGTCGAGGCGGTAGACGACCGGCGTGATGCGCTGCCGGAGGCAGAGCGCCTCCTGCCCCTCCCAGCAGCCGCCGAAGCAGAGGATCGGCTGCGCGAGGCCGGCTCGCCTGAGCGCGTCGGCCTCCTCCGACGTCGCCACGCCGAACCACTCCGCGCCCTCCGCGGCGAGCCTCCGCGCGCACGCGACCGCCCCGTGCCCGTAGGCGTCGGCCTTCACCACGGCCATCACCTTCACGCCGGGGCCGACCACCCCGCGCACCTCGCGGAAGTTCGCCGCCAGCGCGTCCAGATCAATCTCGGCCCACGTCGGCCGCGCGCCCTCGACTCCGTGTTCCCCCATCGCCTCCCCTAAGCTCTCCCGCGTCGCGTCATAAGTCCGGGACGCAGTCTCGCACAAACCGTGTAAAGTTTCGAGTTCCGTGCCGGAGATGGATCCGCGCTCCGGTCAGTTGACGGGGGTGGCAATAATGAGCAACATAAGCCCCGCCGGCGTCACCAAGCAAAAACATGAATCGGGCGTGACCCGAGAGCGGCGGAGCTTCCCCGGCCGTCCGCGCGACGGCCGCCGGCCGAAAGACACAGATTCACACACCGGAGGAAAGAAATGGCAGATCACAACTCGTTCACGGCCACGTGGGGGCCGCGCGCGCTCAGCCTGCTGCGGATCGTCTCGGCCTTCCTGCTCATGCAGCACGGCGCGCAGAAGGTGTTCGGCGTCCTGGCCCCGCCGCCGCAGCCCGGCGCGCCCGCGCCGCCGCCGTTCTCCTTCAACCCGTTCTCGCTGATGGGCGTGGGCGGCATCCTCGAATTCTTCGGCGGCCTGCTCCTGCTCGTCGGCCTCTTCACGCGGCCCGTCGCCTTCATCCTCTCCGGGATGATGGCGGTGGCCTACTTCATGGCGCACGCGCCGGCGGGCTTCTGGCCGATCCTCAACCGCGGCGAGCTGGCCGCCCTCTACAGCTTCGTCTTCCTCTACCTCGCCGCGGCCGGCGGCGGCCCGTGGAGCCTCGACCGGCTCATCGGCCGCGGCCGGTCTTAGTAACCAAAACGAAGGGCGCGGCCACCCGACCGCGCCCGCGTAAATTTTCCGCTTGTGGGCGCGCCTCACTCGCGCCACATGTTCTCGAACCTCGTGAACTCCTTCAGGAAGGCGAGCTTCACCGTCCCCGTCGGCCCGTTGCGCTGCTTGGCGATGATCAGCTCCGCGACCCCGGCGTTCTCCTCCGTCCGGTTGTACTGCTCCTCCCGGTAGATGAACCCGACCAGGTCGGCGTCCTGCTCCAGACTACCGCTTTCTCTTAAGTCGGAGAGCTGCGGGCGGTGGTCGCTGCGGGCCTCGGGGGCGCGCGAGAGCTGCGAGAGGGCGACGAGCGGCACGTTCAATTCCTTCGCCAGCACCTTCAGCTCGCGCGAGATTTGCGAGACCTCCTGCTGGCGCGACTCGACGCGGCGCGAAGAGCCCGACATGAGCTGGAGGTAGTCCACGACGATGAGGTCGAGCCGCTTCTGCTCGGCGGCGAGGCGGCGGCACTTCGCGCGCATCTCCAGCACCGAGATGCCCGGCGTGTCGTCTATGTAGATGCGCGCGTCCGCGAGCGTGCCCAGCGCGCCGGCGAGCCGCGCCCACTCGTCGCGCGACAGGTAGCCGCTCCGGAAGCGGTGCGCGTCCACCCGCCCCTCCGAGCAGAGCATGCGCATCACCAAAGACTCCTTCGACATCTCCAGGCTGAAGATGCCCACCACCGCCCCCGTCTGAATCGCCGCGTTCTGCGCCAGCGTCAGGCACAGGCTCGTCTTCCCCATCGACGGGCGGGCGGCGATGATGATGAGGTCGGAGGGCTGGAGGCCGGAGGTCATCGTGTCGAGTTCGGAGAAGCCGGTGGCGAGGCCCGTGAGCATGGCCGAGCGGCCGGCCATCTCCTGGACTTTTTCGAGGAGCTGGTCGGCGACCGGCTTGATGTGCGCGAAGCCCTGGCGGGTGCGCTCGTCGGCGAGGGCGAAGATCATCTGCTCGGCGTGGTCGAGGATGACCTGGGCCTCGTCC
>DASZKF010000016.1:0-1813 GCA_035947355.1 Pyrinomonadaceae bacterium | reverse complement strand
GGGAACGCTTCCCCGCCCGGCACTTTCACATTTCCGACGGACTCAGGTTCCGGCTGTCTTTAACTCGAAACCCGTAACTCGAAACTCGTAACCGCGCGCTAGCGCGCGCCGACGGCGCGGGCGGCGTTGACGCGGCCGCCGGAGGAGACCTTGCCGCGCAGGGCGTCGAGCTTATCCACCGTGTCGAGCAGGCGCTGGCGCAGCTCCCTGACCGAGAGGTTCGGCTCGACCGACAGCACCAGCGCGGCGACGCCGGAGACGACGGGCGTCGCCATCGAGGTGCCCGAGTGCTCCTCGAAGCCGTCGCCTAGCCACGTGCTCAGAATCTCCGCGCCGGGCGCGGCGAGGTGGACGGTCTTCGCGCCGTAGTTCGAGAAGGCGGCCAGCTCGTCAACGCGGGTCATGGCGGCGACGCTGACGACGTTCGGCAGGTCGTAGTTCGACGGGTAGTGCGGGAAGCGGTCGGCGTCCTCGCCGTTGTTGCCGGCCGCCGCGACGAAGAGGATGCCCTCCTCGCCGGCCTTGCGGATCACGTCTTCGAGCGCCCGCGACTTCTGGCGCGAGCCCCAGCTCGCCGAGATGACGCGGACGTTGACGCCGTCCCTTTTGCGCTGGATGACGTAGTTGATCGCCTCGACGGCGTCCTTCGTCGAGCCGAAGCCGCCCTTGCCGATGAACTTCAGCGGCATGATCTCGACCTCCCAGTTGACGCCGGCGATGCCGAGGCCGTTGTCGCCCTCCGCGCCGACGATGCCGGCGCAGTGCGTGCCGTGGCCGTTGTCGTCCATCGGGTCGCGGAGGTCTTCGAGCGCGCTGAAGCCCCGGAAGTCGTCCACCTCGCCGAGCTCGTCGTCGAAGTAGGGCGCGAGCGAGGCGGGGCGCTGCCAGATGTTGCCGGCGAGGTCGGGGTGCGTGTAGTCAACGCCGCTGTCGAGGACGGCGACGACCACCTCGCGGCTGCCCTGCGTCTTCGCCCACGCGCCGAGGGCGCTGATGTCCGCCTTCTCCCGTCCGCCGCGCGCGCCGCTGTTGGTGAGCGCCCACTGCTCAGCGAAGAGCGGGTCGTTCGGGCCGGCGGCGGGGGCGGAGACGAAGCGCTCGGCGATGCTCCCGGCGGGGCGCGGGTTGAGCCAGATGGTCTCGTTCGGCTCGACGTACTCGACCTCGGGCAGCTCCCTGAACTTGCGCGCGAACCAGTCGCTCGCGCCGTCGCCGTAGGCGGAATCAATGCTCACCAGGCCGCCGACGGACTCGATCTCGTCCTCGACGCGCCCGCCCAACATCAGGCTGAGTTCTTTGATCTTCTCCAGCGGGACGCCGGGGCTGAAGCGGACGAGCAGCTCCGGCTCGCTCGCCTCTCTCGCAAACGCCGCGCCCCGCGAGGCCGGGGCTTCAGCCGGCCGCGCCACCTCGGCGGTGCGCGGCGCGGCCGCCCGCCGCCACTCCCAACGCTGTATCTGCCCGACGAAGGCCGCCGCCACGACGAACATCAACGCCAAAGCCAGGTGCCCCACGAAGTTCTGCCGGTTCATCGCTCACTCCTTAGTAAAGTCTGGAGTCCGGAGTCTTTAGTCCGGAGTCAAAGGCGAGTTGTCGCCGCCGACCCCCGACTTTCAAATTCTCAACCACTTATACGCCACGCGCGCCGGCCGCGTTTGCGCTTTCGCGTGCGGATATTCTGCGCCGACCGAGACGAAAAAGGCAAAGGAAAGTAGACAGGAGTCAGGAGGGCGGGTCAGAAGCCCGACCGTGAGGGAGGGCGTTTGAGGTTAGGTGTAACTCGACGTTGACGAAAGTTGCAACGCCCTCCCTC
>DASZKF010000015.1:0-15011 GCA_035947355.1 Pyrinomonadaceae bacterium | reverse complement strand
GAGGGCGTCGGAGGTTACGCCGTCGCCAACGCCCTCCCTCACGGTCGGGCTTCTGAACGGAGCCTTTAACCCGAAACCCGCAACTCGAAACTCATTTCGACACGGAGACTCATCATGATTACCAGTCCGGGTCAGGCAGGCCGTCGCCGCGGGCGTTGGGCCGTATTGGTCGTGTTGACGATGGCGGTCGCGGTCTGCGCCGTGTCGGTCTTGTATACGCGCGCGTCGAACCCCGCGAGCGGGACGATCACGCCCACTTCCGCGCCGCTCTCCTGGGAGGGGACGGCCGTCGGGGGCACGGCCAGCGGCGAGGGGACCTGCGTCGAGGGCGTCAACTGCGACACCTTCACGCTGACCGTCGCCGGCACCCCCGCCGAGTGGGCCGGCAAGCGCATCCGGGTGACGTTCACGTGGGTCGTCCTGGCGAACGACTACGACCTCTACATCCACAAGACGAACAACGCCGGGGCGCTCGTGGACTCGTCCACGGGCGGGGCGCCCTCGACGAGCGAGACGGCCGAGATCAACCCGGCCATAGACGGCACCGGCGTCTTCACCGTGCACGCCGTCTACTTCACCGGCACGGCCGCCGACCAGTACCACGCCGTCGCGACCGTCATAGACTCCGGCCCCTCGGCGACGCCGACGCCCACGCCGCCGCCGCGCTCGGACGCCTGGAAGATCGTCTACCACGGGACGTGCTGCGAGGGGAACCTCGCCGCCTCGGGCGCAGACACCTACGTCCTGCTGCCGGAGCTTCTGACGGGCAACGACATCTGGCGCAGCTCGGACGGCGGCAAGACCTGGGCGAAGAAGTACCCGCTCGCCGACGTCTCCGAGCCCTTCGGCATCGAGGGCGACCTCAACGCCTTCGGCGACGACATCGTCTTCTTCGGGACGGAGCTCGCCAACGGCGTCGTCGCGCACAGCGACAACCGCGGCGACAGTTGGACGGTCGTGCAGTTCCCCGTCCCCTTCGTCGCGAACGACCAGGCGTGGGGCTACCTCGGGCCGCTCTCGAACGTCGCGCCGCTCGGCGTCTTGCAGACCGAGCCTTACGTGCTCGCCGGCTGGTACAGGATCGGTTCGGTCGTGGCCTTCAGCTTCGACGGCGGGCTGACCTGGCCCGTCCAGACGCCGCTCGTCGGCGTCAACGGCAGCGGCCCCGAGCACGTCGTCTGCCAGACGACGGCCCGAGACCCGGACCCGGCCGCGCCCGCCGACACGCGCCTCGCCAACGCGAACTTCGCGCGCATGAAGGCGGGCCGCCACGGCGGCTGGGGCGCCGACCGCAAGTTCTACTGGACCGAGACGGCGGGCGGCAGCCTCTACGTCTGCAAGACCGGCGACTTCGGCGTCAACTGGTCGGGCGTCAAACACCCCGTCGCCGAAGGCCCCGGCTCGGCGAACGTCGTCACGCACGCCGCCTTCGACCAGAAGGGCACGCTCTACGTGCTGCACGGCGACAAGCTCTACGTCAGCTTCAACCAGGGCGAGACCATCGCCTACGTCCACACCCTCCCGCGCTGGGGCAACGCCGGGCGCTCGGACTCGGGGGCCGACCAGTTCTTCGTCGTGGACAACGGCAGGATACACGTCGGGCTCCTGGAAGACGCGGGCGGCGGCACCGGCAACGTCTTCTACCTGCGCGGGACGGCCGTGGACACGGCGGCCCCGGTCTGGCAGGAGGAGCTGGTTGACGTGGTCGGAAACGTCCGCCTCGACTTCATGCAGATCGTCCTCAACGGCAACGGCATCCCGACCATCAGCTACACGACGCCGGGCGAGGAGGTGACGACGGCGAGCCGCCTCGCGCCGATGCCGGCCGCGCGCCTCAACCACGCCCTCTCGGCCTACGGCGCGACCGCCGTGGCCTCTTCCGTCTACCCGAGCTGGGACTTCAGCCCGATGTCGGCCATTGACGGCGACCGGACGGGCGCGAGCTGGGGCAGCGGCGGCGGGTGGAACGACGGCACGCGCGGCCTCTACCCCGACTGGCTCGAAGTGCGTTTCGGCGGCGCGCGCACCGTCAATGAGGTGCGGGTCTACACCCTGCAGGACGGCTACGGCGCGGGGCAGGAGCCGACGGCGCAGACGAGTGCGAATGAGAGCGGCATCATTGATTTCGACGTGCAGACCTGGAACGGGTCGGCGTGGGCGACTGTCGGCAGCGTGCGCGGCAACTCGCTGGCGCTGCGCACCGTCACCTTCCCCGCGGTCTCGACGACGAAGGTCAGGGTGCTGGTGCTGAACTCGCGGCTCAACTACTCGCGCGTCGTCGAGGTCGAGGCCTTCGGCCCCGCGTCGCAGTAGGCCGCGCGGGCGGTTCATAGAGGATTAATGTTGAGTGTGGCGGGAGGCAGATTCAACACGGAGGGCACGGAGGGCACAGAGAACACAGAGAAGAACATGTATTCTCTGTGTCCTCTGTGCCCTCCGTGCCCTCCGTGTTGAAAACGACCGCACTACACACTCGACGGTAATTAGAGCGGGTCAGTTGCCGGCCGTAGGAGGAGTCTGAGTGATGAAAAGAGCGGTGACGGTTCCGACGATCCTTGCCCTGCTGCTGTCTCTGGTCTTGTGGAGCCTCGTGCCGGGCGCGGGGGCGCAGCAGCTCACGACCCAACTGCCGGGCGCGCAGCAGACCGGCCCCGCGACCGCCGAGCCGAAGGAGGACGCCGACGGCGGCCGGCGCGGCCGCAGCGGCCTCAGCTTCAAGGAGTACCTCGCCCGCCGCGAGCAGGCCGTCGCCAAGCTGCGCGGCCTGCCCTTCGGCGTCCCCGGCAACCCCAGGGTCAAGGCGCTCCGCCAGCTCGAACAGCAGGAGCTGGCGCTGTTCAGTTCCGCCTCGACTCCGAGCACGTCGGGCTCTACCCCGGCCACGTCGGCGGGCACGACCTCGGCCGCCGCGGCCGGCGACGTGCCGCAGTGGCGCCCGCTCGGCCCCGCGCCCATCCCGGACGGCCAGACCAACTTCAACGAGGGCAGCGTTGACATCACGCGGCCCCGGAACCCCGTCAGCGGGCGGGTGCTCGCCGTCGCCGTCCACCCGGCGAACCCGAACATCGCCTACGCCGGCACGGCGCAGGGCGGGCTCTACCGCACGCTCAACGGCGGGGCCACCTGGACGGCCATCATGGACGAGGCCCTTTCGCTCGCCGTCGGGGCCGTCGCCCTAGACCCGACCGACCCGACGACGCTCTTCGTCGGGACGGGTGAGGGCAACTTCTGCGGCGACTGCTTCTTCGGCGTCGGCTTCTACGTCATCAAGTTCGCCGAGACCGACCCCGTCCTGCTCGGCCCCTACAACTCGGCGACGAACACGCCCAACGGGATGCTCGCCAACAGCCGCTCGATCACCAAAATCCTCGCCAACCCGAACGACCACAACCAGATTTTCGTCGCCACCGGCTCCGGCACCGGCGGCATCAGCGGCGGCGTCGGCCTCGGCCCCAACCCGACGCCGCGCGGCCTCTTCCGCTGCGAGAACGTCCTGTCGGGCACGCCCTCCTGTACAAAGCTTAATCTGAACGGCCCGAACGGCGGCCTCGACACCGCCGTGCGCGACCTGGCCTTCGAGCCGGGCAACCCGAACGTCCTGCTGGCCGGCGTTGACGACCCCAACAGCAACGGCGTCTGGCGCACGACCAACGCGCTCGCCGCCGACCCGTCCGCCGTCACCTTCACGCGCACGCTCGTCTCGGCGGCCTCCACCAACGTCCAGCTCGCCGCCCAGAAGACCGGCTCGGTAGTGACGGTCTACGCGGCCCTCGAGGAGGGCCGCGGGACGGTCAAGAAGTCTACGGACGGCGGCGCGACGTGGTCGGCCCCGCTCGCCTCGGCCAACGGCTTCTGCGGCGACCAGTGCTTCTACGACATGCCCATCGCCGTAGACCCGACCGACGCCAACCGCGTCTACATCGGCGGCAGCGGCGACTACGACGCGGCGCAGACCGAGTTCAAGAAGTCAACGAACGGCGGCGCGACCTTCGTCAAGCGCAACGTCGGGCTGCACCCGGACGCGCACGCCATCGCCGTCGCCCCCTCGGACCCCTCGGTCATCTACCACGGCAACGACGGCGGCATCTTCAAGTCCACGAACTTCGGCGACACCTGGGCGAGCGTCAACACCGAGGGCTTCTACGCCACGCAGTTCATGAGCCTCGCGCAGCACCCCGTTGACCGCAACTTCATGATCGGCGGCACGCAGGACAACGGCACGCCCTTCTTCCAACCGGACGGCACCTGGAAGCTCGGCGACTACGGCGACGGCGGCTACGCGCTCATAGACCGCAACTCGGCCGACACGGGCGAGTCCGTCACCGCCTACCACACCTACTACAACGTCAAGGCGGCGCTCATCGGCTTCGTGCGCGCCGACAGCAGCTCGGCCATCACCCCCGACGGGGGCTGGTCTTCGTTCTACGGCTGCGGCGTCGGGCTCGTCACCCCGAACGGCATCTCGTGCACCGACGACACGCTCTTCTACGCGCCGATGGCGCAGGGGCCGGGCGACCCGAACACCGTCTACTTCGGCACGGACAAGCTCTACCGCTCGGCCGACCGCGGGCAGACGATGCCGCCCGTCAGCCAGGTCTTCGAGACGATCGTGCCGCCGCCCGGCACGGTCCCGGCGCGCGTCAACGCGCCCGTCAGCGCCATCGGCATCTCGCCGCAGGACGACAACGTGCGCCTCGTCGGCATCACCACGGGCCGCGTCTTCGCCACGACGCTCGGCGCGCCCGTCCTCACGGAGGTCACGCCGCCCGTCACGCCGCGCAAGTTCATCGGCCGCGCCGTCATAGACCCGCTCAACAAGAAGACGGCCTACGTGACGCTGGTCGGCTACGGCGTACCCGACGGGCAGCACGTCTGGAAGACGACGAACCTCGACACCTCGCCGCTCGCGCCGGCCGTCACCTGGACGCCCGCCGGAGCCGGCATCCCGGACGTGCCCGTCAACGCCTTCGCCGTAGACCCGCGCGACACGCGGCACCTCTACGCCGGCACGGACATCGGCGTCTACCGCTCGACCGACGGGGGCGCGAGCTGGCAGCCGTTCGGCGCGGGGCTGCCGCGCGTGGCGGTCTTCGACATGGCGATCCTGCCGGCCTTCAACGTGCTGCGCGTCGCCACGCACGGCCGCGGCATCTGGGAGATCGAAATCCCCGGCTTCGGCGTCACGGCCCCGCCCGTCTTCGCCGGCCTCGCCACAGTCACCGACCCGAAGGACGGCTCGCGCCTCGTCCTCAACTGGGCGCCGGCCGCCTCGGCGAACCCCGCGGCCAACATCGTCTACGACGTTTACCGCGTCAGTCACGTCGAGCACGGCACGATGCAGAGCGACCCGACGTTCACGCCCGACGCCTCGAACAAGGTCGCGACCGTGACGGGCACCTCCTACACCGACCGTGGGCTCGACCTGGCGCAGGTCTACTACTACATCGTGCAGGCGCGCGACACGACCAGCAACCAGGTGGACACGGGCAACGCGGGCAACCGCTTCGTGCGCTTCAGCGCCCCGACCGTCGGCCAGCTCGCCGGCGGGCCGTTCCCGCTCGAGACCTTCGAGACCGAGGCGGCCTCGGCGCGCTTCACGCCGCCCCTGGCCGAGTCGGGCGACAACCCGAACCAGAACGCGGCCGCCTTCCAGCGGATCACGGTCGGCGGCCTCGGCGGCCCTTCGGCCGGCAAGATGTACGCGCCCGACTTCAGCCCCGGCGACGAGCAGGGCCTGCCTGATGAGGCCGGCACGCACCACGGCGGCCAGAGCGACTTCTACACGCAGCTCGGGCCGTTCAACGGCCCCGGCAACCCGGCCCTGACCGAGACCTCGATTCTGGAGTTCGATCATTCCGTCAACGCCGAGGCGCGCTTCGACGGCGGCAACATCGAGGTCAAGGTCGGCGCGCCGTTCGCGCCGGGCGACGCGACGCCGTTCCCGGACAACGCGACCACCTTCGACCTCGGCGACTACATCATCGAGGGCGGCTACAACGGCAAGCTCGACGGCGCTCTGCCCGGCGGCGGCTTCGGCTCGCCGCTCCAGGGCCGGCGGGCCTACACGGGCGTCAAGGCCCCGCACCACGTCCGCGCCGTGCTTCGCAACTTCGCGCCCGGCGGTCTGCATAACCCGCAGGGGCTGCCCGTCTACGTCCGCTTCCGGATGACCTCGGACGTGGCCTCGGCCAACGGCCTCGACTCCGGCTGGTTCGTTGATAATCTCGCGATCAACGACCTCGCCTGCCGCCTCAACCTCGCATCGTCCGCGGCAGGGGCGACGGCCCTCGCCTCTTCGGTCTACCCGAACTGGGACTTCAACCCGATGTCCGCGATAGACGGCGACCGCACGGGGAAGAACTGGGGCGCGGGCGGCGGGTGGAACGACGGCACCCGCGGCATCTATCCGGACTGGCTGGAGGTGAGCTTCGCGTCGGCGAGCACCATTGACGAGGTGCGCGTCTACACGTTGCAAGACGGCTACACAAGTGGCGCGGAACCGACAGCGCAGACGACCGCCAGCGAGAACGGGATCATAGACTTCGACATCCAGGCGTGGGACGGCTCGGCCTGGGTGACGGTGCCGGGCGGGGCCGTCCGTGGCAACTCGCTGGCGCTGCGGTCGGTGCAGTTCCCGGCCGTGACGACGGCGAAGCTGCGGGTGCTGGTGCTGAACTCGCGGCTCAACTACTCGCGCGTCGTCGAGGTCGAGGCCTTCGGCTGCGGCCAGTAGTATGACTGTAGGGGCAGGGCTTGTCCCTGCCCGCCGCAACATACAGAACAATTCAAACAGGGATGGACAGACGGGAAGTCGGTTCTTCATCCTGTCCATCCCTGTGGATTTATTTCGGCTTTTGAACGGGCAGGGACAAGCCCTGCCCCTACAGATGTCGCGCCGCTCGGCGGGTGCAAACGAAACCACTCCGGTGGCGACTCGACCTTCGGCAATGAAAGCCCCCGTCTTCAAGGACGGGGGCTTTCACTTTGAGTGGGCGGGGGCGCGTCGAATCAGGGCCAGGGTCTGCCCGGAAAGGCTTGCGGGGCTAGCGGCCTTAAGCCCGCCCGCGGCCGCTGCGCCGGAGGCCCTCAAGTTTTCCTCAACCGAACGGGCTTAAAAAGGGCACGCTGGAAGTTTGGAAACTTATCGGCCCGGCGGGCTGCCCAAGCCTAAAAGGAAGATTCGCCCCTGTAAGGAGAAATTTCGTGCGCACAAGTAAATTGATGAGAGCGACTTTGTTCACGCTGTTAATCGCGACGGTGCTCGGCTCCGGCCTGTTCGTCTCTTCGGCGCAGCTCGGCGGCGCGGGCGGGGTGAGCCTCCCCGGCGGGGGCGGCGCGGAGGCCAACATGCCGAGCGGGGTGGACGTGCGCGGCCAGTTCGGCGTGCCGCACGGCCTCGGCTCGCGCACCCTGACGGCGGCGCAGCAGAAGGCCCTCAAGGCGCTCGAAGCCGAGGCCGGCGCGCCCCTCGCCGTCCAGTACAACGGGCTGACGGCCACGCCGCGCCACCTCTACACGCACGGCGGCTACCTCTCGGCCCCGAGCGCGGCCGCGCCCGAACAGGTCGCGCGCGAGTTCCTCGGCCGCTACCGCGAGCTGTTCCGCTTCAGCCAGGAAGACCTCGACGGCCTGCGGCTGAAGAGCCGCACGACGCTGCCCGACCTCGGGACGACCGTCCTCCTCTTCGAGCAGACGGCCGGCGGCCTCTCGGTCTACAAGGGCGAAGTCCTCGTCAACGTCAGCCGCGCGGGGCGCGTCATCTCGGTCGGCGGCGACAGCTTCCCGCGCCTCTCCGTGACCAACTCCTTCGCCCTCACGCCGGCGCAGGCCGTCGGCCGCGCCGCCGCCGCGATGAACATCTCCGGCTTCACGCCGCAGCCCAAGGGCACGAAGCAGGTCCTCCGCACCTACGGCGACCTGCCGCACGAGTACGAGACGGGCGAGCGCTTCGCGCGCGGCGTCTTCTCGGACGAGATCGTCGTCACCAGGACCGTCTTCCCCACGGGCGACGCCGGCCGCGCCGCCTACAAGTTCGTCCTCACGACCCCGCAGTACCGCGGCATCATGTGGCAGAACATCGTTGACGCGCAGACCGGCGAGGTGCTCCTGCGGATGAGCCTCACCTCCTTCTACGGCGAGCCGGGCGGCGGCCCGCAGAACAGCCGCCGCGCCTCGTTCCGCCCCGACATCCAGAACCTCGTCGAGTCATTCAACTCGGCCGGCACCGCCGCCGGCAAGGTCTTCGACGGGATGCCGACGATGATGTCGGGCTACGGCGGCTTCGGCCGCCCGGCGGCGCGGGGCGTGCGGCCGACCTACGCCCCCGAGACGACCATCAACCGCGGCGCGTCCACGGGGCGCGGCTTCCGCGAGTCGCTGATCCGCGCGAAGAACCAGGGGCCTTACGCCGAGCCGGGCACGCCGCTCTTCTCCTCCGTCTACGGCGCGCCCTTCGGGCAGGTCACGCGCGGCTTCCCCGACGCCTCGAACCCGACGCCCGGCTCGCCCTTCGGCTGGTTCTACCTGCCGACCGGCGACGGCGGGGCGGAGATTTCCGCGACGGCCGCCAACTCCTCCCGCGCCGCCACGCGCGCCTACGGCTACTCGATGTCTGAAGAGGCCCGCGCGCGCAACCTCGCCGCCAACTCGCCGGCCGGCGACAAGAGCCAGCCGTTCGCGGCCGACCTCACGCCGCTCGCCTCGGCGCGCAAGCTCGCCGACGGGCGCACGCTCTCTTCGGTCTTCCAGTCGCGCTACACCGAGGGCAACAACGCCGTCGTCGCCGACGACCGCTTCAACGACGACGAGGTGACGCACGGCGTCAAGGGCTACAGCGCCGACCGCAAGTTCACCGCCGTCTACTTCGACTACATCAACGGCTACGAGTTCGACGGGGGCGACGCCACGGGCAGCGACCCGGTCAACTTCCCGGCCTCGGCCAACCCGGACGTCTACCCCGGCACCGCGACCCTCTTCTACTACAACAACCTGCTGCACGATTACCTCTACCAGATCGGCTTCACCGAGACGACCTGGAACTTCCAGCAGGACAACTTCGGGCGTGGCGGCGCGGCCGGCGACGGCGTCTCGGCGCAGGTGCAGGACGGGTCGGGTCTGAACAACGCCAACTTCGGCACGCCCGACGACGGGCAGATGCCGCGCATGCAGATGTACCTCTTCACCGACGGCATCTTCCGCCGCGCCGACGGCAGCTTCGACTTCGAGATCGTCGCGCACGAGCTGCACCACGGCGTCTCGAACCGCTCCGTCGGCAAGGGCCAGGCGGGCTGCCTCGGCGCGCTCTTTACGCCGGCCGTCAGCTTCGGCGAGGCCGGCGGCATGGGCGAGGGCTGGTCGGACTACATCGCCAGCTCGATGAGCGACGACGACTCGGCCGCCGACTACTCCACCGGCAACTACGACAGCGCCATCCGCCGCCTGCCTTACACCAACTACCGCTGGTCTTACGGGGCGGTCAGGGCCGGCGTCCTGATGAACCGCCGCGACTTCCCCGCGCCGCCCGACCCGCGCGACCCGATTCCGGTCCCCTACGAGGTGCACAACGTCGGCGAAATCTGGGCCGCGACGCTCTGGGACATGCGCGAGCTGTTCATCATGAAGCAGCCCGCGGGGCAGTTCTTCGACGGCGACCGCCGGCTCGGCCAGGGCGCGACCTTCTACATCGGCAACCGGCAGGTGAAGTCGGTAGACGCGAAGCACCCGATTGACTACCGCGAGTCGTTCGGCAGCTCGACGCTCGCCACGAGCGGCGACATCGTCACGGAGGTCGGCGCGCAGATACCGACCATCGTCGCCGCGCAGCACATCGTCCGGCCGGGGCGCGTCAACGCCGAAAACCAGGCGTACCCCGGCCGCAACGGCCCGCTCGCCACGGCCGTCTCGAAGGGCGCGCGCCTGGCCGACACCATCATGCTGCGCGGGATGCAGCTCGCCCCCTGCCAGCCGTCGTTCGTTGACATGCGCGACGCGATGCTGCTGGCCGACACCGAGCTGACGGGCGGCGAGAACCGCGCCCTCATCTGGCGCGCCTTCGCCAGCCACGGCGTCGGCCTGCTGGCCTTCTCCTCGACGAGCGTCCACGCCGTCGAGGGCAACCCGACCGAGAACAACCCGGTCATCGTCGAGGACTTCACAGTCCCGGCCGGCGTCACGACCTGCGAGCAGGAGGGGCCGCTCGCCCCGCCCGACTTCTCGCTTTCGAGCCCCTCGGAGGGCACGGTGACGGTGACGATCACGCCGTCGGCGGGCGCGGCCAGCTACGTCATCTCGCGCGCCGACGCGGCCGACGGGCCGTTCGTCAAGATCGCCGAAATCCCGGCCTCGCAGAACACCTACACCGACGACAACAACGGGCAGAAGCTCCCGGCCTCGCCCTCCGGGCGCACGTACTTCTACCAGGTGCGGGCCGCGCGCAACGCCGACTGCGTCGGCTCTTCGCAGACGAAGAGCGTCGTCGTCTTCGGCCAGCCCGAGGTGCCGTCGCCGCTCTTCGCCGGCCTCGCGCAGGTCGCCGACCCGAAGGAGGGTTCGAGCCTGATTCTGAGCTGGGGGCCGGCCCTCTCGCCCGACCCGCTCGCGCAGATCGTCTACGACGTGCACCGCGTCTCGCACGTGGATCACGGGAACGACGTGGGCTTCCCCGTCAACCCGCCGCCGCACGACCCGACGTTCGTGCCCGACGCCGCGAACCGCGTGGCGACCGTGACCGGCACGTCCTACACGGACAAGGGGCTGGAGATGGGTCAGCCCTACTACTACATCGTGCGCGCGCGCGACGCGCGCAACAACCGGCTCGACACGAACGGCCTGGGCAACACCGTCACGAAGTTCAACGCGCCGACCATCCGCCGGCTCGCCGCGCCGAGTTTCGCGCTCGAGACCTTCGAGTCCGAGGCGGCCAACGCGCGCTTCGCGCCGCCGCTCACCGAGTCGGGCAATGACCCCGACCAGAACTCGCAGACCTTCCAGCGCGTCGAGGGCGCCAACCAGAGCGGCATCGGCCTCACGGACGGCAAGATGTACGCGCCCGACTTCAGCCCCGACGACGAGGAGGGGCTCGGCGACCCGGCCGAACTACACGGCGGCGGCCCCTCGGACTTCGCGGCCGTCATCGGGCCGTTCAACACGGACGCCTCGAACATGCTGACGCCGACCTCGATCATGGAGTTCGACAACTTCATCAACGCCGAGAACGCCTTCGACGGCGGCGTCATCGAGATCGCCGTGGGCGGCCCGAACTTCAACGCGACGCCCTACCCGGACAACACGACCACCTTCGACGCGGGCAACTACATCATCGAGGGCGGCTACAACGGCAAGCTCGACGGGCCGCCGGTCGCCGGGCCGGGCTCGGGCACGGCGCTCCAGGGCCGGCGGGCCTACACGGGCGTCAAGGCCCCGCACCACGTGCGGGTCGCGCTCCGCTCGTTCGCCCCCGGCGGCGTCCACAACCCGCAGGGCCTGCCGGTCTTCATCCGCTTCCGGATGACCTCGGACGTGGCCTCGGCTAACGGCCTCGACTCCGGCTGGTACGTGGACAACCTGGTCGTCAATAACCTCTCCTGCCGCGTCAACGTCTCCTCCGCGGAGGCCGGCGCGACGGCCGCGGCCTCTTCGGTCTACCCGAACTGGGACTTCGGCGCGGCCTCGGCCATCGACGGCGACCGCACCGGCAAGGACTGGGGCGCGGGCGGGGGCTGGAACGACGGCACCCGCGCGACGTATCCGGACTGGCTCGAAGTCACGTTCGCGTCGGCGAGCACTATAGACGAGGTGCGCGTCTACACCCTGCAGGACAACTACGCGGGCGGGGCCGAGCCGACCGAGACGACGACGGCGAACGAGAACGGGATCATTGACTTCGACGTGCAGACCTGGGACGGCACGTCGTGGGTGACGGTGCCGGGCGGGGCTATCCGCGGGAACTCGCTCGCGCTGCGGTCGGTGACGTTCCCGGCCGTGACGACGACGAAGCTGCGGGTGCTGGTGCTGAACTCGCGGCTCAACTACTCGCGCGTCGTCGAGGTCGAGGCCTTCGGCTGCGGGCAGTAATTAACAGAGCGGGCCGGACGTAAAAAGCGTCCGGCCCGCGTCCTATATCGCCCCGCCCCGTCACCTGCTCCAGGCCGGGGGCGGGGCGATATTAATAACCGGAGGGCCGCCCGACGCCGTACGGTTTACAGCCTCGCAGAAACTTCCGGACGGACAGTGTAGGAGGGAGCCATGAAGAGCAGGCGCTTATTTCTCGTGATGTTGGTTGCCGCCCTCGTGGGCCTGGGGCTGACGGCGCGCGCGCCGGCCAGCTCGGGGCAGACGGTCGGCGGCGAGCTGTGGAGTCTGATCGAAGAAGACTCGATCACGGGGGCGGGGAGGCGTTTAATCATCCCCTCCGCCTACCGCACGGCGCGGCTGAACCAGTCGGCCCTCTCGCAACTGCTCGCGCAGGCCCCCCTGGAATTCACCCCGGCCGCGCGCGCCTCGCAGGTGATCCTGAGCCTCCCGATGCCGGACGGCTCCTTCTCGCGCTTCCGCGTCGAGGAGTCGCCCGTCATGTCGCCCGGGCTCGCGGCCCGCTTCCCGGCCGTCAGGACGTACCGGGGCCGGGGCGTTGACGACCCGACGGCGACGGCCCGCTTCGACCGCACGCCGGCCGGCTTCCACGCCATCGTCTTCTCCCCGGCGGGCACGGTGCTCGTAGACCCTTACGCCGAAGGCGACACGCTCAACTACATCACCTACTTCAAGCGCGACGCGCCCAAGGAGGGCCGCTTCCAGTGCCACTTCAGCGAGCTGAACCCTGAGTTCAACCCCGACGCGGCCGGCCCGCTCTCCGCCCCCCGGCCCTCGGCGGCGGCGGCCGGCGAGGTCGGGACCGACGCCGTCAGCGCGAACGGGGCGGTGCTGCGCACCTACCGCCTGGCCCTCGCGGCGACCGCCGAGTACGTGAACGTCTTCCGGCAGCCGAGCGACACCGACCAGCAGGCCAAGGAGCGCGCGTTAGTACAGATGGTGATCGTCATGAACCGCGTCAACGGCGTCTACGAGCGCGACGTGGCGATCCGCATGCTCCTCATAGACCGCGAGCTGGACATCATCTACACCAACCCGCTCACCGACCCGTACACGAACGACGCCGGCGCGACCATGCTCACCGAGAACCAGTCGAACCTCGACGCCGTCATCGGCGCGCCCAACTACGACATCGGCCATGTCTTCAGCACGGGCGGGGGCGGCGTGGCGACCCTCAGAGTCCCTTGCAGGAACGGCTCGAAGGCGCGCGGGGTGACGGGGCTTCCGAACCCCGTCGGCGACCCCTTCGCCATTGACTACGTGGCGCACGAGATGGGCCACCAGTGGGGCGGCAACCACACCTTCAACGGCGTCGCCGAGAGCTGCGGCACGCCGGGTCAGAGGACGCAGGCGGCGGCCATGGAGCCGGGCAGCGGCTCGACCATCCAGGCTTACGCCGGCATCTGCTCCTCGCAGGACTTGCAGAAGAACAGCGACGACTACTTCCACGTCAAGAGCCTCGAAGAGATCATCGCCTACAGCACGACGAGCAACGGCAACGCCTGCGACGTGGAGACGCCGCTCGGCAACGCCGCGCCCTCCGTCGAGGCCGGGCAGAATTACACCATCCCGAAGGATACGCCGTTCGCGCTGACGGCGCAGGCCGCCGACCCCGACGGCGACGCGCTCACCTACGCCTGGGAGGAGTACGACACGAGCGTCCTGCCCTCGCCGCCCGACAGCGACCTCGACGGACAGCCGCGGCCGATCCTCCGCTCCTACCGCCCCGTCGCGAGCCCGACGCGCACCTTCCCGAGCCTGAAGTACATCCTGAACAACGCCAACCAGCCGCCGATGTTCTACGAGTGCGGGATCACAATCCGCGGCCAGTCCTTCCCCTGCCTGACGGGCGAGGTGCTCCCCTCGGCCAACCGCACGATGAACTTCCAGGTGACGGCGCGCGACAACCGCGGCGGCGTCCATTCGGACACGGCGCAGGTGACGGTGGTGCGCAACAGCGGGGTGACCGTCTTCGGCCCGTTCGCCGTGACCCAGCCCAACACCTCCGCCAACTGGCCGGGCCGCGCCGCGCGGACGGTGACGTGGGACGTGGCGAACACGAACCTCGCGCCGGTGAGCGCCGCCAACGTCAAGATCACGCTCTCGGTTGACGGCGGGCAGACCTTCCCTTACGTCCTCGCCGAGAGCACGCCCAACGACGGCTCGGAGGCCGTGACCGTCCCCAACGTCGGCACCGACGCGGCGCGCGTCCGTGTCGAGGCCGTCGGCAACATCTTCTTCGACATCTCCGACGCCGACTTCCAGATTACGGCCGACCCCTGTCTTGTCAACCACGCGCTCGGCGCGACGGCCACGGCCTCTTCCGTTTATCCCAACTGGGACTTCAACCCGATGTCGGCGATTGACGGCGACCGCACGGGCGTCAACTGGGGCTCGGGCGGCGGGTGGAACGACGGCACCCGCGCGACGTATCCGGACTGGCTGGAGGTGAGCTTCGGCGGCGCACGCGCCGTCAACCAGGTGCGCGTCTACACGCTGCAGGACGGCTACGCCGGCGGGGCCGAGCCGACGGCGGCGACCACGGCCTCGGAGAACGGGATCATTGATTTCGACATCCAGGCGTGGGACGGCACCTCCTGGGTGACGGTGCCGGGCGGGGAGATTCGCGGAAACGCGCTCGCCCTGCGCGCGGTGATCTTCCCCGAGGTGACGACGACGAAGGTGCGGGTGCTGGTGCTCAATTCGCGGCTCAACTACTCGCGCATCGTCGAGGTCGAGGCCATCGGCTGCGGAAATTAAGAGCGCGACAAGGCCCGGCAGTAACGAGCGCCCCGCGGCTCGGTAGTCAGCAGCGCCGACAGGCGCGGCTGACTACCGAGCCGCGGGGCGCTCGTTACTGCCGGGCCTTGTCGCGCTCTTAATTTCCGCAGCCGATGGCCTCGACCTCGACGATGCGCGAG
>DASZKF010000014.1:0-9491 GCA_035947355.1 Pyrinomonadaceae bacterium | reverse complement strand
CCCGGCGCGAACTCGAAACTCGAAACTCGAAACTCGAAACTCGATTCTTATGCTCATCGGCATCGTGGCGACTGACCGGGCGGGGGCCATCGGCAGGGGCGGCGGGCTGCCGTGGCACTACCCGTCCGACATGAAGTTCTTCAAGGAGCAGACGACGGGGCACGCCTGCGTGATGGGCCGGAAGACCTGGCTGACGTTGAAGAGGCCGCTGCCGAACCGCCTCAACGTCGTGCTGAGCCGCGCCGCCGAGTTCGAGCCGCGCGAGTCGGTCGTCTGGCTCCGCGACCGGCTCTCCGTGCTCGCGCTGAGCGGCTACCTGCGCTGCGACCTCTACGTCATCGGCGGCGCGCAAATCTTCGAGCTGTTCCGCGACGACATCGCCCGCTGGGTCGTCACCGAAATCCCGCTCACCGTCGAGGCGGCCGACACCTTCATGCCCCCCGACTTCCTCCGCGGCTTCCGCCCCGCCGGCCGCCGGACGCTCGACGCCGACCTCGTCGCTCGCTTCTACGAGCGGGCCTGACGGGCCGCGCGCGCCTCGCGGGGAAGATTTTTTTGCTTCCGGGCCGGGCAAAAGGCGTAAAATGCGCGCCTGTATCACGGGGGCCGCTTCTTCACCAGGAGGACTAGCCGATGGAGATTTCGGAAGCACAGGCCACCGCTCGGATGGTCTTGATCTACTCTCACGCCGACCGCCGCTTCCTCGACCACTCCCAATTGATCTACTTCCTCGAAGGTCTGGCCCGCGAGGAGCGTTTCGATTTCTGGTGGGACAAGGAGATGGGCCACCCGCTGTGGGACGAGGAGATCCAACGCCGCCTCAACGACGCCGACATCGTCGTCTGCCTCGTGAGTCAGGCCTTCCTCAACTCGGAGTACGTGAGGCACGTCGAAGCGCCGATCACGTACCGGCGGCTCATCAACGACGACATCCTCGTCGTCCCCCTGATGCTCGACGCCTCCACCTGGGAGCGGTACGACTGGCTGAGCCCGATTCACCACTTCCCCACGGACGGCACCTACCTGCGCCGCCGCGGTAACCTGGGGCCGCTCTACCTCGAGATCATCGAGTACATCCGCGAGTGGTTCCGCAGGACGATGCAGCCCGCGCAGAGCGGGGCGGCGCCGTCCTACCAGGACCCGCAGATGATCTATACGCTGCGCCGGCTGCCCGAGGCGAAACTGAGCAGGCATCAGGTGCGGGTTCTCGCCCGCGACTCCTGCGAGCGGGCGCGAGAGATGGTTAAGGACGCGGCCCTGCGGGAAAAGATCATAGCCGAGGCGCGGGCCATGAAGGCCGACGACACGCCGCTCAATAAGGAGCAGCTCGCGCGGCTGGACAGGAAATACCTGGCCGGGCGGCGGCGGAAACCCGACCCCAAGTTCGTCCGCTGGGTGCTGCGGTGCGCGCGCCTCCACCCGCAGGGGAGGGCGTGAGCCCCGCCCGTCGCCGCCGTCCCCTCTTCTTACGCGCCGCCATGAACTCACGCGCCGAGCTCCCCGCCGCGTCCGACTACCCCCTTCAGCAGCGGTGGCCCGACCCCGCCCTCTCCGCCGCCTTCCGTGAACTCCTGCGCCTCTACGAGAAGGTCGTCGCCCGGCGACTCGAACGCTCGGGCGACCCGCAGCGGGCGGTCGGCGAGAGCTACAGGCTGGTCTGCCGCTGGGTGCGCGAGTCCGGCCCGGCGCGCGGCGCGCCGCCGGCCGGCGGGGTCCGCGGCCCCGAGCGCGCACACTTCGCGCAACTCCTCGCCCGGCTGCGGGAGGCGCACGGAGAGGACTGGCTGCAAAGCGTGGCGAGCCTGCTCGGAATGCTCATGCACCTCTCGGCGGGCGAGGCCGGGGGCGGGCCGCTGTCGAACACCCGCCGCCCGAAGAAGTTGGTCTCGACTTACCCCAACTCCCCGGCGCTCGCGAGGTTCGTGGGTGACGCCGCCATCGCGCGCCTCCTTAGACACCCCGCGCCGGCGCGCTGCCGCAGCACCGCCGACGCCGAGCGCTACGCCGAGCGCGCGCTGAATTTCCGCGTGCTCGACCCCTCGATGGAGTCCGGGCAACTCCTGCTGGCGGTCGCCGCGGCGTGCGTGCGCCGCGTCGCCGAGCGCCACGCGCCGGGCAGCGCCGACGGGCGCCGCCTGACTCGGGCCGTGCTCGCCAAGCTGTACCGGGATTGCCTCTGGGGCTCTGACCGTAACGGGCTCGCCGTCGAGGCCACGCGCACGGTGCTCTCGCTGCTCTGCGACGAGGTAGGCGCAGGAGGCTGCGCACCCGCCGCCCGCCTCTCCTGCGCCGACGCGCTCGCGGTCTTACCGCGTGATTCTGGGCCGCCGTTCGACTGCGTCGTCAACAACCCGCCGTGGGGCGAGGCCCTCGGGCCGGAGGAGCGTGCGCGCCTGCGCCGACACTTCCCGACCTTCGACCGGCGCGGCGACACTTACGTCGCGTTTAGTGAGCGGGCGCTCAACTGGCTCCGGCCGGGCGGGGTGTTTGTGCTCGTGCTGCCGAGTCAGGTCGTCGGCGCGTCGAACGCGGCGCGGCTGCGCGAGTTCCTGGCCGGCGCCGCCACGCTCGACGAATTAGTGCTGCTGCCCAGGGCCGTGTTCTCGGAGGCGACCGTCCGCGCGGTCGTCCTCCTCGGCGGGCGGCGGCCCGCCCCGGCGGCGGCCCGCTGCCGCGTCACCTTCTACCCGCTCGTGAAAAGGCTCGGCGCGCCTCAGCCCGCGGTCTCCGTCACCGTCGCTTCGGCGGCGCTCCGCGAGGCCGGGACCGACGCGCTCTCGCTACTCGTCCGCTCGGCGGCCGGCCCCCGGCGGCTCGGAGGCGGGTGCGTGCGCCTCGGGCAGGTCGCCTCCGTCGCCTGCGGCGTTCAAGTGTACGGCGTGGGGCGCGGCCTCCCGCCGCAAACCGCCGAGACGGTCAGGAACAAGTCGTTCACCTACGCCGGCCCGACGGCCGGCACCGTCCCGGCGGTGCGCGGGCGCGACGTGCGCGACTTCTGCGTCGGCGAGCCCCGCCTGTTCATCAAGTTCGGCGACTTCCTCGCGTGGGCGGGGCGGCACGAGTCGCTGCGAGGCCGCACGCGGGTCTTCCTCCGGGAGTTGTGCCACCGCGGCGGGAAGATGACGGCCGCGGTCGCGCGCGACGGCTACGTCCCGCTCCACGGGGTTTTGACCGTCGTCCCTGAGCTGATCGACGCCCACGTCCTGACCGCCATCCTCAACTCGGCCGCGGCCGCCGAGTACGTGCGCCACCACACCGCGTCTTTTACGAAAGTGGACTTCCAGAAGATCACGGTCGCCGAGCTGAGGCGGATGCCGATCCCGACCGCCGCTATCGCCGCCGGGTGCCGGAAGCGGCTCGGCCTCGCCCCCTCGACCCGCGCCGCGTCGGCCCTCCGCCGGAGCCTCGCCGGGGCGGCGAGCAGGCTCGCGCGCTCCGGGCGGCCCGACGCCGCGGCAGCCCGACGCCTCCGCGAACGCGTCGACGCCCTCGTGGCCGAGATGTATAGACTTTCGGAAGAGAACAGCCATGCGTAAAACAGCCCCGCTGCTGGGCGCGTGTGTGGCGCTCGCCCTCGCCCTGCTGCACGCCCAGGCCGCGCCCCAGGCCGAAGACCCGCTCAAGGCCAGCCTCCTGCTCAACGACGCCGAGTGGTACATCGAGATGAAAGACCCGGCGCAGGCGCGGGCGCTCATCCTGCAGGCCCTGGCGGCGGCGCGCACCGACGCCGAGGTGCGGCGGCGCGCCGGGGAACTGTGGGCGAGGTCGGGTCAGTTGGCGGGCGAGCTGGCCGAGGCGAGCCAGGCGAAGGCGGCCGAACGGGCCAAGGAGGCGAGCGAGCAGAGGCAGAAGGAGTTGAAGCAGCAGGAGCACCTCGCGCGGCTCGACGAGGCCGAGCGGCTGGCCGCGCTGGGCGAGAGGGAGAAGGCCGCGACCGAGGCCCTCTCCGTCTTGAAGGAGACGACGGAGAAGGAGGTGAAGGACCGGGCGGCGGCCGTGCTGGAGGCCAACGAGCCGAAGCTGTCGGCGCTCGGCGGCGTGGCCTGGCAGCGCGCGTTCCCGATCTTCGGCTGGCTCCTCAACGTCGTCCTCATCCTCCTCTTCCTCGCGGCCGTCTACTGGCTGCTCAAGGCCGCGCGGCGCGTGTGGGCGGGCTGGCAGAACTTCTCCTGGTGGCAGGCGGTGCGCTTCTTCGATTCGCGCCGGGCGCGGGGCGAGGGTTTCCGGGAGGTGTGGCGGGCGCTCCGGGCGCGGAGGTCAGAGCTGAGCCGGTGGGTCGTCAACGAGATCACGGAGACGGCCGGGCTCGGGGCCGCGGCCGCCGTCACCGACTCGCTGAACCGCTGGAAGGACTACCGCGCGCCGGCGTCGGCCGGGCTCCTGAAGTTGGAGATGCTCCAGCTGCCGTCGGCGCCGCACCTTGAGCGGCCGGATGTCAAGCTCGACCTCGTGCCCGCACTGGAGGTGCTGCCGCTGACAATCGGGGGCGTGAACGTGGGGGCGCTGGCTAAAATCATCGCGCCGCTGCGGACGTGGTGGGGGGCCAAACGGCTGTGGGTCAGCGGGGCCGCGACGACCACGGACTCCTCCGTGACAGTCCGCTTGACCCGACGTAAGGCCGATGATACAACCAACACGGTATCCGCCTCGGCCGCGAAGGCGAAGGTGAATGAGGCGGCGGAGGCCGCGAGCTACATGATGTACTACATGATCGCTACCGACTCTTCACCCGCCGACGCCGACGCCGCCAACAAGCTCAAGGACGGCATGTTCCTTCTCGCCAAGTACGCCTCGGGGCGCGAGCCGGGGCAGTTGGAGGCGGCCTACGAGGCCTTCCGCAGCGCGCGCGCCGAGAACCCGTCGCTCAGCGAAGCCTACCTTTACGAAGGCATCGCGCTCGACCTGATGGAGCGGCGCGACGAGGCCATCCAGCGCTTCGAGCACGTCGCCCAGACCGCGACCAGCGACACCCTCCGGGAGAAGGCCAACTACAACTGGGCCGTCTCGCTCTTCCGCAACTACAACCCCGGCGACTTCGACAAAGCGGCCGAGAAGCTCAGCAGACTGACAGGGCTCGCGGACGACTGGAACTCGTCCGAGGAGAAGAAGGAGGCCGCCGCCTCGGCGCTCGTCAAGTCGCCGCTCAAGTCGCTCGCCTTCGCCGCCGCGGCCAACGTGGTGGCCCACTGGCCCATCTTCTGGCGCCACTACACCAGGACGCTGCAAGTGCCGGACGAGGACGCGTACAGGGCCGCGAAGCCCAAGATTGACTCCTGGGTGGGTTATGTTGACGCCGTCGCGGAGCGCCTCCAGAGCGTGCTCGACAAGTCCGCCGGCCAGACGGACGGCTGGGACGCGCACACGAGGCAGCAGTTGAACTGGGGCATCCAGAACGCGCGCGGCAACATCCGCCTCAACGTCGCCCGGAGCTTCTACGGCAGGACGCCGACGGCCGACGAAGACAAGCAGCGCCGCGGGGAATTTCTCGCCCAGGCGCAGGAGGCTTTCCGCGAGTGTGAGATGTTCCTGCCGCCGGGGGTCGAGACGCTCACCAACCTGGCGACGGTCATGATCGAGCTCGGGCGCTACGACGACTCGCGCGTCTACTCGGAGCGCGCCATCAAGCTCAACCCGAACTACGAGTACGCCTACTATCGGCTGGCGGAGGCGTGGGAGGAGGACAACCGGGTGGACGAGGTGGTCGAGGTGCTGAAGCGCTTCGCGAAGGAGAGGTCGCCGCGCATCAGAGAGTTTCGGGCACTCTACGACAGGCACTCGGTGGTGCTGGCGAAGCGCTGGGCCGAGGCCGCTGCCGCCGCGGCCCCGCCGGCGGCCTAGGGCGCCGCATTCGCGCGGCAGAGTCTTAAGGTATGCGCGACCCGACCCGCAAGCGAAGGCCCTTCCCTTATTACAAGGTCCAGGTTTTCGACGCGCGCTTCCAGGTCTGGAAGGACGAGCGGAAGGTGTTCGACACGGCCGCCGAGGCGCGGCGCCACATCGAAGAGTCCGTCGCCCCGCGGCCGGCCCGCATCATGGTCGTCGAGCGCGACAGCCGACACGTCCTCGAACAATAACCGCCCGCGGACAACCAGCGAAGGCCCCGCGCCGCCCCGGCCGGCCGCGGGGCCTTCGTCCTACTTGCTGCCCGCTACGTCGAGCATGTCGTGGCGGGTGATGATGCCGGTGATGCGGCCGTACTCCTCGACGAGGACGGCGGGGCTGCGGCGCAGGAGGCGGGTGACCTCGGCCGCGCTGGCCTCCACGTCCACGACGGGCAGGCTCTCGTCCATCACCTCGCCGACGGGCGCCTGGAGGCGGTCGCGGTTGCCGAGCACCTTCGCGAGCAGCCGGTTCTCGCGCACGGCCCCGACGGCGCGCCCCTCGTCTATCACCGGCATCTGCGTGACCTTGTGCTCGTCCATCTGCGCCAGCACCTCGGCCACCGTGTCGCGCGGCGAGGCCGCGAGCAGGCGCGGCACCGTCGGGTCGCCCTTCGTGCTGGCGATGAGTCCGGCGTTCATCCTCTGCGGCTCGAGCAGACGCTTCTCCTTGAGCCACTCGTCCGAGTGGTGCTTCGTCAGGTAGTGCTCGCCGGTGTCGCAGACGATGAAGACGACGACGCCCGTCTCGTCCAGGCCCCGCGCCACCCTGAGCGCCGCGGCGAGGTTCGTCCCCGTCGAGCCGCCGCAGAAGATTCCCTCCCTGCGCCCGAGCTGCCGCGACAGCTCGAAACTCTCGCGGTCGGTGACGTTGATGATCTCGTCAACGTACTTGATGTGGACGTTGGGCGGGATGATCTCCTGGCCGATGCCCTCGACGAGGTAGGGCGTCGCCTCGTGCGTGTGGCCCGTCTCTTTGTAGGTCTTGAAGACCGAGCCGTAGGGGTCCGCGCCGACGACCCGCACCGAGGGGTCCCGCTCCTTCAGAAACCTCCCCGTCCCGGAGATGGTGCCGCCCGTCCCCAGCCCCGCCACGAAGTGCGTGATGCGCCCCTCGGTCTGCTCCCAAAGCTCCGGCCCCGTCGTCCGGTAGTGCGCCTCGGGGTTGTTCGGGTTCGAGTACTGGTCGGGGTAGAAGCTGTTGGGCGTCTCGCGCGCGATGCGGCGGGCCGTCTCGACGTAGTGGTCGGGCGTGCCCGGCTTGGCCGAGGCCGGGACGACGAC
This sequence comes from Pyrinomonadaceae bacterium, assembly GCA_035947355.1. Taxonomy (GTDB): domain Bacteria; phylum Acidobacteriota; class Blastocatellia; order Pyrinomonadales; family Pyrinomonadaceae; genus QHXN01. The sequence goes on along the minus strand of DASZKF010000014.1, from coordinate 2,328 downwards.
CACGTCCGCGCCGAGCGCCTTAAGGTAACGCACCTTCTCGACCGAAGCCTTCTCCGTCATCACGAAGATGCACTTGTAGCCCTTGACGGCCGCGGCCAGCGCCAGCCCTATCCCGGTGTTGCCGGAGGTGGCCTCGACGATGGTGCCGCCGGGCTGGAGCGCGCCCTCGCGCTCGGCGGCCTCGATCATCGCCACGCCGATGCGATCCTTGACCGAGTAGCCGGGGTTGAGGCTCTCCATCTTGGCGAAGACCGAGGCCCGTATGCCCTCGGTCAGGCGGTTGAGTCTGATGAGCGGGGTGCGGCCGATGAGGCCGAGGACGTTGTCGTAGAATTTCATCCGTGGCTCCGCGTATGAGTTCGGGCAGAAGGTAGTTTCTCGCGGCAGTTTACAACGGAAATCCGCCGCGCCGCCACCGCGCGCCCCGTTAGCCAACCGGCGCGGGCTGTGGTACAAGTGGGTCGCCGCACAACTTCGCCCGCGTTCTCTGAACGGGCCCGGCCCGCCGGCCGTGCGGGGCGAGGCGCGCCCTCACACCGCGGCCGGCGTCAGGGAGGAGCCGCCAGACATGTCAACCTCGGCCACCGCCGAACAGGCCCTCGTCGCCGAAAGCCTCCTCGCCGGGCTGCCCGACGAGTCGCTCGCGGCCGTCTCCCGACACCTCGAACCCGTCGCGCTCGGACACCAGCAGACGCTCTACGAGATCGGCGACCGCGTCGCGTACGCGTACTTCCCCGCGGGGGGCTGTGTCCTGACCAGCGTCGCGATCATGAGCGACGGCGCGACGGTCGAGACGGCGATGGTCGGGCGCGAGGCCGCGGCCGGCCTCGTCGCCCTGCTCGCCGGCCGGCCGACGCGCTACTGGACGCGGGCGCTGCTGCCGGGCGAGGCGCTGCGGCTGCGCGCCGAAGCGCTCCAGGAACTCTTCGAGCGCGACGAGGCCGCGCGCCGACTCCTGCTCGGCTGTTACCGCGGCCTCCTCTACCAGGCCACGCGCCGCGCGGTCTGCAACGCGCGCCACCACCTCTTCGAGCGGCTCTCGACGTGGCTCCTGATGCTCCGCGAGCGGGCCGGCGGCGACGACCTGCCGCTCACGCAGGAGGCCGTCTCGCGCCAGCTCGGCGTGCGCCGCGCCGGCGTCAACGAGGCGGTCGGGCGCTTGGAGCGTGCGGGGGCGGTCGAGCACAGCCGCGGCCGCCTGCACGTCGAAGACGTCGGGCTGTTAGAGGTGGCGGCCTGCCGCTGTCACCGTTCGCTGAGGGCGGGGGCGCGCGGGCCGGGCGTCGGCTGACGGCGCGCGAGGCGTCGAACGCGTATGGGCGAGGCTTTGATCCAGCAGGGGTCGGTGAGCAACCACATCCTCGGCTCGCTGCCGGCCGAAGAGTTCCGTTGGTTCGCGCCGCGGCTCGCGCCGGTGACGCTGGAGGCGGGCCGGGTGCTCTTCGGCGCGGAGGAGTCGCTGCGCCACGTCTTCTTCGTCGAGCGCGCGCTGCTCTCTCTGCTCTCGACGCTCGAAGACGGCACGGCCGTCGAGGTCGGCGCGGTCGGCCGCGAGGGTGTCGGCGGCATCGTGGCGCTCCTCGGCGGCGGGCCTTCGGCGCTCCACGCGGTGGCGCAGGTCGGCGGGGAGGCGCTGCGGGTGCGGGCGCAGGACGCGCGCGCAGCCTTCCGCGACCTGCCGCACTTCCGCGCGGGCGTGCTCCGCTACGCGCACCTCCTGCTCACGCAGGTCTCGCAGACGGCCGTCTGTAACACGCTGCACACCGTCGAGCAGCGGCTGGCGCGCTGGCTCGTCACCTGCGCCCGCCGCCTGGAGACCGACCGGCTGCCGCTCACGCACGAGTACCTCTCGCACACGCTCGGCGTGCGCCGCTCGGGCGTGACGGTGGCCGCCGGCGTCCTCGAACGCGAAGGGCTCATCCGCCACAGCCGCGGACAGATCACCGTCCTCGACCCGGCCGGGCTGAAGCGTTCGGCCTGCGAATGCGCCGCCGCGCTGGTCGCGGAGTACGAAGACTTCCTGGGCGGCTGACGGCTCACTCGACCTACTGTCAACCAACGTACAGACGCCCGGTCCCGCCCCGCTCTATACTCCCGCTCCGTTCGGTCAAGGGGGAAAGGGCCGGCGGGCGGAGTCGCACCCCGACGTGACTCCGCCCGCCGGGCAATGCGCGGGAAGCCGTGAATCGTGAATCGGAGTCGTCAGTCGTCAGTCATCAGTTATCAGAGGCTGTCTGAGGAGTCCCGGAGGGACTATCGAAAATAGCCCAGCGATTTATCGCCGGGGGCAGTTCGGGTAAAGAAGGCGAGTCCCGGGGGGGGGGGGGG
>DASZKF010000013.1:0-3665 GCA_035947355.1 Pyrinomonadaceae bacterium | reverse complement strand
CGCCACGACGCCGCCTACCTCGAACTCCCCTCGGGCCGCCGCCTCGTCCTCGTCACCTTCACCACCGACCACGCCAAAGAGCGCGACATCATCCCCGCGGTCGCGCGGGAAGTGCTAAAACAGTTTCGGGTTTCGAGTTCCGAGTTTCGAGTTAAAAACAACTTCTAATCGAAACTCGAAAGACAGAAACGCGAACTCGAAACTCGCAACTCGAAACCCGAAACCCGAAACTGTGTTACGGCTTTTGCGCCAGCACGGCCGTCTTCGTCCAGCCGATGGGTTCGAGGGGGGCGAAGCGGTGGTGCTCGATGACGCGGAAGAAGCGGCGCGTCTGCTCGTCAACCGACTCCGGCGGGTGGGCCTTAAAGCGGAACATGATTTCGAGCAGGCGGCTGAGGGGCGCGGGGCGGACGGGGAGGAAGACGAGGTAGCCGCCGGGCGCGAGCACGCGCCCCAGCTCGGCCAGGCCCTCGCCGAGCGGCAGGTATTCGAGCACGCCGCTCGTCACCACGCAGTCGAAGGAGTTGTCGGGGAAGGGGAGCGAGAGGGCGTTGGCCTGGAGGAAGGAGACGCGGTGGCGCGGGTCGTGCCCCGTCTTCCGGGCGGCGCGCCGCGCCGTCGCCAGCGAGCGGCGCGAGAGGTCTACGGCCGTGAGCCGCGCTGGCCTCTGCAGCACGCGCAGCAGCGCCAGCGTGAGCAGCCCCGTGCCGCAGCCCGCGTCGAGCACGCGCGCCCCCGAAGGCAGCGGCAGGGCCGCCTCGCGCAGGTAGCGCTCGACCGAAGCCCCGTAGCGGTTGAACCTGAACATCAGGTCGTAGAGCTTCGTGAAGCGGTCGTAGATGGAGACCGGGCTCTCGGGTAAACTGGTGGTGGCCGCCTCGCTGTGGTTCATCTGCCTCCCGTCTCGACTCGGCGTCTCTGCCCGCCCGGAATGTTGAAAGCTTTGGGTGCACAAAAGTTAACACAAATGTCAGTTTTTTCTAAGTAGACAGTAGACAGTAGTCAGTAGACAGTAGGAAGACCTTCGGTATCGAATCGTCCGGGTGTCAGCGTCAGCGGTCTCTATGCGGGGCCTACTGTCTACTGACTACTGTCTACTGTCTACTTTCTGTTACCATTACGGCCTGCGCTCGCAACATCCACAGAATCGGTGGTGATAAAAGCCGCATGAGTGCTAAACGTCAAGCGGGGGCCGCGCCCCCCAAGTCTCCGGGGGGGGCGAAGCGCTTCCTCCCGTTCGCCATCATCGGCGGCGTGCTGGCCGTCGTCCTGGGCGCGGCCGTGGTGCTGATGCGCTCGAACGACCCGGGCGGCTCTTCCGTCACCAACACGGCGTCGAGGGCCAACACCAACGCGGCCGCGCCGGCGGCCGCGCCGCGCCGCTCGCCGCTGCCGGGCGCGCAGCCCGCACACTCGGTCGGCCCCGAGAACGCGCCGGTCGTGCTCGAAGAGTTCGGCGACTTCCAGTGCCCGCCGTGCGGGCGGATGCACCCCGTCGTCCAGCAGATCGAGAGGGACTACGGCGACCGCCTCCGCTTCGTCTTCCGCCACTACCCCTTGCAGCAGATTCACAAGAACGCCTTCTCGGCCGCGCGCGCCGCCGAGGCGGCCGGGATGCAGGGCAAGTTCTGGGAGATGCACGACATCATCTTCGACAACCAGAACGCCTGGAAGGATTCGGCCGAGCCGCGCACCATCTTTGCCGATTACGCCCGCGGCCTCGGCCTCAACGTCGAGAAGTTCCAGGCCGACATGGCGCGGCAGGAGGTGGCCGACCGCGTCATGGCCGACTTCCAGCGCGGCAACTCGCTGGGCGTCAGCGGCACGCCGACCTTCTTCGTCAACGGGCGCGAGCTGCCCGGCACGCAGGCGCTCGACCCCGCGTACCTGCGGGCGCAGATTGACCAGGCGCTCGGCGCGGCGGGGCGCTGAAAAGGGAAGGCGCGGGTGAGCGAAGCTTTCGAGGGCGGGGCGGCGGGCGGGCGCGGCGCGTGGCGCGACGCGGCGGCCGCGTGCGTGGCGCTGGTCGGCGTGGCCGATTCGGTCTACCTGACGGTCGAGCACCTTTCGGGCCGGAGCGTCCGCTGCGTGGTCGTGTCGGGCTGCGACGCCGTGCTGTCGAGCAGCTACGCGACCGTCGGCGGCTCGGTGCCGCTCGCCGCCGCGGGCGCGCTCGCCTACTTCGTCGTCTTCAGCCTCGCCACGCTCGCGGCCTTCGGCTACGGCGGGCTGCGCCGAGCGCTCGCCGCCGTCGTCGGCGTGATGTTCGCCTTCACGCTCTGGCTCCTCTACGTGCAGGCGTTCGTCCTCCGAGCCTTCTGCGCCTACTGCCTCCTCTCGGCCGCCGTCACGACCGCGCTCGCCGTCCTCGTCATCGTCGTCCCGCTCGTCTCCCGCCGCCGCCTCGCCTGAGGAAATAACCGAAACCGGGTTGCAGGACGAAATAAGGTTGAAGCTGATGCGACGGCGGGGGCGAGCCCGCCTTCCCGACTGCGCGGGCCGGACTTGAGCCATCCGACTCTGGCCGCCTCTAAGGTCAGGAAAGGGGCTTGCCCCCGCCGACGCGCAAGAAAGTCCGCCCGCGGACGTTCAGAGGGTGGCAAACCGTCGCGGGGAGGGGAACCAGATGAAAAAGACGAGGCAAGCTTTGAGACTCACGCTGGTCGCGCTGGTCTTCGCGGCGCTGTGCGCGCAGGCGGGCGGCGCGGGGGCGTCCGCGCAGGAGAGTAGCTGGGGCCGGCGGCCGGTGCGTTACGAGCCGTTCGGGGTCGAGGTGCTCGTCGGCGGCCGCCCGCTCGAAGAGTTGTACGCGCGGGGGCGGCGCTACGTCGAGGCGGTCGAGGGCGCGGAGTACGAGCTGCTCGTCCGTAACCCCCTGCCGGTGCGCGTGGCGGTGGCGATCTCGGTGGACGGCCTGAACACGATTGACGCGCGCCGCACTTCGAGCTGGGAGGCGAGCAAGTGGGTCGTCGAGCCGTACCAGACGATCCGCCTCTCGGGCTGGCAGATGAGTTCGCGCCACGCCCGCCGCTTCTACTTCACGAGCGAGCGCGACTCCTACGCCGCCCGCCTCGGCCGTAAGGCCGACCTCGGCGTCATCACCGCCGTCTTCTACCGTGAACTCGCCCCGCGCCCGTACCCCGTCACGCCGGGGCCGCCCATCCCGCGCGAGCACGGGGAGCGGCGCGACCGCCCCGAAGAGCAGAGCCGCGCCGAGTCGCCGGCGGCCAGGGACAGGAAGGGCGCGGGAGCGACGGCGGCGCGGCCCGAAGACGAGTACGCGGCCACGGGCATCGGCCGCCCCGTTGACCACCACGTGAGCTGGATACATCTCGACCTTGAACGACGGCCCGCCGCCGAAATCACGCTCCGCTACGAGTACCGCGACGCGCTCTACCGCCTCGGCGTCCTCCCGCGCCCGCGCTACGAAGACGGCGCGCTCCGCCGCCGCGAGCGCGCCCGCGGCTTCTCGGAACCGGACTTCTGCCCCGAGCCGTGAGGCTGGGGGCTAGAGGCTAGGGGCTTGTTAAAGAGCGGCGGCGCGGCGTCGTCTGCCGAGCGCCGGAGGCGCGGCAGGCAGTAGCCCCGCCCGTGAGGGCGGGGGACACGTCGCATCAACAAAAGCCGGAGCCCCGCAGGGGCGGCACACCGGGCGTCGGTGTGTG
>DASZKF010000012.1:0-22252 GCA_035947355.1 Pyrinomonadaceae bacterium | reverse complement strand
GAGGGCGTTGAGCTTTACAACAGCGTCATCGCGGTTGTCACTCAGACGCCCTCCCTCACGGTCGGGCTTCTGTTTTTGGTATTTTCGGGAGGGGCGGCTTAACTGAATGGTGATTCATTTTTGCGACGGGATGTCTTGAGGCGGGGGCCGGATGATGGAACGTGAAAGCATCGAGATGGACGTGCTGTTCGTCGGGGCGGGGCCGGCGAATCTGAGCGGGGCGCTGCACCTGGCGAGGCTCGTCAAAGAGCACAACGAGGCGGTGGCGAAGGGCGCGCGGCAGGGCAAGCCGCTCGGCGAGATTCAGATCGCCGTCATCGAGAAGGGCGCGACGGTCGGTGCGCACATCCTCTCCGGCGCGGTGATGGACCCGAAGGCCCTGGCCGAGCTGATCCCGGACTTCGCCGAGCAGGGCGCGCCGCTCGAATCGCCCGTCAAGGAGGACGACTTCCTCTACCTCACCAAGACGCGCGCCATCAAGTCGCCGATCACGCCGCCGCCGCTCAAGAACCACGGCTATTACATCGTCTCGCTCAACAAGCTCGTGGCCTGGCTCGGCGAGAAGTGCGAGGAGGCCGACGTCAACATCTTCCCCGAGTTCCCCGGAGCCGAGGTGCTCTACGACGAGCAGGACCGCGTCATCGGCGTCCGCACCGGCGACAAGGGCGTTGACCGGGAGGGGCGGCCCCGCGCCAACTTCGAGCCGGGCGTGGACATCCTCGCCAAGGTGACGGTCTTGGGCGAGGGGCCGCGCGGCTCTCTGACAAAACAACTGACGCAGCGGCTCGGCTTGGGCGACGGGCGCGAGCCGCAGGTCTACAGCATCGGCGTCAAAGAGCTTTGGGAGCTGCCCGACGACCGCTACCCGGCGGGCCGCGTCACGCACACGCTCGGCTACCCCTCGGACGCGCGCACCTACGGCGGCGGGTGGATTTACGGGATGCAGAACCGCGTCCTCAACATCGGCTACGTCACGGGCCTCGACTACGGCGACCCGCTGCTCGACCCGCACGCCGAGTTCCAGCGCTTCAAGCAGCACCCTTACGTCGCACGGCTCCTCGAAGGCGGCCGGATGATCCGCTACGGCGCGAAGACCATCGCGGCCGGCGGCTTCTACGCCATCCCGCAGTTCCACGGCGACGGCTTCCTGCTCGCCGGCGACTCGGCCGGCTTCCTCAACTCGCAGCGCCTCAAGGGCATCCACACCGCCATCAAGAGCGGCATGCTCGCCGCCCAGGCCATCTTCGAGGCGCTCCTCGTCGGGGACTTCTCCAGGCAGCAGCTCAAGCGCTACCGCCAGCTCGTCCGCGAGAGCTGGATCACGACCGAGCTGAAGCGCGTCCGCAACTTCCACTCGGCCTTCAAGCACGGCCGCTGGCTCGGGCTCGCCAACGCCGGGCTGCAATTCATCACGGGCGGCCGCTCGTGGGGGCTGTTCGACCGCGCGAGCCTGGAGCCGGGCCACACGGCTCTGAAGCAGCTCAAGGACTTCGGCTACCGCGGCGACGACATCGAGCAGCGCTACGGCAAGCTCCGCTTCGACGGCAAGCTCACCTTCAACAAGGTGACGGACGTCTACCACGCCGCCGTCTCGCACGACGAGGATCAGCCCGCGCACCTCCACGTCCTCGACACCAACATCTGCGCGACGCGCTGCGCCGAGGAGTACGGCAACCCCTGCCAGCGCTTCTGCCCGGCCGCCGTCTACGAGATGGTCGAGGACGGCCGCGACGGCAAGCGGCGCCTCCAGATTAACTTCTCCAACTGCGTCCACTGCAAGACCTGCGACATCATGGACCCCTACCAGATCATCAACTGGGTCACGCCCGAGGGCGGCGGCGGCCCCGACTACAAAGGCATGTGAGTTTCGAGTTGCGGGTTTCGAGTTTCGAGTTCGGCCGGCACAAGTTGAGCCATTCAACTCACGCAGAGCAAACTCGAAACCCGAAACCCGCAACTCGAAACTCATCTTCCGATGAAGCTCTCCGCCGAGACTCACGAGCGTGTCGAAGCGTTCTTCCGCAGGCACACGAACGACGCGGGCCTGACGCTGCCGCCGATTCACGTCCACGCCGGCCGGTTCGCCAATCTGTTGACGACGCTGAACGGGATCAGCGGGATCACGTTCGGGCGGCACGTCTTCGTCAGGTCGCGGCTGGTCGGGAGGGACGCGGGGGGGCGGCCGACCATCGGCGGCCGGCTGCTCGTGCACGAGGCCGCGCACGTGCTGCAATACGAGCGGAGCGGTTATCCGAGGTTCTTGCGCACTTACCTGCGCGGGTACTGGCGGGCGCTGCGCGAGGGCGGGCGCTGGGACAAGGCCGCGCGCAACGCCGCCTACCTCGCCATCGCCGAGGAGCGCGAGGCGCGCGCCGCCGAACTGGCCTACGCGACGGAGCGGAGCCGCGAGCGGGAATAAAGTTTCGGGTTTCGAGTTTCGAGTAAAAACAACCTGTCTTAACTCGAAACCCGCAACCCGCAACCCGAAACTTTTTTATTCTTTGTCGAGGATTGAGAATTCGACCTTACCGCGCTGCACCTCTTCGAGGGCGATGCGGGTCGGCTTGTGTCTCTGCGGGTCGAGTTCGACGCGGGGCCGCGCGCCCCTCTGGAGCTGCTTGCTGCGCTGCGCCGCGACGATGATCATGCGGTATTTGGAATCCATTTCGGGAGTCTGATTCTCCTGCCGGCTCTCGGGGTCGTTCGCTTCGGTGGCTTTGCTCATCATCTCCAACCCGGCCCCACGGCCGGTCTCCTCACCATTTCTGGGCAGTATGATGACCCTTTGTTATAACCCCTCCGGGCCGTTTATTCAAAGCCCGCCGGCTCGTTGAAGCTCGCGAGCACGCGCCGCGCGACCCACTCCTGCCGCTCGCGCCGCGCCCGCTCGGCGTAGACGATGGACGCGAGCTGCGCCGCCGCCCGCTCGACCTCGTCGTTGAGGACGAGGTAGTCGAAGTGCCGGTACTGCTCGACCTCGCCGCGCGCGTTCCGGAGCCTGAGCGCCAGCTCCTCGGGCCGCTCCGTCATCCTCGCGCTCAGGCGCGCGCGCAGCACCGAGAGCGACGGCGGGAGGATGAAGACGCCGACGACGCCGGGCAGCGCCGCGCGCACGGTCTCCGCGCCCTGCACGTCTATCTCCAGGATGATGTCGTGGCCCTCGCTCAACTCCTGCGCGACGACCGAGCGCGCCGTCCCGTAGAAGTTGCCGTGGACGACGGCCCATTCGAGGAACCCGCCGGCCTCGCGCATCCGCGCGAACTCCTCGGGCGTGACGAAGTGGTAGTTGACGCCGTCGCGCTCGCCGGGCCGCGGGGCGCGGGTCGTCCACGAGACCGAGTAGCTGAGGCCGGGGACGCGGCCGAGCACGCGCCGGATGAGCGTCCCCTTGCCGCCGCCCGAGGGCGAGCTGATGACGAAGAGGAGGCCCTGGTAGCCGGGCGCTTCTTCGGCCGCCGGCGGTCGCTCGTCACTCAACGTTCTGCACCTGTTCGCGGAGCTTCTCGACCGCCGCCTTGATCGAGATGGCCGCCTCCTTGATGGCGAGGTCGGTTGATTTCGAGAGCACGGTGTTGGCCTCGCGGTTCAGCTCTTGCAGCAGGAAGTCGAGCCGCTTGCCGGTGTCGGCCTCCGCGCCGACGGCGTCGCGGAACTGCGAGACGTGGCTGCGCAGCCGCGCGATCTCCTCGGTGATGTCGCTGCGGTCGGCGAGGTAGGCGACCTCCTGCGCGAGCCGGCCCTGGTCGAGCTCGACGATCTCCAGCCCGTCGCGCGCCAGCAGCTCGCTGATCCGGCGGTTGACCCGCGCCCGGTAGTTCTCGACCTGCTCGCCCGAGAGCGACTCGATGATCGGAAGGTTCCGCTCGATTTCGTCGAGCCGCGCCCGCATCTCGGCCGAGAGCGCCTCGCCCTCGCGCCGCCGCATCTCCTCCAGCTCGTCGAGCGCCTGCGCGAGCGCGCGCTCGACGCCGGCCTGCATCTCGTCGGTGACGCCGTTGCGGGCGGCCTGCATCGCGCCGGGCAGACGGGCCAGGACGTTGATGTCCGGCTCGCCGGCCAGCCCGAACTCCTGCTGCATGGCGCGCATGGCCTGGATGAAGCCGGCGATGAGCGGGCGGTTCAGCTCGTAGCTGACCTCGGAGGTGCGGTCAATGGTGATGTTGACATCCACGCGGCCGCGCGAGAGCCGCTCGCCGATGCGCCGGCGCACCAACGCCTCGACCGAGGAGAGTTCCGAGCTGGTGCGCAGGTGCACGTCCAGGAAGCGGTTGTTGACGGTCTTCAGATCAACGGCGACGGAGAAGCCCTCGCCCTGCACGGTCCCGCGGCCGAAGCCGGTCATTGATTTCATAAGCAAGTAGCCAGTAGACAGTAGTCAGTAGACAGTAGATTTTGTCTTTCGTCGGGTGAGCGCCGGCAAGGACAGTAGCCGCTGGCAGAAGAATATTACTACTGACTACTGACCACTGACTACTGGCTACTGGCTGCTGGCTACTTCTTCCTCGGTCTCCTCCTCGTCGGCGAATTGCAGCTCGTAGAGGCGGCGGTAGGGGCCGTTGCGGGCGAGGAGCTCGGCGTGGCGGCCGGTCTCGACGATGCGGCCGCGCTCGATGACGACGATCTGGTCGGAGCGCCGCACGGTCGAGAGCCGGTGGGCGATGACGACCGTCGTGCGGCCCCGCGTCAGGTTGGCGAGCGCCTTCTGCACGAGCCGCTCCGACTCGGCGTCGAGCGCCGAGGTCGCCTCGTCCAGGACGAGCACCGAGGCGTTCGCGAGGACGGCGCGCGCGATGGCGAGCCGCTGCCGCTGCCCGCCCGAGAGGAAGACGCCGCGCTCGCCGACGACCGTTTCGTAGCCGTGGGGCAGCTCCGCGATGAAGTCGTGCGCGTAGGCGACGCGCGCCGCCTCCTCGATGTCGGCGTCGGTCGCGCCGGGCCGTCCGTAGGCGATGTTGTAGCGCACGGTGTCGTTGAAGAGGATGGTCTCCTGCGTGACGAGCGCGATGTTCGACCGCAGCGACCGCAGCGAGGCGTCGCGCAAGTCCGTCCCGTCCCACTCGACCGAGCCTTCGAGCGGGTCGTGGAAGCGCGGGATGAGCTTCGTCAGCGTGGACTTGCCGCCGCCCGACTCGCCGACGAGCGCGACCATCTGCCCGGCCGGGATGCGGAGGTTGATGTCGCGCAGCACCCGCCGCTCCTCCTTCCCGTAGCGGAAGTAGACGCCGCGCAGCTCGATGGCCCCGCGCAGGGGTTGCAGCTCGACCGCGCCGGGTTTCTCCGGCGTCTCCTCGTGCTCGTCCATCACCTCCCAGACGTGGCGCGCGGCGGCCAGCGCCTGCTCCATCCCGTTGTGCAGCCGCGAGAGCTTGCGCATCGGGTCGTAGCTGGAGAAGAGGAAGAAGAGGAAGGTGATGAACTGCGCCGGGTTCATCCGGCCCGAGACGATCTCGCGCTGCGCGAAGAAGAGGAGGACGGCGACGGCGATGACCCCGATCATCTCGATGGTCGGCGGGGCGAGGCCGTGAATCTTGGCCGTGCGCAGGTTGGCGCGCATGATCTGCTCGGCCACGCGCGCGAACCGCCACCGCTCGTGCCCCTCGGCGACGTAGGCCTTCACGATCGCCTGGTTCGAGAGCGCCTCCTGGGCGGTGTCCACGAGCTGCTGGCCGCCCTCGAAAGACTCGCGCGCGAGGTTGCGGAGCCGCCGGCCGAAGCGCGCCGTGAGCACCCCGATGACGGGCGCGATGGCGAGCGAGCCGAGCGTGAGCCGCCACGAATAATAGAACGAGGCCGAGAGGAAGAAGATCAGCGTGAACGACTCGCGCAGCATGTCGCGCAGCGTGTGCGAGACGGCCGCCTCGATGGCGGCGGCGGAGCCTACGAGCCGCGAGACGAGGTAGTTCGTGCGGTGGCGGCCGAAGAAGTCGGCCGCCTGCGCGTGCAGGTGCGCGTACATGTCCTGGCGCAGCCGCAGGACCGACTCCTGCCCGACGCGCGCCATCAGGTAGGTCGAGAAGTACTCGGCCACGCCCTTGAGCGCGGTGAAGAGGATGAGCAGGACGGCGATGGTGCGCCAGGCGGCGAAGCCCGATTCGGGGATGAAGTTCTGGAGGCCGAACAGCGTCGGCGTGCGCTCGCCCCCGGCCCCGCCCTGCCGCAGCGCCTGGTCGAAGATGGGGACGATGAGCGCCCCGATGGCGCTCTGCAAGAGGCCGACGGCGAACATGGCGACCGTGGCGAGCGCGAACTTGCCCCAGTGCGGCTTGAGGTAGGAAAGGAGTCGCCTGAGATCGCGCATTACGAGTCTGGGAAAACGGTGCCCGCCCGTGCCGAAGGGAGGTCGAATGCAAACCGCGCCGGTGAAGAAAAACTATACGGAGCGGGCGCGGACGGCGTCAAGGCAGGGATTTTCGATTCGCGGTTTTCGACCGGCGATTTTCGGCCGGGAGAAGGGGCGCGGCCTCGCCCCCGATCGAAAATCAAAAATCGCAAATCGAAAATCAAAAATCCCCCCTTTGGGTTATAATCCCGCCACGCGAGCGAGGGGGCTGCTGCCCCGGCCCCGACACCATCCCGGACTGGAGAAGCGTGAAGCTGAGGATCCTGATTGTTGACGACGACGTGAGCATGCGTCTGCTGCTGGCCGAGTACTTCCGCCGGCTGGGCTTCGAGGTCGAGGAGAAGGAGAGCGCCGAGGACGCGCTCGAACACGCGCTGTCGGGAAGTTTCGACTGCTTCATCTTCGACGTGACGATGCCCGGCATGTCCGGCCTCGAGCTGCTCAGGCGCGTGCGCGACCGAGGCATCCAGACGCCCGCCATGTTCCTGACGGCGCACGACGCCGTGGACGACAAGGTGGCCGGCTTCCAGGCCGGCGCCGACGACTACCTCGCCAAGCCCTTCAGCCCGCGCGAGCTGGAGGTCAGGGTCGAGGCCCTGCTGCGGCGGGCCGGGCGCTGGTCGCAGCCCGAGGAGGACAAGAAAGACCGCTTCGAGATCGGCGACCTCGTCATAGACAAGCGGCGGCACGAGGTCTCGGTCGGCGGCAACCGCGTCGAGCTGACCCCGCTCGAATTCCACATCCTCGAACGGCTCGCCTCTGAGCCCGGCCGCGCCTGGTCGCGCAACGACCTGCTCGACGAGGTCTGGAGCACCGAGTACGAGGGCTACCAGCGCAACGTAGACCCGCACATCAACCGGCTGCGCCGCAAGATCGAGGCCGACCCGAAGAACCCGCGCTACGTCCTGACTGTCCGCGGCGTCGGCTACAAACTGAACGAGGCCCCATGACCACACCCGCCCACCTCAAGCCCCTCTGCCTGCTCGGCATCTGCCTCGCGCTCTCGGCCCCGGCGGCCCTCGCCCAGCGCAGGCCGCGCGCGCGCAAAATCGAGCCGCGCCCGACCGACGCCCGCAAGCCCGGCGCGCCGCCGGCCCAGGGCGCGCAGAAGCCCGAGGCGCGGCAGGTCTCCGAGACGGCCGTCCTCGTCCAGTGGCGGGGGACGCCCGGCATCAACCGCTACCGCCTCCAGGTGGCGACCGACGAGAAGTTCGAGGACATCGTCTTCGACCAGGCGGTCGAGGGCCGCCAGTACGTCGTGCGCGGGCTGCCGAAGGGCAATTACTTCTGGCGCATCGCGGCGGCCGCCGCCGAGACGAGCGCCGCCTACACGCAGCCGCAGCGCGTCGCCGTGTCCGACTCGGCCGTGACGACCGTCGAGGCCGCGCCGAGCGCGAGTACCTTCGCGCCCGACGAGTCCGCGGGCTGGCGCACGGCGACCGGCGAGGTCGCGCGGCTCGTCCCGGCGCAGCTCCGGCCGGGGGCGGTCGTAGACCTTGTCGGCGTCGGCGCCGACGGCCGCGTCTTCGCCGTTGACGGCCTCAACGGCGTCTCGCTCTGGAACGTGCGCTACGGCGCGTCGGGCTCGTCCGCATCGTCGGCCGCGCCCTTCACGCCGGTCGTCTTGCAGACTAAGGCGGGCGCGGCGGACGTGGTCGTCGGCGTGGACGGGGGCGTACGGGCGCTGCGCGGCGACACGGGGCGCGAGGTCTGGCGCGCGCGGCTCGGAGGGCGCGCGGCGAGCGGCGTGGCCGCGGACTTGAACGGCGACGGCGCGACCGAGGTCGTCGTCGTCACGGACGGCCCCGAAAGGCTCTACGTGCTCGACGGCGCGACGGGCCGCGTCACGGCCGAGAAGGGCCTCGGCGCGGCGGCGGTCGGCGCGCCGTTCGCGCTCACGGCGGGCGAGCCGCGCGGCGTCGTGCTCGCGCTCGCCAACAACGCGCTTGAGATACGCGGGGCCGACGGCGGGGTCGTCAGGGAAGAGAAGATTGAAGGCGGGGTCACGACCGCGCCGCTCCTCGTCAGCCGCGGCGAGATGCCGGTGCTCGTGGTCGGGACGGACAAGGGGCTGGCCGCCCTTTCCTTCCCCGACCTGAAGCTGATGGGGCGCATCGTCGCCGAGGACGACTCGCCGCGCGGGGCTTTGGCCGCGGCCGACGTAGACAAAGACGGCGCGTCCGAGATCGTGATGGTGACGCGCAAGGGTCGCGTCGCGCTCGTGAGCACGACGGACGGCACCGTGAGGTGGCACGCCGCGGGCGCGACCGACGCCTCCGCGGCCGCCTTCGCCGACCTCAACGGCGACGGCACACTCGACGTGCTCGTGCCGGGCGGCGCCGCCTTCGCGCTCGGCTTCTCGGGCCGCGACGGCACGCTCCTGATGCGCGTCGAGGAGGGCGGCCGCCCTGTCGAAGCGAGCGCCACAGCCGCGCCGCGCTCTCTGGTGGTCGCGCCGACGCCTTCGGGGCCGGGCCTCCTGGTCGGGGCCGACCCGGCGCGGGTCGGCCTGCGTGCCGTCGGGCTGCCGAAGGGCGCGGGGAGCGCCGCGGCGAACTGAAGGGTTAAAAGGGCGATGGCAATCTGGCTCATCTCGGCCGCGCTCTTCGCCGCGTGGCTCGTCGGCAAGTTCGTCTTCGGCAAGGGGGGCTTCATACACATCCTCCTGCTCTGCGCCGTCGCCACGGCCGTCGTCCAGTACGTCCACGAGCGCCGCGCGGCGCGGCAGTGAGGAAAGAATAGCCACAGAGACACAGAGACACAGAGAAGAAGAAGGAAAGTGTTTAAGGGAGAGTCGAGTGGTTATTTTTTAGCGCGCCGAAACTAACGACGGTCAACTCTCCCCTAACACAGCCAGTATTTTTTTGTATTCTCTGTGTCTCTGT
Source organism: Pyrinomonadaceae bacterium (assembly GCA_035947355.1). GTDB lineage: Bacteria > Acidobacteriota > Blastocatellia > Pyrinomonadales > Pyrinomonadaceae > QHXN01. Next base: position 13,027 of record DASZKF010000012.1, on the reverse strand, counting down.
GTCTCTGTGGCTAATCTTTTCCCGGCAACAGGCGGCGCGGGTCGGAGCATCAATCAACAAGCGACGCATGCGCCCCCGCCCCGAGGCGCGCCGACTTTTACCGTTCAAGAGGAGGATGGACTCATGCACACCCCGCGCTCTCCTTTCCGAAGGCTCGCGGCGCTGCTCTGCGCGCTCCCCCTGGCGGCGGCGGCCGCCCTCGCGCAATCGGACGTGCGGCGCGACACCGTGGCCGTCACCTACCCGCTCGACCAGACCGTCTCGCTCAAGTTCCGCGGCACGACCCGGCTGCCGCGCCTCTCGGGCGAGGCCAAGGTCAAGCGGACGGGCCGCCGCAACACGCGCGTCGAGATGGAGATCAAGAACCTGCCCCGCGCCTACGAGGTCGGCAACGTCTACACGACCTTTGTCCTCTGGGCCATCTCGCCCGAGGGGCGCGCCGACAACCTCGGCGAGATCAAGCGCAGCGGCAGCATGTTCTTCAACACGAAGATTGACGTGACGACGCCCCTGCAGACCTTCGCGCTCATCGTCACGGCCGAGCCGCACTTCCTCGTCCGCAGCCCGAGCCGGATGGTCGTCCTCGAAAACCTCCCGCCGCGCGACCCCGGCGACGCGCAGGTCGCCACCGTCCCCGTCCAGTACATCGGCAACGCCAGCGACTACTTCCGCGACCCCGGCATCCCCGACCTCGCCGACCGCGACTACGTCCGCACGCCGATCTCTCTGCTCGGCGCGCGCCAGGCCGTCAACCTCGCGCGCTACGCCGGGGCCGAGCGCGACGCGACGGCCGAGCTGGCGCTGGCCCGCGACTCGCTCGAGCAGGCCGAGAACGCCTGGCGCCTCAACCAGGACGAGGCCGAGGTGGACGCGCTCGCGCGCCGCGCCATCAGCCTCGCCGTGCGCGCCGAGGAGGAGGCCGAGATGCGCGCGGCCGCCCGCAAGCGGCGCGAGGAGATCGCGAGCCGCGACCGCGCCGTCCGCGAGGCCGAGACGACCGCCGCCGAGGCCGCCGAGCAGATTCAAACCCTGCGCGAGGCCCTGCGCAAGGAGGAGCACGCGCGCGAGCTGGCCGAGCGCGACGCCCTGAGCGCCAACCAGCAGCTCCGCGAGCTTCGGGCCGAGGTCGCGCGCCTGCGCGAAGAGGTGCAGGAGGCGCGCGCCTCGGGCGAGGAGGCCAAGGTGAAGCTCGCGCGCATCGAGGGCGAGCGCGCCGCCGAGCAGGCGCGGGTCGAGGCCGAGCAGCGCGTCACTCGCCAGCGCGAGCTTTTGGGCGGCCTGAAGGCCGCGCTCGCGCGCTTCGGAACGGTGCGCGAGACCGCCGCGGGCCTCGTCTTAGTCCTGCCCGACTCGCTCTGGGCGGGCGCGCGCGCCGCCGAGCTGACGCCGAGGGCCGCGGCCGCGACGGTCGAGCCGCTGGCCGCGCTCCTCGCCAACAACCCCGACTTCGGCGTCCGCATAGAGGCTTACGCCGACAGCCGCGGCGACGAGGCCGCGCTGCAAAAGCTGACGCAGGACAGGGCCGAGGCCCTCGCCGGCCGCCTCGTCTCGGCCGGCGTTGACGGCGCGCGCATACAGGCCAGCGGCATGGGGGCCGCGAACCCCGTCGCCGCCAACAGCACGCCCGCCGGCCGCCAGCGCAACCGCCGCGTCGAACTCACCCTCGTCCCCGCCGCGGCCAGCGCCGCGTCGAACTAGAGGCTAGAAGCTAGAGGCTAGAGGCTAGTCAAAAGCAACTCGTCTTTATCTAGCCTCTAGCCTCTAGCCTCTAGCCTCTGCCTTTTATGTCGCTGCTCGAAATCCTACAGCTCGTCGGTTACAGCACGGCGGCGGCGCTGCACCTTCTGGTGGGGGCGCTGCTGTTGAGGCGGCGGCGCGCGCTGGGGAAGATTGAGCGGGTCTTGATGCCGCTGGCCTTCGCCGTGGGCGTGTGGCACGCTTCGAACCTCTTCGTCACGCTGCACGAGATGCTGGGGCTGGCGCGCGAGGGCTGGACGGCGGCGCTGCGCGCGGCCGACACGCTCGCGGTCGTGAGCGTCACGCTCACCTACTCGTTCCTCCTCCACGTACACCTCCACCTCTGGGCCGACGCGCGACACCGGCCGCTCAACTTCACGGAGCGCGCCCGCGTCTACCTCTCCTACGTGCCGGTGCTCTTCCTCGCCTACGCGGTGCCGAAGATTTGGTCGGGCGGCTACGCGCCGATGTTCGAGAAGCTCTCGAACCTCCTGCTGCCGTTCGCTCTGTGGGCGGCCTACGTCCTGTGTCTGGTGGCGGTCACGGACTTCCTCATCGCGCGGCTCAACCCGTCGCGCAGCGAGAGGCGTCTGATGCTGACGCTGGCCGCCTCGTTCCTCGCCATCGCGGCGCTCATCCTCGGCGTCTACGCCCTCGGCTTCGGCGCGGGCACGCCGGCCGGGGCGTACCTGGCGACGCTCGCCAACCTCGGCTCGCTCCTGCCGACGGCGCTCCTCGCCTACCACATCTACCGCTACCGCTACCTCGAACTGATCTTCAAGGAGAGCCTCATCGTCGCCTCGTTCGCGGCCGTCGTGCTCGTCGTCTACCTCTACGGCATCCGGACGTTCGCGCTCTGGCTGACGGCGCGCTACGGGCTGCGGGCGGCGGCCGTCGAGGCGCTGATGATCCTGATGCTGGCGCTCGTCGCCTCGCCGCTGCGGCGCTGGCTCGACCGCCGCTTCCGCGAACTCTTCGTCGAGGAGACGGCGCTCGTGCGCGACGTGGCCTCGCGCGTCGGCGCCTCGGCCGGGCGCTACCGGCAACTGCCCGAGCTGCTCCGCTTCGTCGAGGAGCGCGCGGCCGAGGGGCTGGGCCTGCGCCGCGTGCGCCTGCTCGTGACGGAGCTTGTCGGGGAAGGGGAGTCCGAGGCGGACGAGGAGTCGGCGTGGGCGGCGCGGGTGCTGGAGCGCTCGCGCGAGGCGGGCTGGCGGCCGGTCGAGGCCGAGCCTTTGCTCGGCGAGCGCGGCTACGAGATCGCGTTCCCCTTGAGGCGCGAGCGGAGGGAGGTCGGCGTGATGCTCGTGGACGCCGCGCCGGACGCCCTGACGTACGACGTGCGGGCGGTGCTCGAAATGCTCGCGGGCCAGGTCGCCATCGCGGTCGAGGACGCGCGCCTCGTCGAGGAGAACGTCAGCCTCGAGCGGCGCATCGCGCAGAGCGAGCGGCTGGCCTCGCTCGGGCGGATGGCGGCAACCGTCGCGCACGAGGTCAAGAACCCGCTCTCGGCCATCAAGTCCATCGCGCAGGTGATGCGCGAGGACGAGCGCGTCAGCGGCGAGTACGGCCGCGACCTCTCGCTCATCATCGGCGAGGCCGACCGCCTCTCGCGCAGCGTCACGCAGATGCTCAGCTTCGCCCGCACGGCCCCGCACGGCGAGTCGCCGCGCCGCGCCGACGAGCTGGTCGCGGGCGTCCTCGAACTCTTCCGCGGCGAGGCCGCCGAGCGCCGCGTCACGCTCCGCGCCGAGGCCGCCCCGACCGTCGAGCTCGACGGCCCGCGCGTGGCCGCCCTGCGCGACGCCCTCTCGAACCTCGTCTTGAACGCCATCCAGGCGACGCCGGCCGGCGGCTCCGTCCGCGTCGAGGCGCGGGCCGACGGGCCGGCGCTCCTCCTCGCCGTGACCGACGCCGGCCCCGGCGTCCCCGACGAGCAGCGCGAGCGCATCTGGGAGCCCTTCTTTACGACGAAGCAGCGCGGCACCGGCCTCGGCCTCGCCATCGTCCGCAAGCGCATCGAGGAGGTCGGCGGCGCGGCCCGCCTCGCCGCGCCGAAGAACGGCGGCGCTCGCTTCGAGCTGACCGTGCCATTATCATCGGCGGGCGAACCAGACAAATGATGAATGCGGAATGATGAATGATGAATATAACCGAGCCGGCTTCATAAAATTCATCATTCATCATTCCGCATTCATCATTTCTTCTTGGATGCTGATATGACAACGGAGAAGAGTGAGAGGTGGCGGGTGCTCGTCGTGGACGACGAGGAGGCGGCGCGCTACGGCATCCGGCGGGCGCTGGGCGGCGGGTACGACATCGAAGAGGCGGGCAGCGTCGAGGAGGCGCGCGCGGCGCTCGGCGCGCGGCGGCCGGACCTTCTGCTGCTCGACGTGAACCTGCCGGGCCAGAGCGGGCTGGAGTTCCTGCGCGAGCTGGTGGCGTCGGGCGAGGACTCGCCGCCCGTCGTGATGATTACCGCCTACGGCTCGGAGCGGATGGCGGTCGAGGCGATCAAGACCGGGGCTTACGACTACCTCTCGAAGCCGTTCGAGGTGGACGAGCTGCGCCTCGTCGTCAAGAACGCGCTGGAGACCGTCAGGCTGCGCCGCGAGAACCGGCACCTGCGCCGACGCATCGAGCTCGAAGGCGCGCGGCGCGGCTCGCTGCTCGGCGACTCGGAGGCCGTCCGCCGCGTGCGCTCGCTGATCGAGAAGGTCGCCGAGACGGACGCCACCGTCCTCGTCCGGGGCGAGTCAGGCACGGGCAAGGAGCTGGTCGCGCGTGAGCTGCACGAGCGCAGCGCCGCGCGCCGCCGCGGCGCCTTCGTCGCCGTCAACTGCGCGGCCCTGCCCTCGGAGCTGATCGAGTCGGAGCTGTTCGGCCACGAGAAGGGCGCATTCACCGGCGCGGCCGCGCGGCGCAAGGGCAAGTTCGAGCTGGCCGACGGCGGCACGCTCTTCCTCGACGAGATCGGCGACATGAGCGCCAACGTGCAGGCGAAGCTCCTGCGCGCCCTCGAAGAGCGGAGCGTCGAGCGGCTCGGCGGGTCGGACTCGATTCCGGTAGACGTGCGCGTCGTCAGCGCCACCCACCGCCGGCTCGAAGAAGAAATCGAGCGCGGCAACTTCCGCGCAGACCTCTTCTACCGCCTCCAGGTCGTGACGATAGAGATCGCCCCCCTGCGCGAGCGGCGCGAGGACATCCCCGAACTCGCGGAGGCTTTCGCCCGCCAGACGGCCGAGCGCTACAACCTGCGGCCGCGCGCGCTCGCGCCGTCGGCGCTGCGCCGCCTCGTCGAGTACGACTGGCCCGGCAACGTGCGCGAGCTGCGCAACGCCGTCGAGCGCGCGATGATCCTCGCCGAGGGCGACGAGGTGACGGCGAAGGACTTGCCCGAACTCGCCGGCGAGGCGCAGAAGCCCGCGAGGGCCGCGGCCGCGCAGGCCGAAGGCGGCGACGCCCTCTCCGTCCCCTTCACGTCCGACTTCCGCGAAGACCGCCGCGAGTTCGAGCGCCGCTACATCACGCGCTGCCTCGAAGAGGCCGGCGGCAACGTCACGCGCGCGGCCTCGGTCCTCGGCATGCACCGCCAGTCGCTCCAGCACAAGCTGCGCGAGCTGGGCCTCGGCCGCCGCTACGTCGCCGTCGAGGCGGACGACGCGCCGGAAAAAACCGACGCCTGACGGTAAGTTCAAAGTTCAAAGTTCCAAGTTCCAAGTTCCAAGTTTCGAGTTAAAGACAGTTTCTTTCGACGATGCAACATGCTTGGGCCGCGAACTTGGAACTTGAAACTTTGAACTTGGAACTTTAAAGTCTTCCGCCATGAAAGCACGCATAGACGCCATCCTCCGCCGGGAGCAGGCCGAGTACCTTGAGCGCCTGCACCCTGACGACGTCGGACTCCTCGCCGAGATGGAGGCGTTCGCCGCCAAGCGGCGCGTGCCCATCGCGGACCGGGAGGTGGCGCGCTTCCTCGAAATCACGGCGCGCGCCACCGGGGCCAGGCGCGTCCTTGAGATCGGAATGGCGATAGGCTACTCGGTCATCCACCTCGCCCGCGCGCTCCCCGAGGACGGCCTCGTCGTGACCGTCGAGCTGAGCGACGAGATGATCGCGCTCAGCGAGGGCTACCTGCGCCGCGCGGGCCTGCGCGAGCGCGTGCGCATCGAGCGCGGCGCGGCCCTCGAAGTGCTGCCGCGGCTCGCGGAGACGTTCGACATCGTCTTCCTCGACGCCCTCAAGGAGGAGTACGCCGCCTACCTCGAACTCTCCCTGCCGCTCCTGCGCGTGGGCGGCCTCGTCATCGCCGACAACCTTTTGTGGGGCGGGCAGGTGGCCGGCGAGATTCGCGCGCCCGAGCAGACGGCTTCGACGCAGGCCCTGCGCGAGTTCAACCAGCTCTTCGTCCGTCACCCGCAACTGCTCGCCGAGGTGCTCTCGGTCGGCGACGGCCTCGGCTACGGCGTCAAGTTGAGTTGAGGCGGAGGAGCCGCGCCCCGCCGAAGTGATTCGCAATGTCAGCCAGACCCGCGAGGCCAGCCCCCGTCTTAGCGCGGCCCGAGCACAGGCTTCTGCTCCTGTGCGCCCGCACGCGCGCGGACGCCGAGGCCGGCGAAGAGATCAGGAGGCTCGTCGCCGGAGGGCCTGACTGGGATTACCTCTACCGGCTCGCGCGCCGCCACGCGGTGCTGCCGCTCATCTACCGCCGACTCCGGGCCGCGGCCTCGAACGAGATGCCGCCCGCGCAGCTCCGCAGGCTCGGCGACGACTTCCGCGCGAACACGGCGCGTGCCCTCTACCTCACGGCCGAGCTGGAGCGCGTCGTCAGCCTCTTCGAGGCCGAGGGCGTGCCCGTGATCCCTTACAAGGGGCCCGCGCTCGCCGCCTTCGCCTACGGAGACCTCGCGCTGCGGCGCTACGTTGACCTCGACATCCTCGTGCGGAAGGAAGACCTGCCGCGGGCCAAAGGGCTGCTCGCCGCGCGCGGGTTCAGGCCGGCGTGGCGGCTCACGCCGGCGCAGGAGCGAGTCCTCCTGCGCTCGCAGCACAACTTTCCTTTCGAGCGCGAGGAGGGGCGGCTCGTCGTCGAGCTGCACTGGGAACTGGCCGCCCCGCGCTACGCCGCGCCGCGCGACGAGACCGTCTGGTCGAGGCTCGTCCCGGTAAAGCTGGCCGGGCGGGAAGTGAAGTGCCTCGGGCCGGAAGACTTGCTGCTCTCGCTCTGCGTCCACGGCACGAAGCACCTCTGGGAGCGGCTGGCTTGGATTTGCGACGTGGCCGAGTTGCTGAACTCGCAACCCGACCTCGATTGGGCGTCGGTCTGTGAGCGCGCGCGCGCGGCCGGGACGGAGAGGATGCTTCTGCTCGGCCTCCGCCTCGCGCGCGGCCTCCTCGAAGCCCCCTTGCCCGACGAAATCGAAAGGCTGGCCGAGGCCGAACCCTCCCTCGGCCGGCTGGCCGAAACGGTCACGGCTCGCCTCTTCGAAGGGCCGGGCCAAGGCCCACCCGGCCTCCTCTCCAGCATCAGCTTCAACCTCCTGGCCCGCCGCGGCCTCGCCGAGCGGGTGCGCTATTTCGGCTTCATCTTCACGCCCACGGACGGCGACCTCGCCGTCCTGACCCTGCCCCGCCCGCTCTCCTTCGTCTACTACCTCCTCCGACCCTTCCGCCTCCTCCTGAAGGGCGGCCCCGGACAAAGCGAATGATGAATGCGGAATGCGGAATGATGAATATAACCGCGCCGCCCTCATCACATTCATCATTCCGCATTCCGCATTCATCATTTCTTTCGAAACGCCCGTTGACCGTGGTGTTTATTTATGTTAGCTTCCGCTCGTCTGGTTTAAGGACACGCCGCGTCACCGGCGGCTTCTCCCCAAACTTCTAACATTGAAATCAGACCCTCCGGGCTAACAGGCGGGTTCACACATCAGGGCGATTTCCCAAAGGTTTTTCTACGCAATGAAGCAGTACGGGATGAGCAGCCGGCGGCGGGGGCTTCTGGTTTTCGCACTCGCGGCCGGGTTGCTGGCCGCGGACGGTTCCGCGCAGGCCGCCCCGTCCCGGCAGGGCGCGGCCGCAGGGCAGAAGGCCGGGGCGAAGGGGCAGAAAAATCAGCCGGCCGCACAGGCCAAAGACGCGCGGCCGTGGAGCGTCCGCATGAGCAAGGACGCCCCGCACACCTTCACGGTCAAGGCGAAGGAGGCGAGCCTCTCCGAGATCACGGGCGAATTCTCGAAGCTGCTCAAAGTCCCCGTGACGCTCAGCCCGCTGCTCGCCAGGCAGCGCGTCACGCTCGACTTCGGCGGCATGAACCTCGAAGGCGCGCTCCGGCTGCTAGCGCCGCAGGCTTACGTTGATTACGTCGCGGGCGGGGGCGAGCCGCAGCCGCGGCCGCTCGCCATCTACCTCCAGGGGATGAACGAGAAGCCGCCGGCGCTGACCGCGACCGTGAGGGGCGGGTCGGAGGCGATCCTGTTCGAGGGCGACACGGAGGAGGGCCTCGACGAGACGGACGCCGAGCGGAAGGAGAAAGAGGAGCAGCTGCGCGTCACCTTCGCGCAGAACCAGTTGAGCGTCCGCGCGCGCAAGCAGCCGCTGACGGTCGTCCTCTTCAGAATCGCCAGCGAGGTCGGCGTGCCCCTCGACCTGCGCTGGGAGTCGCGCGATGTGATTGACGTGGAGTTCGACAACTACAGCATCGAGCAGGCCGTGCGCACGCTCTCGCCGGGCGCGCTCCTCTACTACCGTATGGACTTGCAATCGTTCCACGCCCAGCCGCTGCGGCTCGCCCTCGTCTCCCCCACGGCGGCCGTGTCGCCGGCCCAACCCACGCAGCCATAGGAGGAACCGATTTTGAGCACGCAGAACGAGTTTGTGATCCCCGAACAATTCGTCGAGCAGGAGCCCGGCGGCGCGGCGGCGGAGGCGGCACGGCCGGCCAAGAAGGCTTTCGTCGAGCCCGAAATCTCCTTCCCCGTAGACGTGCTTGAGGCGACGACCTTCTTCAACGTGTTGACCAGCAAGATTGGCATCCCCTAAGCAGTACACAGACGGCCGGCCGGCAGCCCCGCGGTTCTTCGCGGTCGCCGGCCGTTTGCTCTGCGTGGACGCGCTCGACGCGTGGTCGGCCGCGGCGGCCGAGCGGCACTTCGCCGAGTGGTACCTGACGCCGTCCGCGCCCGCGCGCGCCGACGCCTCGATCAGGATCAGGCGCGGCCCCCCGCCCGACATCCCGCGCGGCCTCGAATCCTTCCCCATCGGCGACGGCGGCTCCTGCTTCACGGACGGCCGCGCCTACCACCTCGACATACAAGGCTCACGCGTCCGGCTCGGCGCGGGCGGGGCCGAGGTGTGGTTGGGCGAGGGCGTCGGTCAGGCTTCGGCCGCCCTGGCGCGGACCGTCTTCAACGCCTTCTCCGGCGCGGTGCGGCGGTGCGGGCTCTACGAGCTGCACAGCGCGGCGGTCGTCGGGCCTTCGGGCGGACGGGCGGCCCTGCTCGCCGGCGCTTCGGGGAGCGGGAAGACCACGCTGACTTTGCAGCTCGCCGCGGCCGGCTGGGGCTACCTTTCAGACGACGTGCTGCTGCTCAGCGAGGGCGGCGGGCGCGTCGAGGCGCGACCGCTGCGGCGCGACTTCGCCGCCACACAGGCCACGGCCGCCGCCGTCGGCCTGACAGAGAGGACGGGACGACCGACGCGTGCCGACTCGAAGCTCCGGTTCACGCCGCACACCTTCTTCCCCGGCGGGTTCGTCGAAAGCTGCTCCCCCGAAGCGCTGTTCTTCCCCTCGGTGACGCGCGATGCCGAGACCCGCGTGAGCGAAGTGTCGCGGCCCGAGGCGCTGTTGCGTCTGCTCCGGATGTGCCCTTGGGCCTGCTACGACCGTCCGGCCTCGGCCGGCTACCTGCGCGTGCTCTCGCTCGTCGCCGGCCAGTGCCGCGCCTACGAGCTGCGGGCCGGCACGGACCTGCTCGCCGAACCGGGACGCGCGGCCTCCCTCCTCGCCGCGTACGTCGGGCGCTGAACTCCTATGGGCCTGATGCCGACACAGAGCGGGCACGACTACGGGCCGCGGCGCATCAGCGTCGAGCTGACCAACGTCTGCAACCTCCATTGCAGCTACTGCCTGCGGGACGAGGACGCGCTCTACCACGCGCGCGCAGACTTCTTCGACGTGGAACTCCTGCGCCGCGTCCTCGCCGGGGCGCGCGAGGCGGCCGGCGTCACGCACGTCTCCTTCACCGGCGGCGAGGTCACGCTCCACCCGCGCTTCGGCGAGGTGCTCGATACGGTCGCGGGGGAGGGCCTGACGGCCGGCTTCGTCACCAACGGCTGGCACTTCGAGCGGGTCTGGCCGGCGGTGGCCGCGCGGCGCGAGGCGATCACGAACGTCGCCTTCAGCCTCGACGGGGCGACGCGCGAGGCCCACGACCGCTGGCGCGGCGGAGGCTCTTTCGTCCGACTGGTGCGCGCCTTCACGCGCTGCCGCGAGGCGGGCCTGCCCTTCAACATAAAGGCCACGCTGCGCCGCGACAACCTGCCGCAGCTGGAGCAGTTCGCGCTCTTCGCCGCAAGGATGGGGGCCTCCGGCCTCTCCTTCGCGCACGTCCTGCCGACCTCGGCCGGGGCCGAGGCGGAGACGGCGCTCGGCCCCGAGGAGCGGGACGAGGCCGAGCGCGAGGTCGCCACCCTCGCGCGCATCTTCCGCATGCCCGTCCGTCTCGACGTGGGCTACTACAACGCCGACCCGGCCCCGCCGTGCGCGCCGCTCGCGGGCGTGAGCTGCAACGTGGACTACCGCGGCTTCCTCTCGCTGTGCTGCAACCTGTCGGGCTACCGCGGGGCCGCGGGCGAGGCGGACGTGGTCGCCGACCTGCGCGCGGAGCCGTTCGCCGCGGCCTACGCCCGGCTGCTGCGCGTCGCCGAACTCCAGAACGAGCGACGCGCCCGCGCGCTCGCCGAACTCGCCGCCCGCGGCGAGCGGCCCGGCCTCGACACCGGCTCGCCCTGCCTCTTCTGCCTCCACACGTTCGACAAAGTGCCCTGGCGCAAACCAGCCGGGGCGTCGGCCGGGCGCTCGCTGCCGGTAATGCAAAAAGCAGTAGTCAGTAGACAGTAGTCAGTAGATTCTGTAGCGGGCGCTGACGCTGACGTGCAAACGATTCGCTGACGAAGGTCTTCCTACTGAGTACTGACTACTGACTACTTCCTTCCTGATGTCCGTTCGTAATTCTCAAATCAGGGTCGAGGTTCCTGCGGGCGGTGGCCGTGCCGTTCGTTTCGTGAGCGCCGAAGAGTTGAAGGGGTGGCTGCCGGTGGACGCCTTGGTGGAGGGCGGGCGGCCGGTGCTGAGGTGGCTCGACATGGAAGGGGTGAGGCTGGCCGAGCCTTTCTTCGGGCAGACGGTCGAGCGCGTGAGGCGTGAGCGGCCGGGGCGCGGGGAGTTGTTCACGGACTTCGAGGCCCTCGTCCAGTTAGAAAAACTCTTCGACGCGCCGCGGCCCGACGGCTTCATCTTCCACTCCTCGAGGTGCGGCTCGACCGTCGTCTCGAACGCGTGCCGCGCGCTCGACGGGGCGGTCGTCGTCTCCGAAGCCCCGCCCGTAGACAAGCTGGTCTGGCAGTACCTGCGGGGCGACGGCGAGACGCTCGCGCTGCTGCGGCGCGTCTTCCTGCGCGCGGCCGTCGGGCTGCTCGGCCGGCCGCGGTTCGCCGGCGAGCGGCGGCTCTTCGTCAAGTTCTCGTGTTGCAGCGTGCTGCGTTTGTCCTTCGTCCGGAGCGTCTGGCAAGATGTGCCCTGGGTCTTCGTCTACCGCGACCCCGTGGAGGTCTTGGTCTCCAACCTGCGGACGCCGCCCGAGTGGATGGACTTCGAGTCGCAGCCTGAGCTGGCCGCCGCCGTCAGCGGGGTCGGGCGGGAAGGGGCCGGCGGTCTGAGCAGGGAAGAGTTCTGCGCGCGCGCCCTCGGCCGGTTCTACACGGCCGCGGCCGAGGCGGTGGACGCGCGCTCGATGCTCGTCAACTACGAAGAACTCTCCGCCGGGAAGCTCGCCGAGGTCGTCCGCTTCTTCGGCGTGCGGCCGACGGCGGCCGAGGCCGCGCGCATCAAAGAAGCCTCCGGCCTCGACGCGAAAGACGCGACGCGCGGGCGTCGCTTCGAGCCTGACGGGGCCGGGAAGCGCGAGGCCGCCTCGCCCCTCGTGCGCGAGGCCGCCGGCCGCTGGGCCGCAGGCCCTTACCGAAGTCTCCTGTCACTGAAGACGAATAAGCTGCCGACCGGCGACTGAAAGTCGCCCGCCTTTTTATGGTTGACCGGGTGAGCTGAAGATGTCTGACCCCTTGGCGAACCGGGGCGCGGCGCGCGCCTTCGACCACGTCGTCTCGACCGACTTCGAGGGCGGCGAGGGCGTCCTCGTGGACCTGAACACGAGGAAGTATTACCGCCTGAACGAGACGGCGATGCTCGTCTGGCGCGGCCTGGAGAAGGGCCGGAGCCTCGAAGAGATCGTCGAGGAGATGACCGGCGAATACGAAGTCACCCGCGAGCACGCCCGCGAGAGCGTCGCCAGGATTCTCGATAACTTCAAGTCGCTCCGCCTCGCGGGCTGAAACAAGGGAAATGATGAATGCGGAGTGAGGAATGATGAATTAGACCGGGCCGGCCTCGTCACATTCATCATTCCGCATTCCGCATTCATCATTTCCCTTCATGACGGGTGGCTGAAAGTGACTTTGTAATCGGGGGCGGTGGGTTCGAGGATGGGCTGGCCGCCGGCTTCGAGCCAGGCGTGGCCGTCGAGCGCGCCGCCACCGGAGCCCCGCCGGACGCCGAAGACGACCCGCGTCTCTATGCCGCGCAGGGCGAGGAAGCGGTGGAGTACGGGCGCGCGCTTCCAGCAGGTCGGCGTGAAAATCCAGAAGTCCGCGGCGAGCAGGAGGTCGAGCAGGCGCGCCAGCTCGCGCCGCACGGCTTCGGGGTCGGCAGGCGGCGCGGGCCTGCGCCGCGGCGTCAGCAGCCCGAGGGCGCGCGAGAGAGGGAGGAAGCGCACCAGCAGCGAGAGCGCCGACACCCAGCAGGCCATGCGCACGACGACGAGTGACTTGCGCGGCTCGCGCGCGGCGAAGCGGCCGGCGCGCAGGAGCGTCTGAAGGAGTTTGGTCGGAGGCTGCGGCATGCCGAAGGATTGTAAGCCATGAATTCGCCACAGAGGCACAGTACAGATTTTTGATTTTAGATTTTTGATTTTCGATTGGAGGCAGCCGTGTGCGCTGCCAGGCAATCGAAAAT
>DASZKF010000011.1:0-6896 GCA_035947355.1 Pyrinomonadaceae bacterium | reverse complement strand
GCAGCGGCCGCCTACCGCCGGTGTGGCGCGTAGCGGCCAGTTCGCCCGTCGTGCGCTCGCGCCGGCGCATCTTCTGGATGAAGGCGAGGCTGACGCGGAACCGGCGGGCGAGCTGGCGTTGCGAGCCCTCGCCCTCGTCGTAGGCCCGCGCGATCTTGGCGCAGAGGTCGGGGGAGTAGGCTTTCATGCGGTGACTCTACTCCCTCGTTGGCTTACAGCCAACTGAAAACCGCTCTAAGTCTTTTGAGGAGGTGGGTGTGTGGCGGAAGGCGCACGAATGGGTTCTAGCTGTTTACCGCTTCACCGAACAGTTTCCGAAACACGAGTTGTTCGGCCTGACGTCCCAGTTGAGGCGGGCTGCGGTGTCAGTCCCGGCGAATTTTGCGGAAGGGTTTAAGAAGCGAACCCAGGCGGATAAGGTTCGTTTCTACAACATTGCCCAGGGCTCGCTCGAAGAGTGTCGCTACTATTTCATCCTCGCCAGAGACTTGAACTACGGCGACCCGGTCTCTTTGATAAGAGCTTCTGAAGAGATCAGCAAAATGCTTGATAGCTATATGCGCTCGCTTCTGACAAGGCCGTAACCCCTACAGAATTTCTACTGGCTACTGACTACTGTCTACTGGCTACTTCCCCTTATGGAACTTCCCGTCATCATCTTGGTCGCGCTCGTTGGGTTCGGGGTCTTCTTCTTCGTGGTGAAGCGCGTGCTGCGGATGGCGTTGCGGCTGGCGGTCGTCGGGGCGCTGCTGTTCGCGCTGCTGGCGGGGGCCGCGGCGTGGTGGTGGTATGACCCGCTCGGCGACGCGCCTTCGAACCGCAACCGCAACGGCGCGGCGCGCCCGGCGCGCAACGCGCGCTAGGGGGGACGGCCCGCGCCCGATGAGCGAGACGGACACCGACGCCCCCGACCAGTTCGACGACCGCGCGGGCGCGGGGCGTCTGGACGAGTCCACGCCCGGCCTCTGGCGGAGGGTCGGGTTCCTGCCGCGCAACGTCGTCGCCATCAGCCTGGTGAGCCTCTTCAACGACGCTTCGAGCGAGATCATCTACCCGTTCCTGCCGCTCTTCCTCACCCTGACGCTCGGGGCCTCGCCCTTCGCCGTCGGCCTCATCGAGGGCGGGGCCGAGTCGGTCTCCGCCCTGCTCAAGCTCTTCTCCGGCTACTTCAGCGACCGGCGCGGCCGGCGCAAGGGCCTGGTCGTCTTCGGCTACGGGCTGGCGGGCGTGGCGCGGCCGCTGCTGGCGTTCGCCGCGACGTGGCCGCAGGTGCTCTTCATACGACTCACCGACCGCGTCGGCAAGGGCGTGCGCAGCGCGCCGCGCGACGCCCTCATCGCCGACTCGGCGCGGCCGTCCGAGCGCGGCCTCGCCTTCGGCTTCCACCGCGCGATGGATCACGCGGGCGCGGTCGTCGGCCCCGTCGTCGGCTACCTCATCCTGGCCGTCGTCGCTTCGAACGCCGACGCGCCGACGGCCGGCGACTACCGGACGCTCTTCCTGCTCGCCTCGGTGCCTGCGCTCGCGGCCCTGCTCGTGGCCGTCTTCTTCGTGCGCGAGGCGAAGCGCGAGGCGCGCGCCGACGCGCCCGCGCCGCCGCGCCTCTCGCTGCGCGGCTTCGACTCGAACTTCAAGCGCTTCCTCGTCATCCTCGCCCTCTTCACGCTCTCGAACTCTTCGGACGCCTTCCTGCTCCTGCGCGCGCAGCAGGCGGGCGTCGCCGCGTCGTCCATCCCGCTCCTGTGGGCGGCGCTCCACGTCTGCAAGGTCGGGAGCTCGCTCGTCGGCGGCGACCTCTCCGACCGGCTCGGCCGCAAGACTTTGATCGTCTCGGGCTGGCTCCTCTACGCGGCCGTCTACACCGGCTTCGCCTTCGTCTCGACGGCGGCCGAGGCCTGGGCTCTGTTCCTCATCTACGGCGTCTACTTCGGGCTGGTCGAGGGCACGGAGAAGGCCCTGGTCGCGGACCTCGTGCGGCCCGAGCAGAGGGGCACGGCCTACGGCCTCTACAACCTCGCCTTCAGCGTCTCGGTGCTGCCGGCCTCGCTCCTCATGGGCGGCCTCTGGGACTGGCGCGGCCCCCGCGCCGCCTTCGCCGTCAGCGCGCTGGTCGGCGCGGCCTCTGCCCTGCTTCTCGCCCTCACGGTGCGACCAAAAGAGAGACTTGAGGCTAGAGGCTAGGGGCTTGTTGTCAGGTCTGTTTTTGAAGCCCCGGCAGGGGCGGCAGACGGTTAATACGCGCACCACGCGTCGCAACGGCTGCCGCCCCTCCGGGGCTCGCCCTTATTTATTCACGCTATCCCCAGGGCCCAGCGCCCTGGGCTATATTCTGGCCGCCCCTGTCGGGGCTCAAGCCGTTACAAGCCCCCAGCCCCTAGCCTCCAGCCCCTTCTTCCCGTTGACAGCGTCGGTCGCGCGATGTATGACAGCAGAGGCCCGGCCGGCGCGGGTCGGGCCTCTGGGTCTCCCTGCCTCATCCGAAAGACCGGCGCGCCGCCGGGTCGGGAAGTCAAGACTCTCATGGCTTTCGAATACGACATCTTCATCAGCTACGCGCACATTGATAACCAGCCGCCGGCCCGCGGGCTCGACGGCTGGGTCGAATCCCTCCACGAGCGGCTCAAGGTCAAGCTCGCCCAACTGCTCGGCGAGGAGGTCTCGGTCTGGCGCGACCGCAAGCTCCAGGGCAACGACGTCTTCGCCGACACGCTCGTCGCCGAGCTCGAGCAGGCCGCCGTGATGGTCTCCGTGCTCTCGCCCCGCTACGTCAAGTCCGAGTGGTGCCTGCGCGAGCTGGAGGAGTTCTGCCGGCGCGCCGAAGCCTCGGGCGGGCTGCGCATCGGCAACAAGTCGCGCCTCTTCAAGGTCATCAAGAGTCACGTCCCGCTCGACGAGCAGCCCGAGGCCGTGCGCGGGATGGTCGGCTACGAGTTCTTCAAGTACGACGAGGAGCGCGGCCGCGCGCTGGAGTTCGACACCGAGACCGCGCCGCAGACGAGCCAGGAGTACTGGGGCCGCCTCACGGACCTCGCGCACGACATCGCTGACGCCCTCAAGGCCCTGAAGGGCGCGGGCGCCCAGGCCGCCGGCGCGCGGGCCGCGACGGCCGCGCCCGCGGCCGGCAAGACCGTCTATCTGGCGACGACCACCTCGGACGTCTCGGCCGAGCGCGACCGCATCCGGCGCGAGTTGCAGGAACGCGGCTACGGCGTCCTGCCCGACCGCGAGTTGCCGCTGCGCGCGCCCGAGTTCGAGCCCGTGGTACGCGCCGACCTCGCGCGCTCAGACCTCTCCGTCCACCTCGTCGGCGCAAACTACGGCCTCATCCCCGAAGGCGAGGAGGAGCGCTCGGTCGTGCGCTGGCAGGAGGAGTTGGCCGCCGAGCGCGGCGCGGCCGACCCGGCCTTCACGCGCCTCATCTGGGTGCCGCCGGGGCTCGAACCGGCGGGCGTGCGCCAGCGGGCCTTCGTCGGCGAGTTGCAGACGCGGCTCGGCGCGGGCGCAGAGCTGTTGCAGACGACGGTCGAAGACCTCAAGCTGCGCGTCCTCGAAAAGCTCAACCCGGCCCCGAAGCCGGCCCCGACGCCCGGCGACGTGAAGAGCGTCTACCTCGTCTGCGACGACCGCGACACGGAGGAGGTCGCGCCCATCGAGGAGTTCCTCTTCGACGCCGGCTACGAAGTCATCCCGACGCTCCCCTCCGACGACACGCAGCAGCTCGCGCAGTACCACCGCGAGAGCCTCGTCAACTGCGACGCGGCGCTCGTCTACTACGGCCGGGCCAACCAGATGTGGCTGCGCTCGAAGCTCTGGGACTTGCAGAAGGCGCAAGGCTGGGGGCGCGAGACGCCGATGCTGGCTAAGGCCGTCTACGTCAGCGGGCCGCCGACGACCGAGAAGCAGCGCTTCCGCACGCGCGAGGTGCCCGTCGTCATACAGAACTACGAGGGCTTCTCGCCCGACGCCCTCCGCCCCTTCCTCCAGGCCATGCGGGCCGGCAACGGGGGGCAGCAGTGATGACGAGCGCCGCGGACAGCTCCGACGCCTTCAACCCCTTCCCCGGCCTGCGCTCGTTCGAGACCGAGGAGTACAACCTCTTCTTCGGGCGCGAGGGGCAGTCCGACGAGCTGCTCGCCCGGCTCGGCCGCGCCCGCTTGCTCGCCGTCGTCGGGACCTCCGGCAGCGGCAAGTCCTCGCTCGTCCGCGCCGGGCTCCTGCCCGCGCTCTACGGCGGGCTGATGGCCGGGGCCGGGTCGGGCTGGCGCGTCGCCGTGATGCGGCCCGGCCACGACCCCGTCGGCAACCTCGCGCAGGCCCTCGCCGCCGAGGACGTCCTCGGCGGCGAAGGGAACTCCGGCATGCAGGCCGCGATGATCGAGGCGACGCTGCGCCGCAGCACGCTCGGCCTCGTGGACGCCGCGCGCCAGGCGCGCCTCGGCCCGCGCGACAACCTCCTCGTCGTCGTAGACCAGTTCGAGGAGCTGTTCCGCTACAAGGAGGCGCGCGCCGCGGCGGCCGCGACCGACGACGACGCGGCCGCCTTCGTCCGCCTGCTGCTCGAAGCGACGGCGCAGAGGGACGTTCCCGTCTACGTCGTCATCACGATGCGGTCCGACTTCCTCGGCGACTGCGCCCAGTTCTGGGGACTGCCCGAGGCGATCAACGACGGCCAGTACCTCATCCCGCGCATGACCAGAGACGAGCGGCGCGAGGCCGTCACCGGCCCGGCCGCGGTCGGCGGCGGGCAGGTCTCTCCTCCGCTCGTCAACCGGCTCCTCAACGACATGGGCGACAGCCCCGACCAGCTGCCCATCATGCAGCACGCGCTGATGCGCACCTGGGACTACTGGGCCGCGCACCGCCGCGACTCGGAGCCTTTGGGCGTCGAGCACTACGAGGCCGTCGGGACGATGGCGGGCGCGCTCTCGCGCCACGCCGACGAGGCTTTCGCCGAGCTGCCCGACGAGCGCAGCCGACAGGTCGCCGAGGTCGTCTTCAAGCGCCTGACCGAGAGGGGCGTGGGCAGCCGCGAGACGCGGCGGCCGACGCCGCTGCGCGAGCTGTGTGCGGTCGCCGAGGCGAGCGAGGAGGAGGTCGCCTCGGTCGTCGAGACCTTCCGCCGCGAGGGCCGCTCCTTCCTGATGCCGCCCGAGCCCGTGCCGCTGACGCCCGACACCGTCATAGACATCTCGCACGAGAGCCTCATCCGCAACTGGGGGCGGCTCAAGGGGTGGGCCGCCGAGGAGGCGCTTTCGGCGCGCGTCTACCGCCGCCTGGCCGAGGCCGCGGCGCTGCACGCCGAGGGCGCGGAGGGCCTCCTGAACGACCCCGGCTTGCAGATCGCGCTCGACTGGCGCGAGAAGGAGCGGCCCAACGCCGCCTGGGCCGCGCGCTACCACACGGGCTTCGAGGCCGCCATCGCCTACCTCGACGCGAGCCGCGACGCGCGCGACGCGCGCCTCGCCGCCGAGCGCGAGCGCGAGCAGCGCGAGCTGGAAAGCGCGCGCGCCTACGCCGAGCAGAAGGAGCGCGACGCGCGACGCGTCCGCCGCGTCGCGGTCGGCCTCGGCGTGGTGCTCATCTTCGCCCTCGCGGCCGCCGGCCTCGCCCTCTACACCTGGCGCAAGGCCGTCGCCGCCGCCGAGCGCGAGCGGCTCAGCCGCCGCGCCGCCGTCATGATCGAGACCTTCGAGATGGAGGAGGCCGAGGCCGAGCTGAATAAGCTCTACGACATGCTCGGCGACGACGACCGCGACGCCAAGGCGTGGGTGCTCTGGAACCTCGGCTACCTCAACGACCGGCTCGAACGCTTCGACCGCGCGGCGGCCCTCTACCACTCGGCGCTGGAGACGCAGGAGCAGGTCTACGGCCGCGGCAGCCTCGAGACCGTCGGGATGCTTGAGAGCCTCGCCAACGCCCTCCAGGAGCAGCGCAGCTACCCGCAGGCCGTGGCGCGCTACGAGCAACTGCTCTCCATCCTCAACGGCGCGCGCCGGGGCAAGGACAAATACTTCCAGCTCAACACGGCCCACGTCCACAGCGCGCTCGCGCAGCTCTACGTAGACCAGGCCCTCTTCGAGGAATACGACGAGACGCGCGAGGGGCGCGGCGAAGACGCCCGCGCGCGGCTGGCCGAGTCGCGCCGGCGGGCTTTGGAGCAGTACCGGCAGGCGTTCGCCATCTGGGAGGAGGTGCTCGCCGGCGACCCCGAGTCGCTGGCAAGCAAGTACGTCAAGGCTTCGAAGTTCTACCGCGAAATCCTCGACGACCCGGAGACCTCGGCCGCGCTCGAAGCGAAGGCCGACGACCTGATCCGCAAGGCCGGCATCGACACCAACGTCCTCCCGCTCGGGCAGCGCAACCCCGGCAACGACCCGGCCATCGTCACGCTCCTGCCCGAGCGGGGCCCCGGCTTCACGACCTACGAGCGCGAGCCGGGCGGGGCCGACCAGTACGCGCGGGCCGAGACCGTCCGCGCCGTCCTCGACCTCGCGGCCGCGTGGGCCGCGCGCCACCCCCGCCAGCCGCTCGCCGTCGGTGACCTCAGCCGCCGCGGCGGAGGCCCCTTCCCCCCGCACGCCGACCACCAGAACGGCCGCGAGGTGGACATCCGCCCGCTGACCAACGACGGCCTCCCGGAGCCGACCAACATCTTCGCCCCCAACTACTCGCCCGAGCTGACCCGCGAGCTGGTCGAGCTCATCAAGCAGAAGCGCCCCGACGCCGTCATCCGCTTCAACGACCCCCGCCTCGTCGAAGCCGGCCTCGTCCGCAAAGCCTTCGGCCACGACGACTACCTCCACGTCCGCTTCCCGTAACCGGGAGTTTCGAGTTGCGGGTTTCGAGTTTCGAGTTAAAGGCAAGACGGTTTTTAAACTCGAAACTCGAAACCCGTA
>DASZKF010000010.1:0-6530 GCA_035947355.1 Pyrinomonadaceae bacterium | reverse complement strand
GCCCCTTCGGGGCTCCGCGCCTTTCACCTCAACCCGAACCCCGCCCTAACAGGCGGGGCTATTTCCTGCCGCGCCTCCGGCGCTCGCTAAACGCCGTCGCCGCCCGGCCGTTCTTTTACAAACCCCCGGCCCCAAGTCTCTAGCCCCAAGCCCCTAGCCCCTAGCCCCTGCTTTTGTTAGAATTTTCGGCGCGACGTTCCCGCGGGTTTGAGTCTTTCGCGTCGAGCATGGTCTCCAGCGCGCGTCGCCGAAGCCATCACATGAAAGAGTGTCCGGCCTGCCACCGCTGCTTCCCCGACCACCTCAACCACTGTCCGAGCGACGGTGACCTTCTGAAATTCTCCATCCACGGCGAGCCCGTCCTCGACGGCCGCTACCAGCTGGAGCGGAAGCTCGGGCAGGGCGGGATGGGGATGGTCTTCAAGGCCCGGCACGTCTTCCTCAAGACGCAGCACGCCGTCAAGATCATCCTCCCGGACCTCGTCGGCAACGACCCCAGCCTGACCACGCGCTTCCGCCAGGAGGCGATGGCCGCGGCCGCCATCCGCCACCCCAACACCATCAGCGTCACCGACTACGGCATCATCAACGGCACGACGCCCTTCCTCGTCATGGAGTTCGTCGAGGGCCGCTCGCTCCACGACCTGCTCACCGTCGAGAGGCGCATCCCGCCGGCCCGCGCCATCGAGCTGATGCTGGCCGTCTGCGCCGGCGTCGCCGCCGCGCACCGCCTCGGTATCGTCCACCGCGACCTCAAGCCGCTGAACATCCTCATCCGCCCCGACCTGCCCCCGCAGGAGAGCGTCAAGGTCCTGGACTTCGGGCTGGCGAAGATCAAGTCGGGCGAGCTGCTCGGCTCGTTCGTCGCCGCGCAGACGCACGGGATGATGGGCTCGCCCTTCTACATGGCCCCGGAGCAGTGGTCGGACGACGACATAGACGTGCGCGCCGACATCTACTCGCTCGGCGTCATCCTCTACCAGATGCTCGCCGGCGAGGTGCCGTTCCGCGGCGCGTCCGTCCCGGCGATCATGAAGAAGCACCTGACGATCCCGCCCGTCCCCTTCAGCGAGCGCGGCATCAGCGTGCCCCCGGAGGTCGAGCGCGCCGTCGGCCACGCGCTGGAGAAGGAGCCTTCGCGCCGGCCGCAGTCGGTCGAGGAGTTCATGGAGGAGCTGCGCGCCGCGCTCGCCAGCCTGAACGGCGCGGAGGCCGCCAAGACAGTCCCGCTCGTGTCGGCCGGGACGCTCGACCTGCCCGCGCATCATGGAGAGGCCGCCGGCCACGACCAGGCCGGTCTCGAAGGTCTCAAGACCGTCGCCAGCGGCGACTCGTTCGGCCCCCTGCCGGAGGCGGCGGGCCGCGCCACCCATCCGCCGCCCGGCGACACAATCCGCGCCGGGTGGCCGCCCGGCGGCGCGCAGCCCGAGGCCGCCAACGACACCGCGCCGCAGGACGACTCCGAGACCACGCTGGTCGCGCAGCCCGTTGACCGCGCGCGCACGCAGCCGCTCTGGGGCGTCGCCTCCCCGCCGCCCGTCGCCGAAGACCTCCTCCGCGCCGAACAAGAGGCGCAGGCGCGCGCCGAAGAGGAGGCGCGCCGGCGCGCCGTCGAGGAGGCCCGCCGCCGCGAGGAGGGAGAAGCACAGGGCCGCCGCGAAGCCGAGGCGCTCGCGCAGCGCGAGGCCGAAGAGCGCGCGGCGCGTGAGGAAGCGGAGCGGGCGAGGCGCGAGGCCGAAGAGCGCGCGCAGGCGGAGGCCAGCGAGCGCGCGCGGCAAGAAGCAGAGTCGCGCGCGTGGCGTGAAGAGGAAGAGCGTCGTCGTCTCGCAGCAGAGTCGCGCCCCGCGCCCGTGCCCGCCGGGGTCGGCGTCGCGCAGGGAGCTTCCGCGACCACGGCCGTGCAGCCCGCCCGCGCCGGCGCGCGCTCGGTCGCGCCGCTCATCATCCTGGGTGCCGTCATCCTCCTCGCGCTGCTCGGCGGCGTCGGCGCGGTCGCCTACTACTTCTTCAAGGACAGGGGCGGCGCGGCGAACGTCAACGACGGGAGCGCCAACGCGACGGCGAACGTCTCGACGGAGACGAACGCCAACGCGGACGACGGCACACCGCCCGCGGAGTCGCCGCGCGCCGAGATGGTCGCCCTCACGGGCGGCGGGTTCCGCATGGGGCGCGACGACGTGCCGGAGATCACCGACGAGGCCCGCCGCACGCGCGCCAACTACCTGCTCTGGATGTACAACCAGTGGCCGGCGCACGCCGTCAACGTCCGCCCCTTCCGCATAGACCGCACCGAGGTGACGAACGCGGAGTACGCGGCCTTCGTCAAAGAGACCGGGCACCCGCCCCCGCCCGGCGTGTGGGACGGCGACCGCCCGCGGGCCGGCGAGGAGCAGCACCCGGTCGTCAACGTCAGTTACAACGACGCGGTCGCCTTCGCCGCGTGGCGCTCGCGCCGGGACGGCGTCGGGTACCGCCTGCCGACCGAGGAGGAGTGGGAGTTCGCGGCCCGCGGCGGCGACCCGGCGCGCGACTTCCCCTGGGGCTCGGGCGGCCCCGAGGGGCGCGCCAACCTCTCGGGCCGGGGCTTGCAGCCAGTCGGCTCGTTCCCGTCGGGGCGGACGCCGCAGGGCGTCGAGGACTTGCTCGGCAACGCCTGGGAGTGGACCAGCTCCGAGGCGCGCATGTACGCGGGCAACAGCCGCACGCAGCTCAGCGCCGAAGACCGCGGCAAAGTCGTCATCCGCGGCGGCTCCTACGCGAACCGCGCCGACGGCGACGAGCCCATCGCCGTCACCTCCCGCCGCTGGGTCGCCAAAGACTTCCGCAGCCCCCAGCTCGGCTTCCGCCTCGTGCGGCCCGGAACATAAAGTTTCGGGTTGCGAGTTTCGGGTTTCGAGTCCGTGTGGCGTCCGTTGAGCCACTCAAGTAACGCTGAGCAAACTCGAAACTCGCAACTCGAAACTCGAAACTTTTACGCCCGGCGGGTTGCGCTGAGGGTAGAGAATAGGGTTTCATCTGTCGGGGAAGGGAATGATTTTAAGAGGTTTGATTCCGATGAACGTAACAGAGACTTGGAGGCGGTCGCTGGCGGCGTCCGTCCTGCTCGCCGCCGCCGTGCTCGCACCGGGCTGCACCTCGGACGACGCGGCGCGCGACGCGAATTCGAAGGCGGGCGCGAACGCCAACTCGGGCGGCAAGCCGACCGTCACCGTCACGCAGCAGCGCGGCGCGCCGCCGGCCGCCGCCCAGCCCGCGAACCCCGGCGCGTCCGTCCCGCTCTCGGATCAGGCGCTCAACGCCGAGATACAGCCGCTCGACGGCGCGCCGTTCCGCCTCTCGGACTTCAGGGACAAGGTGGTCGTGCTCGACATCTGGGCGACGTGGTGCGGCCCCTGCCGCTTCGAGATACCGCACCTCGTTGACATCAGCAAGGAGTTCGCGCCGAAGGGCGTCGAGGTCATCGGCCTGACGCTCGAAAACCCGCAGACCGACGAGGAGAAGGTGCGCGACTTCGCTCGCGAGTACAAGATCAACTACAAGCTCGGGTGGGCGCGCGCCGACGTGGCGCAGGAGCTGATGGCGGGCCGCGGCAACATCCCGCAGACCTTCATCATCAAGGACGGCAAGATCGTCAAGCGCTTCATCGGCTTCAGCCCCGACAAGAGCCCCCCCATGCTGCTCGCCGCCATCGAGGAGGCGACGGGCATGACCAGCGGAGACTGACGGCTGCGCCGAAGGCAAGAGGCAAGAGGCGAAAGGCAAAAGTGGAAGACGGGAAGCGCCGCGGCTTCCGTCTTCCACTTTTGCCTTTTGCAGTTCGCCTTTACTGTTCTCGTCGCTGCTCGTCGCGTTCCCGCTCGCCCTCCTCGCGCAGCTCGCGGCCCTCGCGCTCGACCTGCGCGTCCCCGAGGCCCTGCCCGACCCGCTCGCGGGCTCGCCCCTCAAGGCGTTTCATCTCGGCCTCGACGCGCCCCTCGACCTGATCCACGGGCGCGACCTCGCCCGTCTCCTCCTGCGTGACGAATTCGCGGTTGTTCTCCTCTGCCATCTCCGGTTCACCTTTCGATCAGAGCGTTCCAGGGGGATTGACGGCCCGCATCGTCGCACCCTTCCGGCCCGGCGGTCAAATCGGTTGCCGGCCCCGCCGGGCTTGACTTATACTGCGCGGGCACGAGCGCCCTCATCGGCGGCCCGTTCCCCCCGGCCGCCCCGTTCGGTCGCCGAAGACAAGTTACGAAGAGGTTCCCCCTAGATGTCCGACCAACTGAGTCGTCTGTTGCAGAACGGCCAAGAGATCATCGTCCGCGACTGGGCCGAGAAGGTCAGCGCCGACAAGCGCATCAACTCCGACGAGAGACTCTCCTACCTCCAGCTCGTTGACCACGTCCCGCAGATCGTCGAGGAGCTGCGCCGCGCGCTCGCCGAGGAGCCGGCCAACGGCCGCATGCTGCGCCAGGGCGCGGAGCACGGCCGCCAGCGGTGGCGGCAGGGCTACGAGCTGAAGGAGGTCGTGCGCGAGCTGACGCTCCTGCGCGCCACGCTCCTCGAATTCTTCGAGCGTTACCGCGGCGCGCTCCGCTTCCAGACCACCGAGGAACTCTCGCGCTCCTACCACAAGATCAACGTCTTCATGGACGACGAGATTTACAAGACCGTCGAAGCCTACCTCGACGCCCCGCACAACTCGCAGTCGAACTGACCGCGCCCCTGTTCTTTTCTGCGCTTGACTCTGGAGCAGGCTTCAGGGTTTACAATACCTCCATGATGAAAGCGTCGAAGGTTCCGGCCGGGGGGCGCGCGCTGCGCATCGGCGAGGTGGCGAAGGCTTCGGGGGTCGCCGTCGAGACGCTGCGGTTCTACGAGCGGCGGGGGCTGCTCGGCCGCCCGCGCCGCACCGGGGCCAACTACCGCGTCTACGACGAGTCGGTGCTCGAACGCCTCGCCTTCATCCGGCGCGCGCAGGCCGTCGGCTTCACGCTCGACGAGATCGGCGAGATTCTGGCCGAGAGCGCGGGCGGCCGCCTGCCCTGCCGCCACGTCCGCGAGGCCGCGCGGCGCAAGCTCGGAGAGCTCGACCGACGCCTGTCGGAACTGCGCCGCTACCGCGCCGAGCTGGCGCGCACCCTCCAGGAGTGGGACGAGCGCGGCGAGGAGGAGGGCAACGTCTGCGGCCTCATCGAGCACAGCAACCTGACCTCGCCCGAGGCGGCCGCCGCCGGCTGGCCGAGGCCGCGGCGCGGCCGGCACGGGTGAGGGAAGAGGAAGGCGGAAAGCAGAAGGCAGTAGCGAAAACTTCTTCTTCGACACTGTCAGCCGGAGGCGACAACCGGCGCTGCACGAAGCTCGCTGCTTACAGCCTTCTGCCTGCTGCCTACAGCTTTCCGCCTGCCGCTTACTGCTCTCCGGTTGCGCCGCCGGCCGGGCTAGGGTTTAATTCGAACGAAGCGCGGGATTCTCTTTCGCTTCGCACGCAGACATGAGTCGCCGACTACTGAACGCCTGCGTCGCCGCCGTCCTTAGCCTGGGCGGCTGGGCCGGCGCGCTCGCCTCGGTCGTCTGCCCGCACGCGGGCGGCGGGGCGAGGAACGCCCTGCGCGAGCACGCCTGCTGCCGCGCGAAGTTGAAGGCGAAGGCGCAGAGTCCGAAGCTGATTCCCGCCGAGTCTCCGCGCAGGACTTCGGCGAGACGGACGGCGCGACACGGCGGCTGTCACGCTCAGACCCCGCCCGCGCGTGCCGCAGAGCAGCGAGCCGGGCGTCAGCAACACGCCGCGCACGACGCCCCCGCGCCGCGCGAGGCCGCGGCCCCGCGCAGTCTGGCCGCGGGCGCCCGCCGCCCCGCCGCGCGTCCGGCCACGTCCTGCGCGCACTGCGTGAGCCGCCCGGAATTGCCGCCCGCCCCTTCGGGCGCGCGCGAGGGCGAAGGCCCCCGGCGCGAGACGGCCGCGGCGGCGGGGCGCGGGGCGCCGCCGCCCGCGGCGCGCCGCCCGGCAAGACACGTCTGTACGTCCTCGTCAACCGCTTCCTGATTTAGCCCTTCCCTCGCGCACCGGCCGTCCCTTGGCCGGGCCGCGCACCCGTCCGCCTCCTACAGGTCAGACACACTCAAAGCCGCCGGGCGAGCCGCGGACGCGCGCGCCCGCCGAAGGTAATTTTTAGGGAAGGGCATCATGAAAAGTTTAGTCGTCAAGACACTCCGGCCCCGTGCCGTCTTACGCGCGCACTCGCTCGCCGCGGCCCTCGCGCTCGCCTGCGTCTCGGCCGCGGCCCAGCACGAAGGGCACCGACCCGCGCAGCCGACGCCGCAGCCTTCGCCGCAGCCCGGCCGCGCCGAGAAGACCGCGCAGCCCGCGACGCAGACGGCCCCGCAGACCTCCCCGTCCCCGCAGCCGCACGACCCGTCAGACCACGAACACCACAAGGCGACGACGGCCGCCGAGCCGAAGACGACCAGCCCGTCGCAGCCCGCCGCCGCGTCGCCGGCCGGCACCGACGCCGCGGCTCACGAAGGCCACGGCGCGCCGGCGGCGG
>DASZKF010000009.1:0-7384 GCA_035947355.1 Pyrinomonadaceae bacterium | reverse complement strand
GCAGCGGCCGCCTACCGCCGGTGTGGCGCGTAGCGGCCAGTTCGCCCGTCGTGCGCTCGCGCCGGCGCATCTTCTGGATGAAGGCGAGGCTGACGCGGAACCGGCGGGCGAGCTGGCGTTGCGAGCCCTCGCCCTCGTCGTGGCCCGCGCGATCTTGGCGCAGAGGTCGGGGGAGTAGGCTTTCATGCGGTGACTCTACTCCCTCGTTGGCTTACAGCCAACTGAAAACCGCTCTAGGTGACAAATGGGATGCGAATCTTTAGCTGCTGAATCAGCTTGATTCTTATCTTTAACTCGGATGCTGTCCAAAGATACTTCCCGCTCGGTTAAGTCGTAACTAAAATAGACGGAAACAGGTTCGGCTTATTTTAGGTTAAGACGGTTGCCCGTGTCACTTAACGCCGTGTTAGAGAGTAGATCCATAAGTTGATGGCCGAGAGATTATGAAACTCAACGTGTGCGTCGCCGGGGCTACGGGATGGGTCGGGAAGCCTCTGTGCCTTGCCGTGTCTGAAGCGAACGACCTGAGCCTCGTCGGGGCCGTCTCGCGCACTCACAAAGGCCGCAGCCTGAAGGATGTTTTCGGCGACACGAGCCTCGACGTGACGGTCAGCGGGTCGGTCGCGGAAGCCCTCGAAGCCCCGACCGACGTGCTGGTTGATTACACGAAGGCGGACGTAGTGAAGGACAACGTGTTGACGGCGATTGCCAAAGGCGTTCACGTCGTCGTGGGCTCTTCGGGCCTGACGGACGAGGATTTCGAAGAGATCAACCGGGCCGCTTCGGAGCGGAGGGTCGGCGTGATAGCCGCCGGCAATTTCGCCGTCACCGCCGTGCTGCTCCAGCGCTTCGCGTGCGAGGCGGCGAAGTATCTGCCTCAGTGGGAGGTCATTGATTACGCCTCGGACGCCAAGCGGGACGCGCCGAGCGGCACGGCGCGCGAGCTGGCCTTCCGGCTGTCGGAGGTCGGGAGGCCCGAAGTCACACACCCCGTCGGGGAGACGATCGGGGAGAGGGACAGCCGCGGCACGACCCTCAGAGGGATTCAGGTTCACTCAATCCGCCTGCCCGGTTACGTGATCGGCGTCGAGGCGATATTCGGCGCGGAGGACGAGCGCCTGACCATCCGCCACGACGCCGGCAGCGGCGCCGGGCCGTACATACAGGGCACTCTCTTGGCGATTCGCAAGGTGCGGGATCACGTCGGCGTCGTCCGGGGCCTGGATAAGATCATGGAATAATGTCAGCGGGCCGGGACTTCGGCTGTCACGTCCCATCAACAGGCACGTCAGTCCGACGCGCAGTCATCCTCACCCCGGCCCGCGTTGACCGCCGCGGCGCGCGTTATGTTAAGCTTGCCGCCACCAAAGTCCGGCCGCCCCGCGCGTGCGGAAGGGAGGCCGGCCGACCAACCGGATGGCTCTCGGCATCAAAGACAGGCTCGTCGGGCGGCCCGTGCCGCGCAAGGAGGGGCGCGCGAAGGTCACGGGCGCGGCCCTCTACGTGGACGACCTCTCGCCCCAGGGGCTGCTCCACGGCGTGACCGTGCGCAGCCGCGTGCCCCGCGGCCGGATCAAAGAGATCGTCTTCGAGCCCGGCATCCCCTGGGACGAGTTCATCGTCGTCACCGCCCGCGACATCCCCGGAGAGAACGCCGTCGCGCTCATCCTCCTCGACCAGCCCTACCTCGCCGACGGCCTCATCAACCACCCCGAGGAGCCGATCCTCCTGCTCGCGCACGAGGACAGACACCTCCTGGAAGAGGCCCGCCGCGCCGTCCGCGTCGAGACGGAGCCGCTGCCGGCCGTCTTCACCATCGAAGAGTCTCTGGCGCGGAAGGAGATCGTCTGGGGCGAGGACAACGTCTTCAAGTCCTTCCTCGTCGAGAAGGGCGACGTGGACGCCGCCCGAGCGCGCGAGGGCGTCATCGTCGTCGAGGGCGAGTACCGAACGGGCGCGCAGGAGCAGCTCTACATCGAGCCGAACGGCTGCCTCGCCACGGCCGACCCCGATGCGGGCGTCATCGTCGAGGGCTCGATGCAGTGCCCCTACTACGTCCACAAGGCGCTCGTGAAACTCTTCGGCCTGCCGCCCGAGAAGGTTCGCGTCATCCAGACCGAGACGGGCGGCGGCTTCGGCGGCAAGGAGGAGTACCCCTCGATGATCGCGGGCCACGCCGCGCTGCTCGCCTGGAAGTCGGGCCGGCCGGTGAAGATGGCCTACGACCGCGCCGAGGACATGGCCGCTACAACGAAGCGCCACCCCTCGCGCACGCGCCACCGCACGGCCGTCACGCCCGACGGCAAGCTCCTCGCGATGGAGATTGATTTCGACATAGACGGCGGGGCGTACGCGACGCTCTCGTCGGTCGTCCTCTCGCGCGGGACGATCCACTCGGCCGGGCCTTACAACTGCCCGAACGTCCGCGTCCGCTCGCGCGCCGTGGCGACGAACGCGCCGCCGCACGGGGCCTTCCGCGGCTTCGGCGCGCCGCAGAGCATCTTCGCGCTGGAGCGCCACCTGGACAGGGTCGCGCGCGCCGTCGGCCTCGCGCCCGAGGAGCTGCGCCGCCGCAACTTCATACGCCGGGGCGACACGACGGCCACCGGCCAGGTCATCCGCGAGTCGGTGGAGATGGAAGCGCTGCTTGAGCGCGCCTTCGAGCTTTCGGACTACCACGCGAAGCGCGAGCGGTTCGCGCGCGAGAATCAATCTAATATCGTTAAGCGCGGCATCGGCTTCGCCACCTTCATGCACGGCGCGGGCTTCACGGGGTCGGGCGAGAAGTTTTTGCAGTCGGTGGTCGGCTGCGAGGCGACGGCCGAGGGGCGCGTGCGCGTGCTCGCCGCGAGCACCGAGATCGGGCAGGGCACCAACACCATCTTCGCGCAGATCGCGGCCGACGCGCTCGGCCTCGACTACGAGGAGGTCGAGGTCGTGCGGCCCGACACGGCCGACGTGCCCGACAGCGGCCCTACGGTCGCCTCGCGCACCTGCATGATCGTCGGCAAGCTCGTCGAGACCTCGGCGCTCGGCATCAGGCAGATACTCGAAGGCGGCGGCTTCCTCCGCGACGGCTATACGGCCGAAGAGTTCCGCCGCGCCTGCCGCGAGCACGCGGAGACGATCGGCCCCTTGCGCGTCTTCACCCGCTACGAGCAGCCGGCCGACGTCAACTGGGACGACCAGCTCTACCGCGGCGACGCCTACAGCGCCTTCGCCTGGGCCGCTTACGTCGCCGAGGTGAGCGTGGACACGCTGACCTACGAGGCGCGCGTCGAGGACTTCGTGGCGGTGCAGGAGGTGGGCCGAGTCATCCACCCCGTCCTGGCCGCCGGCCAGATCGAAGGCGGGGTGGCGCAGGGCGTCGGGTGGGCGCTCTACGAGCGCGTCGCCTGGCGCGAGGGGCGGATGGCGAACGCGCAGATGACCAACTACATCATCCCGACCTCGGCCGACATGCCGCCCGTCCGCGTCCACTTCGTCGAGAACCCCTTCCCCGGCGCCCCCGCCGGCGCGAAGGGCATCGGCGAACTCCCGATGGACGGCCCCGCCCCGGCCGTCGTCAGCGCCCTCGAACAGGCCACCGGCGTCGCCTTCGACCACGTCCCCGTGATGCCGGAAGAGATTATGGAAGCGATGGAAAGGAGTAGACAGTAGACAGTAGTCAGTAGACAGTCGGCCCCGCACTACGACAACTGACGCCAACACTCGAAAGATTCGGTAGCGACTGTCTTCCTACTGACTACTGACTACTGTCTACTGTTCTTGATATGAAGCTGCCCGAACCCGTCAACAAGATTCCCGTCACCTGCTCGGTTAACGGGCGGGAGGTGACTTTCGACGCCTACCCGATGGCGCGCCTGCTCGACGTGCTGCGCGAGGGGCTGCGGCTGACGGGCACGAAGGAGGGCTGCGGGGAGGGCGAGTGCGGCGCGTGCTCCGTCCTCCTCGACGGCGAGCTGGTCAACAGTTGCCTCGTCCCCGTGGCGCAGGCCGAGGGCGCGCGGATCAGAACCATCGAGGGCGTCGCCGACGGCGAGCGCCTCCACGCCGTCCAGCGGGCCTTCGTCGAGTGCGGCGGCGCGCAGTGCGGCATCTGCACGCCGGGCATGGTGCTGGCCGCCGTCAGGCTCCTCGAAGAGAACCCGCGCCCGACCGAGGCCGACATCCGCGAGGCCCTCGCCGGCAACCTCTGCCGCTGCACCGGCTACGTCAGGATTTTCGAATCCGTAGTCCGCGCCTGTCAGAAAGAATAGCCACAGAGACACAGAGAAAAGAAGGCAAATGATGAATGCGGAATGATGAATATAACCGGGCCTGCCCCCCCACATTCGTCATTCCGCATTCCGCATTCATCATTTCGCTTCTTCTCTGCGGCTTATTAATCCATGAGGTCTTACGTTCCCGCTTACGAGTTGGCCGTGCCGCGCGATTTGGGCGAGGCGCTTGAGCTTCTGGCCGAGGGGCCGGGCGCGTGGCGGCCGTTCGCGGGCGGGACGGATTTGATGGTGCTGCTGGAGGCGGGGGCCTTGCCGCACAGGAAGTTCTTCAGCGTGTGGGGGCTGGAGGAGCTGCGCGGCGTCGAGGCGGAAGAGGACTGGGTGACGCTCGGGGCGCTGACGACTTACACCGAGGTGAGGCGGAGCGAGGTGCTGCGGCGGGAGTTCCCGATGCTCGTCGCGGCGGCGCGCGAGACGGGCGGCGTCGCCATCCAGAACCGGGGGACGCTCGGCGGCAACGTCTGCAACGCCAGCCCGGCGGCCGACTCGCCGCCCGCGCTGCTCGCCTACGGCGCGCGGGTCGAGCTGGTCTCGCGCGGCGGCTCGCGCTGGGTTGATTACGAAGAGTTCCACACCGGCTACAGGCAGACCGCCATGCGCGCCGACGAGCTGCTCGCGCGCATCCGCCTGCCGCGGCCCCGGCCCGGCGCGCGCCAGCACTACCGCAAGGTCGGGACGCGCCGCGCGCAGGCCATCTCGAAGGTCTGCTTCGCCGGCACCGTCACGCTCGACGGGGGCGGGCGCGTCGGCGACGTGCGCATCGCGCTCGGCAGCATCGCGCCGACCGTCGTCCGCTGCCGCCGCGCCGAGGCCGCGCTCCGAGGCCGCGAGCCGGACGAGGCCGCACGCCGCGACGCGCTCGCCGAACTCGCCCGAGACATCAGCCCCATAGACGATTTCCGCTCGACGGCCCGCTACCGCGCCCGCGTCGCGCAGAACCTCCTCGCGGAGTTCCTCTCCGGCGCGGCGCTCTGAGGCGCGGCGGAAAAACTTCGTCGCCGCACGCGGGGCCGTGATATAGTCCCGCGCCGTTCCCGGCCCCAGACCGACGCAAAGGAAATTACCGCCATGCAAGACTTCAACCAACAGCCGCCGGGTGGCTTCGGCGCGCCGCCGAAGAAGAAGGGGCTCTCGAAAGGCTGGGTCGTCGCCATCGTGGTCGTCGTGGTCGTCGCCGCCGGCTTCGTGGTGCTCCTCGCCGCGGGCGTCGCCGGCTACCTCTGGTACAGCCGCAGCGCGCGGGAGGCCGACAGCCCGCAGCGCCTCCAGTGGATCGCCTACCGCGACTACAAGGGCCAGAAGCAGATGCTCAACATCATGCTCGCCTCGCGCGGCAAAGACTTCGCCCGCCACGAAGACGCCCTCTACGGCATCCTCTACTCGATGAAGTTCGGACAGTAGAGGCGCCCGCCCTCACCCGGAAAGGAGCCCTCGAAACCGATGAGGAACCACGCGCTTTTCGTCCTCACGCTCTCGGCGGCACTCGCCGCCCACGCCGCGCCCGCCGGTCAGGCCCCCGCGCCGCGGCCGGCGCAGCAGCCCGCCGGCGAGCCCCCGGCGCGCTGGCAGCGTTTCGCGCCGGCCGAAGAGGAGTTTACGGTGGATTTCCCATCGCCCGCGGCCGCCTACCACATGAGTCGCGAGGTCAAAGACTCGCCCACCCACGAGACCGTGCCGGCGCGCGTCTACACGGCTTACCACGACGGCGTGGTCTTCCTCGTCGCCTCCTTCGACGAGCCCCGCGCGCACGAGCCGCTAAGCTTCTTCGTCGGGGAGTTCTTCGGCGCGCAGGAACTGCCGGCCGTGCGGGGCAGCTTCACCCGTCACGTCCGCAGCGGGGGCGTAGACGGCTGGCAGTACGCGTTCACGCACCGCGGGGCGGAGGGCGTCGCGCGCTTCTTCCTCACGTCGAAGCACGCTTACATGGCAGAGGCTGTCGGCGGCGGCGAGGCCCACCCGGCGGTCGCGCGCTTCCTGAAGTCGTTCAAGCTGGCGGCCGCGGCCAGGAGCCCGCGGCGGGAGGCCGAGTCGCCCCCGCGCGCCGCCGGGCCCGAGCAGGCCGTCCCTGTAAGAAACCCGCCACGGTCGTTGCCGGCGACCATCGACGCCGACCCGCCGCTCATCAAGCCTGACGCGCGCGACACCCCTGGAGACCCGAAGCCGGCCCCCGGCGGCGTCTCGTCCGGCCCCGGCGTGGGCGGGGGATTAGGGCCGGGGCGCACCGCGGCGGGCGGCGGCCCGCCCGGCTCCAGCCCCCCCTTCAGGAGTGTGGAAGTGGCGCAGAGGGCCAACGTGGTCTTCAAACCGACGCCGGGCTTCACGGAGGAGGCGCGCCGCAACAACGTGACGGGCTTAGTCAGGCTGCGCTGCGTGCTCACTTCGAGCGGGGAGGTCACGAAGATCACGGTCATCAATGGGCTGCCCGACGGGCTCACCGAAAAGGCCATCGCGGCGGCCAGGGGCATCCGCTTCATCCCGGCCGTGATGGACGGGCGGCGCGTCTCGCAGTGGGTCACGCTCGAATACAACTTCAACATCTACTGAGCGGCGCGCCGCCGGCTAAAACTTCCGTATGAGGATGACCCCGGCGACGAGCAGCGCCGCGCCCAGAACCCTCGGCCAGCCGGCCGGGCGGGAGTCGAAGCCGACGAGCCCGAAGTGGTCGAGGAGGATGGCGGCGAACATCTGGCCGGCGACGGCGACCGCGATGAAGGTCGCCGCGCCGAGCCGCGGGGCGTAGGCCGCCGTGGCCGCTACGACGAAGGCCCCCAGAAGCCCCCCGACCCACAGCCACCAGGAAGTCTGCCACAGCGCCGCCCAGCCGGGCAGGACGGGCCGCAGCGCGAGGCAGTAGACGAGCAGGGCGAGCGCGCCGGTCGAGAGCGAGACGAAGGCGGCGGCGACGGGCGAGCCGACCCACCGCGCGAGCTGCGAGTTCACGCCGGGCTGGACGGGTATCACCGCCCCGGCCGCCGCGGCGACCAGCACGTAAAACCAGAACATCAATCACCTCACGCCAAAGTAAATACAGAAGGCGGAAGGCAGAAAGCAGAAGGCAGTCAAGGCTCAACGGCTCCTGACTGCCTTCTGCTTTCTGCCTT
>DASZKF010000008.1:0-4778 GCA_035947355.1 Pyrinomonadaceae bacterium | reverse complement strand
GGGTTTCGAGTTCGCTCAGCCTGAGTTGAAATGTTCAGCGTGCGCCGCCCGAACTCGAAACTCGAAACCCGAAACTCGAAACTTCCTTTCCCGGAGTATCGCACAGTGGCATATTACGAAGAAGACGACCTGGGGCGCTTCTCGGAGGTGGGCAGGCACCGGCCCGATCTGTTCGAGAAGTTCATGGCCTGGTATCAGGCGTGCCAGGAGGACGGCGCGCTCTCGCGGCGCGAGAAGGCGCTGATCGGGCTGGCCGTCGCGCACGCCTTGCAGTGCCCTTACTGCATAGACGCCTACGCGCAGGCGTGCCTCGAGGCCGGCTCGAACATGGAGCAGATGACCGAGGCGATCCACATGGCCTCGGCCCTGCGCGGCGGGGCGGCGCTCATCCACGGCCTCCAGGCGCACAACTCGGTGGACAAGGTCTCGATGTGATGCCGAAAGCCTTGCCCGTCATCGCGGAGGGCGGCGCGCGCGCGCCCGTCGGCTTCGGAGAGAAGCTGGCGGCGCACGGGGCGCGCCTGCGCCGCGCCGGGGCGGTCGAGACCTTGCAGGTCAACGTTGGCAAGCTCTGCAACCAGGCGTGCAAGCACTGCCACGTAGACGCCTCTCCGCGCCGCACGGAGGTCATGGCGCGCGAGACCGTCGAGCAGGTCGTCGCCGCCCTGCGCCGCTGGCGCGTGCCGACGCTCGACATCACGGGCGGCGCGCCCGAACTCAACCCTTCGTTCCGTTACCTCGTCGCCGAGGCCCGGCGCCTGGGCGCGCACGTCATCGTCCGGCACAACCTGACGGTGACGTTCGAGCCGGGCCAGGCAGACCTGCCCGAGTTCTTCCGCGAGCAGGCGGTCGAGGTCGTCTCGTCGCTGCCGTACTTCCTCGAACAGCAGACCGACGCGCAGCGCGGCCCCGGCGTCTTCCGCAAGTCGGTCGAGGCGCTCGCGCGCCTCAACGCGGTCGGCTACGGGAAGGAGGCGAGCGGCCTCGTCCTCAACCTCGTCTACAACCCCGTCGGCGCGTTCCTGCCGCCCCGGCAGGAAGCCATCGAACGCGACTTCAGGCGCGAGCTGGCGGCGCGGCACGCCGTCGAGTTCAACCGCCTCTACACGATCACCAACATGCCCATCAAGCGCTTCCTCGAATACCTGCGCCGCTCCGGCAACGAGGAGCGTTACATGCGCCGGCTGGTCGAGGCGTTCAACCCCGCGACGGTCGAGGGGCTGATGTGCCGCCGGCTGGTGAGCGTGGACTGGACGGGCCGCCTCTACGACTGCGACTTCAACCAGATGCTCGACCTCGGCGTGCCCCTCGGGCTGCCGCAAACCATCGCCGACTTCGACCCGGCCGTCTTCGCCGCCGCCCGCGTCTCGACCGGCGCGCACTGCTTCGGCTGCACGGCCGGCGCCGGCTCAAGCTGCGGCGGCGCGGTGGCCGCAAACGGGTGATAGGTGATAGGTGATAGGTAAAAACAACTTACTTTCACCCATCACCCATCACCCATCACCCATCACCGTTCTTAGGTTTGGAGGGGAGATGAAGCCGGCGCTCGTCTTCGTCTACAACGCCGACAGCGGGCTGTTCAACGCCGTGGCCGACGCGGCGCATAAAATCTTCTCGCCCCGCACCTACCGTTGCAACCTGTGCGCGCTCACGCACTCGGCGCTGGGGATGCGCAAAGATTGGAAGCGGTTCCTGGAGGGCCTCGGCGTGCCGCTGGAGTTCCTGCACGCCGACGAACTGCGGGCGCGCCACGGCGCGGCCGCCGTCCCGCTGCCGGCCGTCTTCACGAAGAACGACGACCGGCTGGAAGTGCTCCTCGGAGCCGACGCCATCAACTCGTGCCGCACCGGCGACGAGCTGAAACAACTCATCGTGAATCGGATGAAAGAGGTGATGGGTGATGGGTGATAGGTAAAAGACAGGTTGCTTCTTACCTATCACCTATCACCCATCACCCATCACCTCTTCAAGCGGTCGCGGGCGACCTGCGCAGGCCGATGTACTGGGCCTCGGCGAAGGCGGCGACGACGAGGGCCTGGGCGATGACGAAGGCGTAGCCGAGCGGGGTCGGGCCGAGCCAGCCGCCGGCCACGAGCAGGATGCTGTCGGCCGCCCAGAGCAGGTTCAGGATGATCACCGCCCAGACGGCCGCGCGCGGCGGCGCCGGCCGCGTGGCGAGATAGGCGACGAGCGCGGCGAAGGGCAGAAGGCTCAGGCCCGCGTAGCGCAGCAGCCCCGCCGGCACCCCGAGCCAGTCTTCGAGCGCGCCCGGCGCGAGCGTCATCAACAGCCCGGACGCGCCGCTCGTCGCCGCGTCGGCGAGCAGCAC
The DNA here is from genome assembly GCA_035947355.1 of Pyrinomonadaceae bacterium. Taxonomy (GTDB): domain Bacteria; phylum Acidobacteriota; class Blastocatellia; order Pyrinomonadales; family Pyrinomonadaceae; genus QHXN01. Next base: position 2,449 of record DASZKF010000008.1, on the reverse strand, counting down.
CCGGCGGAGGAAGGGCGAAGTGTTAGACGTGGTCATGGCAAACTCCTTACGCTCAATCTAAAACCGTTTCAGTGCGGATTGCAGTTGAGCCTACCGCGACGCCGGTTCCACACAGAGGACACAGAGGGTTCACAGAGGGCACAGAGAAGAAGAATCGGTTTTCTCTGTGAACTCTGTGCCCTCCGTGAACTCTGTGTTGAAATGACGACACGACACACTCAACCTCCGATGTCTTTAAATCTCCTCGGTCAGCCCCGCGACCGTGCGCATGTTTCCACGCCGGGCCTCTTCGAAGCAATTACTTCGGAGGTAATGGAGGCGGCGCGCCCGGCTGTGCTATCGTCGGGCGCGGAATGAGCGCGGCGCGAACAAGAGAGGTCGGCGGACTGCTGCGCGAGTGGCGGAGGCGGCGGCGCATGAGCCAGCTCGACCTCGCCTGCGAGGCCGACATCTCGACGCGCCACCTCAGCTTCGTCGAGACCGGGCGCGCGCAGCCGAGCCGCGAGATGGTCATCCGCCTCGCCGAGCGGCTCGAAGTCCCCCTGCGCGAGCGCAACCTCCTGCTCGTCGCCGCCGGCTACGCGCCCGTCTTCCCCGAACGCCCGCTCGAAGACCCGGCGCTGCGGAGCGCGCGCGAGGCCGTCGAACTCGTGCTCGCGGGCCACGAGCCTTACCCCGCGCTCGCCGTAGACCGGCACTGGACGCTGGCCGCCTCGAACCGCGCCGTCGCGCCCCTGCTCGAAGGGATAGACGCCGAGCTGCTGCGGCCGCCCGTCAACGTCCTGCGCCTCGGCCTGCACCCCTCGGGGCTGGCGCCGCGCATCGTCAACTTCTCGGAGTGGCGCGCGCAACTGCTCGCGCGCCTGCGCCGGCAGGTCGAGCTGACGGCCGACGCCGTCCTCGCCGGCCTCATGCGCGAGCTGTCGGACTACCCGCCGCCCGCCGGCGCGGCCGACGCCGGGCCGCCCTCAGACCTCGCCTACGGCGGGGTCGTCGTCCCCTTCCAACTCGCCGCGGAAGGCGGCGTCACGCTCTCCTTCATCAGCACGACGACCGTCTTCGGCACGCCCGTCGACGTCACCCTCTCCGAACTCGCTATCGAGTCCTTCTTCCCCGCCGACGCCGCGACGGCCGAGGCCCTGCGCCGCCTCGCCGCCGCGCGGCCCCTTCCTTGACGGACGGCGCGCGCCTCTGCGACCGTATGCGCGTTCGATAAGACCGGCGACCGAGAACAATGAGGAGACTTCGTATCGTGACGCGTGTGTTCAACTTCATCTTCCTGTCGGCCTGCTTCTTCCTCGCCGGGGCGGTCGCGGCCCGCGCGCAGGTTCTGTACGAGTTGCCCGAGGGGGTCGAGACGCGCTGGGCCAGCCCCGAGAACCCTTCGGGCGAGAAGGGCGCGGGCGGGCGCGCGCTCGGCGGGCGCAAGGGCGCGCCGACCATCGCCATCAAGGCGGGCGCGAGCGCCGTGCTCGCCGAGGCGCGCGGCACGTCGGGGACGGTCAGGCGGATGTGGATGACGATCCCCGAGCGCACGCCGCGGATGCTGCGCGGCCTGCGCCTCGACATCTACTGGGACGGCGCGGGGCGGCCGGCGGTGAGCGCGCCGCTCGGAGACTTCTTCGGCGTCGGCCTGGGGCGGATGGCGAAGTTCGAGTCGGCGCTCTTCTCGAACCCGGAGGGCCGCAGCTTCAACTGCGTCGTTCCGATGCCGTTCCGCACGGGGATGCGCATCGTGATGACGAACGAGAGCGGCGTTGACCTGCCCGAACTCTTCTACGACATCAACTACACGCTCGGCGACCGCCACCCGCCGGGCGTGCTCTACTTCCACGCGCACTTCCGGCGCGAGAACCCGACGCGGCTCCGGCAGGACTACGAAATCCTCCCGCGCGTCGAGGGCCGCGGCCGCTACCTCGGCACGAACGTCGGCGTCACCACCGACCGCGCCACCTACTCGCACACCTGGTGGGGCGAGGGCGAGATCAAGATTTACCTCGACGGCGACCGAGAGCTTCCGAGCCTCGTCGGGACGGGGACGGAGGACTACGTCGGGACGGCCTGGGGGCAGGGCGAGTACTCGAACCTCTACCAGGGCTCGCCCGTCGCCGACGAGCGCGCCGGCCAGTGGTCTTTCTACCGCTACCACGTCCCCGACCCCGTCTACTTCAGCCGCGACATCCGCGTGACGATGCAGCAGATCGGCTACCTCGCCGACCACAGCCGCGGCGGCTTCTACCGCACGGGCAAGCGGCTCCTGCGCGCCGGCCCCGGCGAGGTCGAGATGGACTTGACGAAGGACGGCAAGTTCGAGCGCTCGGACGACTGGTCGAGCTGCGCCTACTTCTACCTCGACCGGCCCGAGAACGACCTGCCGAAGCTGGACGCGGCCGAGAAGAGGATGGCCGGGCTCTAAAGTGTGCGCCGCGCGCGGGAAATTCCGGCGAAC
>DASZKF010000007.1:0-6874 GCA_035947355.1 Pyrinomonadaceae bacterium | reverse complement strand
GCGTCAGGCGGCCGGCGTACCTAGCGACGCTCCCGGCTTCGCCGACGGCCCAACCGGCGGCGGCGCGCGGGGTGAAGCTCGCGCTGTGGTAGCCGTCGGGGCCGAGCGCGCGCCAGCTCCGGCCGCCGTCGAGCGAGTAGTCGGAGCCGCTCGGCCCGACGGCGACGAGCACGAATCCGGCACCCTCGCGCAGCAGCGCGACGCAAGACCTGTAGCCCCGCGGCCCTCCGGCCCCGACCGGCCGCCAGGTCTTCCCGCCGTCGTCGGTGAGCGCCGCGTTGCGGCCCGCCTCGCGCTCCTTCGTGTAGTCGCCGCCGACCGCCGCGCCGCGCCGCGCGTCCGTGAAGACGAGCGAGAAGATGCCGGCGGTCTTGCCGCCCGCGACCGGCGTCTCGGCCGCTTCCCACGTCCGCCCGGCGTCGCTCGTGCGGAAGACGCGCGCGCCGCCGGGGCCTCCCGTCCCGAACCAGGCGCGGCCGCCGGCGGCGACGGCCACGCAGGTGCCGCTCGCGGCGAAGGCACCCTCGCCGGGCAGGGCCGGCGGCATCTGTTCGCGCGGCGTCTCGCGCCAGGTGCGGCCGCCGTCCGAGGTCGTGATGACGAGGAAGCGGCCGTCCACCGGGTCGCTCACGGCCAGGCCGTGGTCGCGATCCCAGAAGGCCATCGCGTCGAAGAAGGCCGAGGGCCGGGCGCTCTGAAATTGCAGCGACCAGGTGCGGCCGCCGTCCGTCGTCTTGTAGATACGCGAGCGCGCGCCCTCGCCTATCGAGAGCAGGTAGGCGGTCTCGGCGTCGAACGCGTCCACGTCGCGGAAGTCCAGCTCTTCGGCGCCGGGCACGACGCCGGCCCGCCACGTCCGGCCGCCGTCAACGGTGCGCGCGAAAGTGCCCCTGTCGCCGCTCGCCCAGGCCACGCGCGGGCTGACGGCGCTGACGCCGCGCAGGCGGACGGCCGTGCCGCTCCGCTGCGGCTCCCAGCGGGCCGAGCCGGCCTCGCCCGAAGCCGCCAGGAGGAGCGCGAAGATGATCGCCTGTAACACGTCAGTGGCTCGGCGCCCCGCCGGCCTCGCCGGGCACGTGCACGTCCGGGAGGAAGTAGAAGAGGATGGCGAGGATGGCGTAGACCGAGAGCAGTTGCAGGCCCTCTATCCAGTTGCTCTCGCCGTCGCTGCTGATCTGCTCGACGATGATGATCGAGGCCACGACCGCGACCACCTCCGGGACGGTGAACTCCAGGTTCATCGGCGCGCCGAACAGGTAGGAGGCGAAGAGGAGGACGGGCGCGACGAAGAGCGCGATCTGGAGGCTCGACCCGACCGCGATGCCGATGGCGATGTCCATCTTGTTGCGCAGCGCCATCAGGACGGCCGAGGAGTGCTCGGCCGCGTTGCCGACGATGGCGACGACGATGACGCCGACGAAGACCTCCGTCAGCCCCAGCTCGCCGCGCGCGCCCTCGATGGCCCCGACCAGGAACTCCGAGATGAGCGCGACGAAGGCGGTCGCGACGAGCAGCACCGTGAGGGCCTTCCTCACCGACCACGGCGCGTGCGCTCCCTGCTCGGCCTCCATCCGCGTCCGCTCGGCCCCGGCCTCGCCGGCCACGTCGTGCGCCTCGTCGCCGCCGAACAGGCTGCGGTGCGTGACGAGCGTGAAGACGAGCGTCAGCGCGTAGGTCAGGAAGAGCACGACGGCGATGGCGAGCGAGAGGCCCTGCTCCTTCTCCGGCGTCCACCCGCCCGCGGCGACCGGCACGTCGTCCGCGACCTGGTGGAAGACGGTCGGGATGATGAGCGCGATGGCGGCGAGCGTCAGCGCCGTGGCCGAGACGCCGGCGGCCGTGCGGTTGAACTGCTGCTTCTCGTACTTCAGCCCGCCGCCCAGGAGCGAGAGGCCGAGCACGAGCAGGATGTTGCCGATGATCGAGCCGGTGATCGAAGCCTTGACCACCCCGGTCAGCCCCTTCGAGAGGGCGAAGAGCGCGATGATCAGTTCGGCCGCGTTTCCGAACGTGGCGTTCAGGAGCCCGCCGACGCCCTGCCCCAGGTGCTCGGCGAGGTGCTCGGTGGCGCGCCCCATCCAGCCGGCCAAAGGGATGATGGCGAGGCACGAGACGATGAAGAGCGCCGTCGGGTTCTCGAGGCCGGGCACGAACCTCAAGGCGGCGGCCACGGGCACGAAGACCAGCAGCCAGTTAAGCGAGGGCCTCAGCCACCTCCGGGCCGGGCGCGTGGTCGGGTTGTCAGCCATGCCCCTTATTTACCACAACTGAGCCGCGCGGCCACAGCCCCGCGGCGGAGTTAAGGGCGCGCGGCCGGGGCGACGACGCTCGGCGTAAGAGTGTCTTGACTTGCCGGGACGAAAGCAGTAGCTTTGATTACGCGAATCGTTGCGGCCACATTCCGAGAGACGGTCCGTGCCGGCGGGCATGAGACTCCGGCCCCGCTCGCGACTCGCGCCCCGCGGAGCCGCGCGGGCGTCTTCTTCCACGGCCCACATTTTTTGAACTAAGTCGGATGCATCCTCGGCCCGCTGCCGGCCCCCGACGCCGCCGGCCGCCGCCCCGCCCGCCTCAGACCGTGCCCAGGGAAGTGCGATGCCAGACCCCGATTTCGTGACCCCACACGACGCGGAGCGAGAGGGAGGCCGCGCGCCCGACACGGCGTGGGGGCGCTACGGGCTGGCGGTCGCCGCGGTCGCCGCCGCCGCCGTCCTCACCTTCGCCCTGCGCGGCGTGCTCGGCTGGCAGAGCGTCCGCATCGTCTTCATCTTCTTCTTCCCGGCCGTCCTCCTCACGGCCCTGCGCGCCGGGCGCGGGCCGGCGCTGCTCGCCATCGCGCTCTCGGCCCTCGCCGGCAACTACTTCTTCCTCCCGCCCTTCTACTCCCTCTCGCTCGGCTTCGAGGAGGCGTTCCAGACCGTGCTCTTCGTCCTCGTCGCCGGGACGGTCGTCTACCTCAGCGACCGGAGCCGGCGGGCCGAGGCGTCGGCGCGCATCAGCGAGGAGTCGCTCGCGACCACGCTGAGGAGCATCGGCGACGCCGTCATCGCGACCGACCGCGGGGGGCGCGTCGAGTTCATGAACGCGGTGGCCGAGCGTCTGACGGGCTGGACGGGCGAAGAGGCGCGGGGCCGCCCGCTCGCGGAGGTCTTCCGCATCTTCAACGAGGAGACGCGCGCCCCGGTCGAAGGCCCCGTGGCGAAGGTTCTGCGCGATGGCGTCGTCGTCGGGCTCGCCAACCACACCGTCCTCGTCGCGCGCGACGGCCGCGAGACGCCGGTCGAGGACAGCGCCGCCCCGATTCGCGACGCGCGCGGGCGCACGACCGGCGTCGTCCTCGTCTTCCACGACATCACCGAACGCCGCCAGGCCGAGGTCGAGCGCGAGCGGCTGGCGGCCCTCGTCGCCTCGTCCGACGACGCCATCATCGGCAAGACGCTCGACGGCCGTATCACGAGCTGGAACGCGGCGGCCGAAAGGCTCTACGGCTACGCGGCCGCGGAGGCCGTCGGCCAACCGATCTCGATCATCGTCCCGCCCGAGCGCGAGGACGAGCTGGCCTCGGTCATGGCCCGCATCAGGCGCGGCGAGCCGGTCGAGCACCTCGAAACCGTCCGCGTCCGCAAGGACGGCACGCGCGTCGAGGTCGCGGTCACGATCTCGCCCGTGTCCGACCGCGAGGGCCGGCTGGCCGGGGCCTCGGTCATCGCCCGCGACATCACCGCGCGCCGGCGCGACGAGGTGGAGCGCGAGCAGCTCTTGCAGCGCGAGCAGGCCGCGCGCGCCGCCACCGAGGCCAGCGAGCAGCACTACCGCGCGCTGGCCGACGCCATGCCGCAGATCGTCTGGACGGCGCGCCCCGACGGCTTCACCGACTACTACAACCGCCGCTGGTACGAGTACACCGGCCTCACGCCGGGGCAGGCCGAGGGCTGGGGCTGGCAGCACGTCGTCCACCCCGAAGACGCCGAGCGGAGCGTGCGCGCCTGGGCCACGGCGGTCGCGACCGGCGAGGACTACCAGGTCGAGTGCCGCTTCCGCCGCGCTTCCGACGGCCAGTACCGCTGGCACCTCGGCCGCGCCGAGGCGCTGCGCGACGCGTCGGGCCGAATCGTCAAGTGGTTCGGCACGGCCACCGACATCCACGAGAAGCGCGAGGCCGAGGAGCGCGTCCGCTTCCTCGCCGAGGCGAGCCGCGTGCTCTCGTCCTCGCTCGACTACGAGACGACGCTCGGCGAGCTGGCGCGCCTGGCCGTCGCCGCCCTCGCCGACTACTCGGTGGTGGACGTCCTCGGCGACGACGGCCGCATCCGCCGCGCCGCCGTCTTCCACCGCGACCCCGCGCGCCTCCCGCTGGCCGAGCGCCTGCGCGACTACCCGCCCGACCCGTCGAAGCCGCTGGGCGTCGCGGGCGTGCTCAGGACGGGCCGGCCGCTGGTCGTCCCGGAGGTCGGCGAGGAACTGCTCACCTCGGTCGCCCGCGACGAGAGTCACCTCGCCCTCCTGCGCGAGCTGGGCGCGGCCGCCTCGCTCACCGTCCCGCTGGTCGCACGCGGCCGCACCTTCGGCGCGCTCAGCTTCGTCTCGGCCGGCGCGCCGCGCGAGTATTCGGCCGACGACGTGGCCTTCGCCGAGGAGCTGGCCCGCCGGGCCGCGCTCGCCGTAGACAACGCCCTGCTCTACGGCCGCGCGCAGGAGGCCAACCGCGTGAAGGACGAGTTCCTCGCGACCCTCTCGCACGAGCTGCGGACGCCCCTGACGCCGATCATCGGCTGGTCGCACATGCTGCGCTCGGGCCGCCTCGGCGCCGCGGACGCGGCCCAGGGCCTGCACGTCATAGACCGGAACTCGCAGGCGCTCTCGCGCCTCATCAACGACCTGCTCGACATGTCCTCGATACTCTCGGGCAAGATGCGCATCGAGCGCGCGCCGGTCGTCCTCGGCGACGTGCTGCGCGAGGCGGTCGAGACCGTCCGCCCGCAGGCCGACGCGCGCCGCGTCACGGTCGAGGTGGCGACCGGCGGCCTCGGCCCCGTCACCGTCAGCGGCGACCGCACGCGGCTCGTCCAGGTCTTCTGGAACCTGATCCACAACGCCGTCAAGTTCTCGCGCGAGGGCGGGCGCGTCCGCGTCAACTGCCGCGCCGAGGGCGGGAGCGCGCGCGTCGAGGTCTCGGACGAGGGGGCGGGCATCGCGCCCGACTTCCTGCCGCACGTCTTCGAGCGCTTCCGCCAGGCCGACATGGGCACGACCCGCGCGCACGGCGGCCTCGGCATCGGCCTCGCCCTCGTCAAGAGCTTCGTCGAGGCGCACGGCGGGCGGGTCGAGGCCGCGAGCGCGGGCGAGGGGCGCGGCAGCCGCTTCACCGTCACGCTGCCGGCGCTGGCCGCGCCGCCCGAGCGGGAGCCGGGCGGGGACAGCGAGGGGGCCGCCGAGGCGTGCGCCGAGCCGGCCTGCCGCGTGCTGCTCGTCGAGGACGCGCGCGACACGCTCGACATGCTGAGAGTCGTCTTCGAGGCGCGCGGCTACGTGACCGAGACGTGCGCGTCGCCGGAGGAGGCGCTGCGCGTTGCCGGGTCGGGGCGGTTTGATATAATCGTCTCCGACATCGGACTCCCTCGCATGGACGGCTACGAACTGATCCGGCGGCTGCGCCGGATGCCTCACCTCGGCGAGACGCCGGCCGTGGCCCTGACCGGCTACGCCGCGCCCCGCGACGCCGAGGCCGCGCTCGACGCCGGCTTCGACGCGCACGTCGCCAAGCCCGTAGACCCCTCGGCCCTCGCCGAGCAGGTCGAACAACTCCTCAAGCGCCGCGCGCAGGGCGACGGTGATGAAAGCAGTAGTCAGTAGACAGTAGTCAGTAGACAGTAGGCTCTTTAGAGGGCGCTGACGCTGACACCCGGACGGTTCGCTACCGAAGGTCTTCCTACTGACTACTGTCTACTGACTACTGTCTACTGCTTTCGGGGTTTCTTCATGTTCCTGACGCACGCGAGCAGCAACGCGCCCACTCACCTCGCCGCCGGCACACCGTTCAGCACGTCGGGCGGCGACGCCCCGCGCCTCGAGCGCCGGCCGGCGGCCGGGCTTGACCGCGGGGAGGCGGCGCGGAAGCCGCGCGCGCTCGTCGTGGACGACGCGCCCGACGTGGCCGAGATGGTCGGGATGATGATGCGCGTGGCGGGCTACGAGGTGGAGACGGCGCTGAGCGCGCCGGCGGCGCTGGAGCTGGCGAGCGCCGCCCACTTCGACGTGGTCATCTCCGACATCGGGATGCCGATGATGAACGGCTACGAGTTCGCCGAGCGGCTGCGCCTGACGCCGGGCTACGCCGCCGTGCCGCTCATTGCCGTCACCGGCTTCACCATGTACGACGACCGCGCCCGCGCCCTGACCGCCGGCTTCGACGACTTCCTCGCCAAGCCCATCAACACCCACGACCTCCTCGGCGCCGTCGAGCGCCTCCGCAAATGAGGGCGGCTAAGGTTAAGAATCGCCGATCAGTTCTTAAATCGTTTCTTATCTCGCCGCGAAGCCGAGACGCCCGCCGGTCGCGCAGACCGGGCGGGCGTCTCGCTGCGGCCGCCTTATCGAAGCCGCTACGGCCCGGCGACGAGGAACACGTCCCAGGCCCAGCGGTTGACCTTCGCGCCCCTCGCGTCGTCCACCTTCGCCCGGTAGCGGAACCGGTTGCCGTGCTCGTCCACCCGCCTCGACTCCTTGTAGTCGTGGCGCAGCCGCACGACATCGAGCGACGGCAGCGTGTACAACTCCTCGGGCTGTGAGACGCCGTCGTGGTTCGCGTCCTGCCACAGCCGCAGGTGGGAATAAGCCTCATCCTGGCCGTCAATCACCCCGTCGCCGTTGCCGC
>DASZKF010000006.1:0-9882 GCA_035947355.1 Pyrinomonadaceae bacterium | reverse complement strand
GGGTTTCGAGTTTCGAGTTCGTTCTTCGTGAGTTGAAAGGTGCAACGCGCGCTGTCCGAACTCGAAACCCGAAACCCGAAACTCGAAACTTGCTTCTAGCCGAAGGCTCGAAGCACCTCGTCCGCGTGCTCGTTGACGTTGACCTTGTCGAAGATTTTTTTGATCCTACCTCCCTCGTCGATGAGGAAGGTCTTGCGGTCAACGCCCATGTAGCGCTTGCCCATCCAGCTCTTCTCGCCGTAGACGCCGTAGGCTTCGGCGACGGCGTGGTCGGTGTCGGCCAGCAGCGTGAACGGCAGGTCGTACTTGGCGGCGAAACGGCGGTGCGACGCCTCGTCGTCGAGCGAGACGCCGAGGACTTTGATCCCCCGCTCCTCGAAGACCGTGTGCGAGTCTCTGAGGCTGCAAGCCTCCCGCGTGCAGCCCGGCGTGTCGTCCTTCGGGTAGAAGTAGAGCACCACCTTCCGCCCGCGGAAGTCCGAGAGGCTGACCCCCCTGCCCTCCGCGTCGCGCGCCGTAAACTCGGGCGCGGCGTCGCCTTCCTTAAGCATCAACGTCACCTCCGTGTAGTTCTTGTGGTAACAGAGCGCCGCCGAGTTTACAACAACGTCGGGCGCGCGTCAGAGGTCGGGGTCTGGGGCGGGCGGCGTTTTAGCCTCGGGCGCGGGGGCCTGGGCGCGGCGGGCGGCGCGGGCCTCGTCGCGCTGGAAGGTGCGGAAGGGTTCGGGGATGAGGGTGGTCATGCGGAAGACGGCCGCTCGGCCGTCGGCGAAGGTCTGGTAGAGGTTGAACTCGGGGAGTTGGAGGCAGCTCAGGGGGCAGGTCGGGTCGTAGCCGGTGTCTATTCCGATGGCGCTGTGCGCGATGTAGATGCCGTGGCGGCCGACGCGGCCGAGGAAGGGCAGCAGCGGCGTCGGGGTGTGGCCGAAGACGCAGGGCTTGCCGTGGTAGTGGCGGTAGAAGTCGGGGTTGCGCGCGAAGAGCAGGAAGCGGGCGTCCGTCTCGCGCGGGTGCTTCTCGCCGTCGAGGCCGGCGTGGACGTAGAAGGCGTGCTCGTCCTCGTCGAAGAGCGGGAGCGAGCGGATGAACTCGACGTGCTCGGCCGGGACGGCGGCGGCGAAGCGGCGGCGCGCCTCCTCCCACCACGAGCGCAGCTCGTCGGTCAGCGCGCAGCCCGTGTACTGCTCGAAGGTGTGGTGGCCGCCGACGGCCGGGTGGAGCCAGAGGGGCGCGCCCTCGTCGAGGAAGTCCAAGAGCATCTGCTCGTGGTTGCCGCGCAGGACCCGCACGCGGCCCTCGTCGGAGCCGCGCATCAGTTCGAGGCAGTCGGCGACGGTGCCGGGCACGTCCTCGCCGCGGTCTACGAGGTCGCCGAGCAGCACGAGGCGGTCGCGCTCCGCCCGGCGCGGGAGCATCGAGAGGAGTTGTCGGAGCTGCGCGCGGCGTCCGTGAACGTCGCCGACGACGAAGGTGCTCACAGCGGCCCTCCGTTCTCTCGAAGTTCCAAGTTCCAAGTTCCAAGTTTCAAGTTAAAGACAAGATGTCCGTGACGCGACCTGTTTTTAACTTTGAACTTTGAACTTGTAACTTTGAACTTCGTCTTAGTTCTGTCCGGCCTCCCTGGCTCGCTCCTGTGAATTTTCGATGCGGCGCATCAGCTCGCCGAAGCGCGGGTCTTCGCGCAGGGGCTCCCAGTCCGGGTTCGACTCGAACCACGGGCGGTTCTCGTTGCCGAGCGTGACGGCGCGCTCCAGCCACTCAAAGGCCTCGTCGCGCTCGCCGAGCATGGCGTGGGCGGTGGCGAGCCAGTAGGCGATGTCGTGGTCGGCGGCGGCCGCCTCGCGCGCGGCGTCGGTCAGCTCGGCGCGCGCCGCCTCCGCCTCGCCGTTCTTAATCAGGAACTGCGCGAGCAGCGGGCGCACGCCGTCCATCCGCGGGTGGCGCTCGAGCAGCTCGCTCATGATTTTGATCGCCGGCTCGACCTCGCCGCGGCGGGCGCAGGCGACGGCGCGGAAGGTCTTGATCAGCGGGTGGTTCGGTTCCATCTGCGCGCCGAGGTCGAGCTCGGCCACGGCGTCGTCGAGCCGGCCCTGGTACATCAGCACGCGCGCGCGGTTGTAGCTGACGACGACGCGCTCGGCCGGGTTGATCCGCAGCATCCGGCCGAAGGCTTCGAGCGCGTCGTCGTAGCGCCCGTCGAGCCGCGCCAGCGTCGCCGAGATGAACTGCGCGCCCACGTCGTTCGGGGCCTCCCTGCGCATCCGCGCGGCCCACTCCCGCGCCTTGTCCTTCTCGCCGCGCGCGAGGAAGATGAAGACCATGTGGAGGCGCGCCTCGAGCAGGCCGGGGTCGAAGGAGAGCGCCTTCTCGAAAGCCTCCTCCGCCCGGCGGTAGTCCTCGGCACTGCCGAAGCCCTTGATGACGCGGTTGGCGTAGGCCCCGCCGAGCGCGCACCAGGCGAGGGCGAAGTTCGGGTCGAGGTCGAGGGCGCGCTGGAAGTGCGAGATGGCCTCGTCGGAGTCCTCGCGCGAGAGCGTGTGGTAGATGAAGCGGCCGCCGGCGTCGCGCCCCCGCAGGTACTCCTCGTAAGCGTCGGGGTTGGCGGTCGAGCGGCCCGGCGCGGCGTCGGGCGTCTCGGTCAGGCTCTGCTCGCGCGGCTTGATGCCCTCGATGTCCTGCTCGACGCGGTGCATCAGCTCGCGGAAGCGCGCGTCCTCGCGCAGCCCCTCCCAGCTCGGGTCGGACTCGAACCAGGTGCGGTTCTCGTTGCCGAGGTCTATGGCGCGCTCCAGCCACTCGAAGGCCTCGTCCCGGTCGCCGAGCATGGCGTAGGCGGTGGCGAGCCAGTAGGCGATGTCGTGGTCGGCGGCGGCGGTCTCGCGGACGCGGGGCGTGAGCTGCTCGCGCGCGCCCTCGGCGTCGCCGAGGCGGATGAGCTGCTGGGCGAGCAGCGGGCGGATGCCGTCCATCTGGGGGTGCTCGTCGAGCACGCCGCGCAGGATGCGGACGGCCTCCTGGAGGTCGCCGCGCCGGCCGAGGACGACGGCCTGGAAGGTCTTGATCAGCGGGTGGGCGGGCTCGATGCGCGCGCCCTGTTCGAGTTCGAGGAGCGCGTCGTCGAGCCGGTGCTGGTACATGAAGACGCGGGCGCGGTTGTAGCTGGCGACGACGCGGGCGGCCGGGTCGAGGCGGGCCAGCTTGTCGAAGGCGCGCAAGGCGCGCTCGTACTCGCCGTCGAGGCGGTGGAGCGCGCCCTTGACGAAGTAGACGGCGGCCTCGTTCGGGGCCTCGCGGGCGAGGCGCGCGACCTCGGCCCGCGCCTTCTGCTTCTCGCCCCGCGCGAGGAAGATGAAGACCATCAGGATGCGCGCCTCGACCACGTCCGGGTCTAGCTCCAGCGCGCGGGCGAAGGCGTTCTCGGCCAGCTCGTAGTCCTCGGCCCCGCCGAGGCCCTTCAGCACCCGGTTGGCGAAGCACGCGCCGAGCCCGCTGTGCGCGAGGGCGAAAGACTTGTCGAGTTGGATGGCGCGCTGGAAGTGCTCGACGGCGCGGTCGCAGTCTTCGGGGTCGAGCGTGTGGAAGAGGAAGCGGGCGAAGTGGTCGCGGCCGCGCAGGTACTCCTCGTAGGCCGCGGCCGACTGCGTGGCCGGGGCCTGCGGGGCCGCCGGGGCGGCCGGCTGCTCGACGCCGACCCCCTGGGCGATGCGCTGCGCGATGGTGTCCTGGAGCGCGATGATGTCCTGCGAGGAGGCGTCTATGCGGTCGCTCCAGAGGATGTCGCCGGAGGCCACGTCCACGAGCTGCGCGTTGACGCGCAGCTGGTCGCCCGCGCGCAGGAAGCTGGCCGAGAGCACGGCGCTCACGTTCAGCTCGCGGCCCACGTCGCGCGGGTCAACCTGCTTGCCCTGGTACTTCGCGATCAGAGACGACGAGCGGACGACGAGCGAGCGGACGCGCGCGAGTTCCGTGATCACGGCGTCGGCCAGGGAGAACTCGTAGAAGCCGGCATCGGGGTCGCCCGCGAGGTTGCGGAAGGGGAGGATGGCGATGGACTTCTCGGTGGCGAACTGGCTGACGTGCGGCGAGCCGGGCGGCTGCGACGGGAACGAAGAGCCGCCGGCCGTGGAGCGCGGCCCCGGCGGCATCGAGGTCGGCTGGGCCTCGGCGCCCGTCAGGCTGCGCCACCAGCGGCGGAACGTGCGGCCGACCCCGCCCCCGGACTTGTGGCGCGGGACGGGGACGGGCACGAGGTCGCCGGGCACGCCGCCCGTCTGGGCGTCCGCGCCGGCGGCGGCCGCGGCCTCGCGCATCACGGCGCGCAGGTCGTCGCGCATCTCGGCGATCCGCTGGTAGCGATCCTCGGGCCGCTTGGCGAGCGCGCGGTCGAGGATTTGTTGCAGGCGCGGGGGCGGGTTGTCGCCGCGCGCCTCGGCGACGGGCTGCGGCGTGTCGTGCAGGACGGCGTAGCGCACCTCGACGGTCGTCTGCCCGCGGAAGGGCCAGCTGCCCGTGAGCATCTCGTAGAGGAGGACGCCCGTCGAGAAGATGTCGGCGCGGTGATCCACCTTCTGGCCCGTGGCCTGTTCGGGCGCGGCGTAGGTGGCCGTCCCGTAGGGGACGCCCAGCTCCGTCAGGTGCACGTCGCCGCCGCCGCGGCGCCCCTCGTCGAGGAGTTTGGCGAGGCCGAAGTCCAAAACCTTCGCCAGCCCGGCGTACGTGACCATCACGTTGCCGGCCTTGATGTCGCGGTGGATGATGCCTTTGGAGTGGGCGGCGGTGAGCGCGTCGGCGACCTGGAGGCCGATGGAGAGCGCGCTGTCGAGCGAGAGCGGGCGGCCCGCGACGAGCTGCCGGACGTTGCGCCCCTCGACGTACTGCATGGCGATGAAGTGCAGCCCGTCCACCTCGTGCAGCCCGTAGATGGTGCAGATGTTCGGGTGGTCGAGCGAGGAGGCGAGCTGCGCCTCGCGCTCGAACCGCTTGAGGTTGACCTCGCGCGCGGTCAGCTCGGGGGCGAGGACTTTGATGACGACGGTGCGGCCGAGCCGCTCGTCGGTCGCCTTGTAGACCGTCCCCTGCCCGCCCGCGCCGAGCTTCTCGATGATGCGGTAGTTAAGAAGAGTCCTGCCGACCATGAAGTAGACAGTAGACAGTAGACAGTAGACAGTAGGAAGAACAGTCGCTTGCGAACCTTGAGTGTGTCAGCGTCAGCGGCCGCGGCGCGGCAGCGCTACTGTTTACTGACTACTGTCTACTGTCTACTCTTGAATTTTTCCGGCTCCCGGCCGGATTCAGTCGTGCACCGTTCAACCGCGGGGCGGGTCGCCCCAGCCCGACTGGACGTACTTGCCGTCCTCGACGATGCAGGGCACGGTCGGGTCGCCGCCCGAGTAGGCGAACATCTCCCGGCGGCGCGCGCGGTCGTTCTGCGCGTCGTACTCCGTCCACTCGACGCCCCGCGCGAGGTAGTGGTCGCGCGCCTGCTGGCAGTAGGGGCAGCCCGGCTTGATGTACATCACCAGTCCCACGTCCTCGTCCCTCCTTATTGGTGCGCCGCTAGTGTAGCGCAGCCCCGCGCGAGTTGAGAAGCGAGAGGGGGACGGGGGCCGCCCGCCGCGTTTGTCATCGGCCCGCGCCCCGTCTATAATTCCCGCCGAAGGTACGTTAAGGGGGCCGGCGCGCCGGCCGCGCCCGCGGGCGCCGCCGCCGAAGGCCCCTTTGAGAAGTCGCTCCCCGACGCCTCTCACGCCGTCAACAACTGGAATCCGAAGACGCCACGGCCAAAGGACGCCGGGCGCGCCGCCGCGCCCTGGCCGCGCTGGAAAGACACGCACATGAGTTCGCTTACGCGCCCCTCCGGCCTGCGCCGCGCCGGCCTCCTGATATTCCTCATCACCCTGCTGTCGGCGCAGGCCGCCGCGCAGGGCGGCGTCTCGCTCGTGAGCGTCAACAGCGGCGGCACGGCCGCCGGCAACGCCGAGTCGCGGCTGACGGCCGTCAGCGCCGACGGCCGCTTCGTCGTCTTCACCAGCTCCTCGACCGACCTCGTGGACCTGCCCGACAACAACGGCGGCCCCGACGTCTTCGTCCGCGACCGGCTGACCGGCCGCACCCAACTGGTCAGCGCCAGCCGCAACAGCAACGCCACCGGCAACGCCCCGTCGGGGCTGGTCACCGAGTTCGGAAGCTCCGTTGACATCAGCGCCGACGGCCGCTACATCGTCTTCCAGAGCGAGGCCTCCGACCTCGTCTTCAACGACACGAACGGCGCCGTCGACGTCTTCATCTACGACCGTGAGGTCGGCGTCAACAGTCTCGTCAGCGCCCGGAACAACGAGCACATAGCGGGCGGCAACGCCGCTTCCTTCAGGCCGCAGATCAGCGCCGACGGCCAGGTCGTCGTCTTCCTCAGCCTGGCAAGTAACCTCGCGACGGCGACCGACACCAACGGGCGCGTGGACATCTACGCGCGCCGCCCCGGCGCCCGCACCACTGAGCTGGTCAACGCGCGGGCCGCGGACGGCGCCGCCCCCGACGAACTCTCGTCGCTCGGCACCCTCGCGTCCGTCAGTGACGACGGCCGCTTCGTCGTCTTCCAGAGCGAGGCCCCCGACCTCGTGCCCAACGACACGAACGGGGGCGGCGCCTTCGGCACGGACGTCTTCGTGCGCGACCTCGTGAACGGCACCACGGCCCTCGTCAGCGTCAACGCCGCGGGGACGGGGAGCGGCAACCTCGACTCCTTCGCCGCCGGCGAGCGCATCAGCGGCAACGGCCGCTTCGTCGTCTTCGCGAGCCAGGCCACCGACCTGGTCGTCGGCGTCACCGACAACAACATCGGCAGCGACATCTTCATCCGCGACCTCGTCGCCGGCACGACCGCCCTCGTCAGCGTCAACCGCAGCGGCAGCGCGACCGGCCTCAACCTCTCGCAGTTCCCCTCCGTCAGCGCCGACGGCCGCTTCGTCGCCTTCAAGAGCCGCGCCAGCGACCTCGTCTCCCGCGACACCAACAACGGGCTTGAAGGCGGCGGCGGCATCGAGGACATCTTCGTCCGCGACACGCAGGCCGGCGTCACCGAGCTGGTCAGCATCAACGCCGCGGGCACCGACAGCGGCAACAGCAGCTCCACCGGCGTGCCGGAGATCAGCGCCGACGGCCGCTTCGTCGTCTTCACCAGCGGGGCCACGAACCTGACCGCCGTCACCGACCAGAACAACAGCGCCGACCTCTTCCGGCGCGACCTCCAGGCCGACACCACGATCCTCATCACGCTGCACCGTTCCGGCACGCGCGCCGAAGGCGGCGTGCCCATCGGCCCCTCCCTCTCCCTCAGCGCCGACGGCCGCGTCGTCGCCTTCGAGAGCCTCTCGGCGAATCTGGTCTCGACCCCCGACACCAACGGCGCGCTCGACGTGTTCGTCCGCGCGCCGTTGCTGCCGACCATCTCCGTCAACGACGTCTCCGTCGTGGAAGGCAACTCCGGGTCGAGGCCGGCCAACTTCACCGTGACGCTCGCGGGCGGCTCGCCGTCGGGCGTCGTGACGGCCCGCGCCGTCTTCCTTAGCGGCTCGGCGCGGCAGGGCGTGGACTTCGACGCCGCCCCCGTCTCGCTCACCTTCGCGCCCGGCGAGCGGACCAAGACCGTCGCGGCGAGCGTCTTAGGCGACCGTTTCGCCGAGGGGACGGAGACCTTCAGGCTCGAACTGCGAGACGTCGTCGGCGCGACCGTGGGCGACGGCGTCGGCATCGGCACCATTCTCGACGACGACACGGCCCCCTCGCTCACCGTCGGCGACGTAACCGTGACCGAGGGGGACAGCGGCACGAAGGAGGTCGCCTTCACCGTCAGGCTCTCGAGAGTGAGTAACGCGTCGGTCTCCTTCGAGTTCGCGTTCTCGGGCGGCACGGCCGTCGAGAACGAGGACTTCCTCGACGCGGGCGGCGGCGCGCTCATCGCCGCCGGGCTGACCTCCACCAGGCTGACGGTCAACGTCCGCGGCGATACCATTGACGAGTCGAACGAGACCTTCTTCCTCGACATCTCGTCCCCGACGGGGGCGACCGTCGCCGACGGCCGGGGCGTCGGCACCATCCTCGACGACGACGACGGCGGGGTCGGCGCCCCTACCGCGCAGTTCACCGCCCACGTCCGCAGCGTCAACGAGGGCGCCGGAATCGTCGCCGTCACCGTGACGCGCTCGGGCGACCTCTCGGCGGCGGCGGCGGTTGACTTCGCGACGAGCAGCTCGCCCTCCGACGGCCACCATGCCTCGGACCGCGCCGACTACAACGCGGCCCTCGGGCGGCTCAACTTCGCCGCCGGCGAGTCGAGCAAGACCATCAACGTCTTCATCACCGACGACGTCTTCGTCGAGGGCGACGAGTCCTTCTCCGTCAGGCTCTCGAACCCGACGAACAACCTGGCCCTGGGCGAGCCGGCGTTCACCCTCGTCCGCATCGTGGACAACGACGCCGCGCCGTCCGACGTGAACCCCATTGACGACGCGACCTTCTTCGTGCGTCAGCACTACAGGGATTTCCTCAACCGCGACCCGGACGCCGCCGGGCTGGCCTTCTGGGTGCGCAACATCACCCCGTGCGGGGCCGACGCGCTGTGCGTCCGCGGCCGCAGGGTCAACGTCTCGGCCGCCTTCTTCCTCTCCATCGAGTTCCAGGAGACGGGCTACCTCGTCTACCGCATGTACAAGGCGGCCTACGGCGACATCAACCCGCCCGCGGTGCCCGTGCCGGTGAGGTTCAGCGAGTTCCTGCGCGACTCGCAGCGCATCTCGCAGGGCGTGCGCGTCGGCATCGGCAACTGGCAGGCGCAGCTCGAAGCGAACAAGAACGCCTTCGCCGAAGAGTTCGTCGCGCGGCAGCGCTTCACCGACGCCTACCCTGAGGGGATGCCGCCCGCGGAGTTCGTCGCCGCCCTGGACGCCAAGGCCGGCGGCGTGCTCTCGGCCGGCGAGCGCAACCAGCTCGTTGAGCAGCTTACGGCCGCCGGCAACACGCCGCAGGCCCGCGCCCGCGCCCTGCGCCACGTGGCCGAAGACCAGACCCTGCGCGACCGCGAGTTCAACAAGGCGTTCGTCCTCATGCAGTACTTCGGCTACCTGCGCCGCGACCCGGACGCCGCCCCCGACCGCAACTACAACGGCTACTTCTTCTGGCTCGGCAAGCTCGACTCGTTCGGCGGCAACTTCGTCGAGGCCGAGATGGTCAGAGCCTTCATCGAGTCCATCGAGTACCGCCGGCGCTTCGGGCCGTAAGCAGGCGCGCGGCCCGCCGGCCGCACTCCGGCGGGTCGCTCGTCAGCCCACGCGGTTTCCGCTATACTTCCGCCTCTCCTCAAGGTCTGCCGAGTCACCGCCCGGGGAGGTGTTCGACTGCGTGCCCGAAAGCGACCTGTTCGGCCCCTACGACCGGCTCATCGCCATCGAGGTGCTCGGCCGCCGCGTCGAGGTGCCGGAGAATAACCGCCTGCTGCGCTGCTTCCAGTACCTCTCGCTCGAAACGATCTCCTACGGCGACTTCTGCTGGAACGGCGACTGCACCAACTGCCAGGTCTGGTTGGCGGAGGCCGGGCAGCCCGCCGAGACGGCCCGCCCCGCCCTCGCCTGCCGCACCGACGTGCGCGAGGGCATGGTCATCACCCGCCTCAGCCCGCACATCCGGATCAAGGGCGTCAACGAATGAGGATTTTCGATTTGCGATTTTGGATTTGCGATTTTGGATTTGAAGGCGGCGGCGCGGTCTCCAATCGAAAATCGCAAATCTAAAATCAAAAATCTAAAATTCCCTCACCCGCCTCAGCCCGCACATCCGGATCAAGGGCGTCAACGAATGAGGATTTTCGATTTGCGATTTTGGATTTGC
>DASZKF010000005.1:0-1931 GCA_035947355.1 Pyrinomonadaceae bacterium | reverse complement strand
GAAGGTGATGTGCCTGACGGGGGTGGACTACTTCTCGACGCTCGGCTACCAGCCCGGCATCGCGGCCCTCGCGGCCGGCGCGCTCTCTCCGATAGCGACCCTCGTCCTCGTCCTCCTCACGCTCTTCGGCGCGCTCCCGATCTACCGCCGCGTCGCCGCCGAAAGCCCGCACGGGGAGGGCTCGATCTCGATGCTCGAGCACCTGCTGTCGCGCTGGAAGGGGAAGCTCTTCGTCCTCGTCCTGCTCGGCTTCGTCGCGACGGACTTCATCATCACGATCACCTTGTCGGCGGCCGACGCGACGGCGCACATCACCGAGAACCCTTTCGTCGAGCACTTCTTCGAGGCGCACCACTGGAACGTACAGTCGGACACCGTCGCCGTCGTCGTCACGCTCGCGCTCGTCGCCGCCCTCGGCGGCATCTTCCTCAAGGGCTTCAAGGAGGCCATCGGCATCGCCGTCGTGCTCGTCGCGGCCTACCTCTCGCTGAACCTCTTCGTGCTTCTGCGCGGCCTCTACGAGGTCGCCACGCACCCGTCGGTCTTCTCGGACTGGGCGGGCCGCCTGACGACGGCGACCGCCCACGGCTACAGCACGGGCGGCAACGTCCCCCTGATGATCGGCTTCTCGCTCCTGCTCTTCCCGAAGCTGGCGCTCGGCCTCTCGGGCTTCGAGACCGGCGTGGCCGTGATGCCGCTCGTCCGAGGCGGCGCGGGCGACACGCAAGAGAACCCGCGGGGGCGCGTCGGCAACACGCGCAAGCTGCTCACGGCGGCCGCGCTCGTGATGAGCGTCTACCTCATCGCCAGCAGCGTCGCCACCACGACGCTCATCCCCGCCGAGGCTTTCCGCGACGCGGACCCGGCCGCCGGGCTGGAGAAGGGCGAGGCTAACGGCCGCGCCCTCGCCTACCTCGCGCACCGCTACCTAGGCGACGCCTTCGGCACCGTCTACGACCTGAGCACCATCTCAATCCTCTGGTTCGCCGGCGCGTCGGCGATGGCGGGCCTCCTGAACATCGTGCCGCGCTACCTGCCTCGCTACGGGATGGCCCCGGCGTGGGCCAAGGCGACGCGGCCGCTCGTCCTCGTCTACACCGCCGTCGCCTTCGCCGTGACGATCATCTTCCGCGCCGACGTGAACGCGCAGGGCGGCGCCTACGCGACCGGCGTGCTCGTGCTGATGACCTCGGCGGCCATCGCCGTCACGCTCTCGGTCTGGAAGCGTTCGGGGCGGGGGAGGCGGACGCACGCCTTTCTCTTGATCTCCCTGGTCTTCGCCTACACGACGGTCGTCAACGTCGTCGAGCGGCCCGAGGGCATCAAGATCGCCTCGTTCTTCATCGGGGCCATCGTCGTCACCTCATTCATGTCGCGCGTCTGGAGGACGACCGAGTTGCGGGTCGAGCGGGTCGAGCTCGATGACACCGCGCGCGGCTACATCAACGAGCTGATCCGGCAGGGCTGCGAGATCCGCATCGTCGCCAACCGCCGCGACGTGGGCGACGTGGCCGAGTACCGCTTGAAAGAGCGCGAGAAGCGGCTCGACAACCACATCCCGACGCGCGACCCGGTGCTCTTCTTCGAGGTCACGCCCGGCGACGCCTCGGAGTTCGCCGGCGTCCTGAAGGTGCGCGGCGTGGAGGTGGACGGCTACCGCATCCTCCGCTCGGAAAGCCCGGCCGTGCCCAACGCCATCGCCGCCTTCCTCCTCCACCTGCGCGACCTGACCGGGAAAATCCCGCACGTCTACTTCGGCTGGAGCGAGGGCAACCCGCTCTCCTACCTCCTCAAGTACATCGCCTTCGGCGAGGGCGACACCGCCCCCGTCACCCGCGAAATCCTCCGCCAGGCCGAGGAAGACCCCGACCGCCGCCCCTCCGTACATGTCGGCGGATAAAAACAGTCTGGAGTCTGGAGTCAAAACAGTT
>DASZKF010000004.1:0-8410 GCA_035947355.1 Pyrinomonadaceae bacterium | reverse complement strand
GGCGAGAGCGAGCGCCGCCCCCGGTACGGCGTCAGAAAGAGTCCGACCCTGAAAGGGTCGCACCCGTGTGCCGAGGTGCGACCCTTTCAGGGTCGGATTGTTTTCCGCGGTGATTCCGGGGGCGGCGCTTCGGGCCTCCGGCCCTCGCTTGCCCCCGGCTATTACCTGCGTCCCCTCCGGGGACACGACGGCCCGCGTGCGAAGCTTCTTCTACTGTCTACTGTCTACTGTCCACTGTCTACTGCTCTGGAATATTTCGCGGGTCGGCGGTGATTGTTAACGGCGGGATGTGAGGAGCTTTTGATGCTGTGGGCCGCGCTTAAAAATCACTGGCCGGAGTATCTGATCGAGGCCGCCGGGCTGGGGTGCTTCATGGTGTCGGCGTGCGGGTTCGCGGTCGTGCTCTTTCACCCGGCCTCGCCGGCGGTCGTGGCCGTGCCCGAAGTGTTCGTGCGGCGCGTGCTGATGGGGGCGGCGATGGGGGCGACGGCGGTGGCGATCATCTACTCGCCGTGGGGCGCGCGTTCGGGGGCGCACATCAACCCGGCGACCACGCTCACCTTCCTCCGCCTCGGCAAGATCAGGCCGCCGGACGCGCTCTTCTACACGGCGGCGCAGTTCGCGGGCGGCGTCGCCGGGGTGCTCTTCGCCTCCGCTCTGCTCGGGGCGGCCGTCGCCGCCCCCGAGGTCAACTACGCCGTGACGAAGCCGGGCGCTTACGGCGTCGGCGTCGCGTTCGCGGCCGAGGCCGTCATCTCGTTCGTGTTGATGACGGTCGTCCTCAACGTCTCGAACTCGCGGCGGCTGGCGCGCTGGACGGGCCTGTGCGCGGGGGCGCTCGTCGCCCTCTACATCACGGTCGAAGACCCGCTCTCGGGGATGAGCATGAACCCGGCGCGCTCCTTCTCGTCGGCCTTCGGCGCGCGCGCCTGGACGGCGCTCTGGCTCTACTTCACCGCGCCGCCGCTCGGCATGCTCGCCGCGGCCGAAACTTTCGCGCGCACGCGCGGCGCGCGCGCCGTCCGCTGCGCCAAGCTCAACCACGAGAACACTCAACGCTGCATCTTCAACTGCGATTACAAAGAGGTCAGAGGTCAGAGGTCGGAGGTCAGTGAAGACAAGTACGTGGAGGCGGGCCGCGCCGCGTCTTTCGAGACGGCGAAGCTCTTACTGACCTCTAACCTCTGACCTCTGACCTCTCCTCCGGAGAAGCCATGAGCCATTACGACGTGATTATCATCGGGACGGGGGCTGGCGGCGGGACGCTGGCGCACCGGCTCGCGCCCTCCGGCAAGAGAATCCTCCTGCTGGAGCGGGGCGGGTTCGTGCCGCGCGAGCGCGACAACTGGGAGTCGCGCGCCGTCAACGTCGAGGGGAAGTACAACACGAAAGAGGTCTGGTACGACCGGCGCGGCGGGCCGCTCCACCCGCACACGAACTACTACGTCGGGGGCAACACCAAGTTCTACGGCGCGGCGCTCTTCCGCATGCGCGAGCAAGACTTCGGCGTCGTGCGCCACCACGGCGGCCTCTCGCCCGCGTGGCCGATCTCCTACGCCGACCTGGAGCCGTACTACGCGCAGGCCGAACAGATGTACCACGTCCACGGGCGGCGCGGCGAAGACCCGACCGAAGGCTGGGCGTCGGGGCCTTTCCCGCACCCGGCCGTCAGCCACGAGCCGCGCATCCAGCAGCTCGCCGACGACTTCGCGCGGCTCGGCTGCCGGCCCTTCCACGTCCCGCTCGGCGTGATGCTCAAAGAGGACGACCCGCGCCGGAGCCGCTGCATCCGCTGCGGGACGTGCGACGGCTTCCCGTGCCTCGTCCAGGCCAAGTCGGACGCGCACGTCTGCGCCGTCGAGCCGGCGCTCGCGCACCCGGACGTGACGCTCCTGACGAACGCCAAAGTGACGCGCCTCGAAACGGACGCGCGGGGCCGCGCCGTCACGCGCGTCCACGCCGAGCGCGACGGCGGCGAGCGCGAGAGCTTCACGGCCGACTTCGTCGCCGTCTCGTGCGGGGCGATCAACTCGGCGGCGCTGCTGCTGCGGTCGGCCAGTGACAGGCACCCGAACGGCCTCGCCAATTCGAGCGACACGGTCGGCCGGCACTACATGGGGCACGTCAACTCGGTCGTCCTCGCCGTCTCGAAGTGCCCGAACCCGACCGTCTTCCAGAAGACGCTGGCGCTCAACGATTTTTACTTCGGCTCCCCGGAGTGGGACTACCCGATGGGCCACATCTCCTTCGTCGGCAAGCTCGACGGCGTGGCGCTCTCGGCCGGCGCGCCGAAGCTCGCGCCCGGCTTCACGCTCGAGCTGATGGCGAAGCACTCGCTCGACTTCTGGCTCACTTCGGAAGACCTGCCCGACCCCGACAACCGCGTCACGCTCGACCGCCGGGGCGACATCGTGCTGTCTTACACGCCGAACAACCTCGAAGCGCACGCGCGGCTGCGGGCCAGGCTCGAAAGCCTGATGAACCGGCAGACGAAGTGCCCCGAGCACGGGCACTCGTGCCACGTCGGCCTCTTCGCGCGCAGCCTCTTCCTCGGCCAGCGCATCCCGCTCGCCGGCGTCGCGCACCAGAACGGCACGGTGAGGTTCGGGCACGACCCGAAGGCTTCGGCGCTCGACACGAACTGCAAGACGCACGACCTCGACAACCTCTACGTCGTGGACGGGAGCTTCTTCCCTTCGAGCGCGGCCGTGAACCCCGCGCTGACGATCATGGCGAACGCGCTGAGAGTCGGCGACCACCTGCTGGAGAGGATGCGATGAAGGGCGTAAGATTCCCCCGGCGCGACGACGCGCTGCGTCGCCTGTGCGCCGAAGAGCCGCCGCTCTGCGAAGAGGTTTGGGCGAGGGGCCGCGGGGCTTACGGCCTCTTCGCGCCGCGCGAGGGCGAGGGCTTCCCACTCACCTGGCTGCTGCTCTGGCTCCTGCTCGCGCTCGGCCTCTTCTCGATGTCCGCCGCGCCGGCCGGGGCGCAGCCGCGGGCCGCCGTGGCCGCGCCCGCGGCCGGGGCGGTCGTGAGCGTCGAGGCCGTCGGCATGACGGTCGCGGACATGGACAGGTCGGTCGAGTTCTACTCACGGGTGCTCTCGTTCGAGAAGGTTTCGGACGTGGAGGTGTGGGGCGGCGAGTACGAGCGCCTGCAGGGCGTCTTCGGACTGCGCATGCGGGTGGTGCGGATGCGCCTGGGCGAGGAGCAGATTGAGCTGACCGAGTACCTCGCGCCGCAGGGGCGGCCGATCCCGGCGGACTCGCGCTCGAACGACCTCTGGTTCCAGCACGTCGCCGTCATCACGAGCGACATGGAGAGGGCCTACGCGTGGCTGCGGCAGCACAAGGTTCGGCACGCCTCGACGGGGCCGCAGACGCTCCCCGCCTGGAACCGGAGCGCGGGCGGCATCCGCGCTTTCTACTTCAGAGACCCCGACGGCCACGCCCTCGAAATCCTCCAGTTCCCCGAAGGCAAAGGCGCGCCGAAGTGGCACGAGAAATCGGGCCGCCTCTTCCTCGGAATAGACCACACGGCCGTCGTCGTCAGCGACACCGAGTCGAGCCTGCGGTTCTACCGCGACGCGCTCGGCCTCGCCGTCGCCGGCGAGAGCGAGAACTACGGCCCCGAGCAGGAGCGCCTCAACAACGTCTTCGGCGCGCGGCTGCGCATCACGAGTTTGCGCGCGCCGGGGGGCGGCCCCGGCGTCGAGTTCCTCGAATACCTCGCGCCGCGCGACGGCCGTCCCGCGCCCGCCGACGGCCGCGCCAACGACCTCGCGCACTGGCAGACGACGCTCGTCACGCGCTCAGCCTCGGCCTCGGCCGCCGCCCTCGCCCGCGGCCGCTACGCCTTCGTCTCGCCCGGCGTCGTCGCGCTGACGGAAGGCGTGCTCGGGCTTAAAAAAGGATTCCTCGTCAAAGACCCCGACGGGCACGTGATGAAGCTCACGGAACATTAAGAAAGGGTTTTGGGTGCTAGGTGCTGGATGAAAGCGACCCGTCTTCCCCAGCACCCGGCACCCAGCACCCAGCACCTTCTCCGGAGTTGAGTGATGACGAACGAAGAATTGAGGCTGCAGGAGTCGCGCGAGCGCACGAAGCATTGGAAGCGTTGGGGGCCTTACGTCTCGGAGCGTGCGTGGGGGACGGTGCGCGAGGACTACAGCGCGGACGGCGGCGCGTGGGACTACCTCCCGCACGACCACGCGCGCTCGAAGGCTTATCGGTGGAACGAGGACGGCATCGCCGGCATCTGCGACCGCCACCAGCACGTCTGCTTCGCGCTGGCGCTGTGGAACGGGCGCGACCCGATACTGAAGGAGAGGCTCTTCGGCCTGACGGGTAATGAGGGCAACCACGGCGAGGACGTGAAGGAGTACTACTTCTACCTCGACTCGACGCCCACGCACTCCTACATGAAGTACCTCTACAAGTACCCGCAGGGGGAGTTCCCTTACGCGCGGCTCGTGGAGGAGAACCGGCGGCGGGGCCGCGGCGGCGCGGAGTATGAGCTTTTGGACACGGGCGTGTTCGACGGCGACCGCTACTTCGACGTCTTCGTCGAGTACGCGAAGGCCGGCCCCGAGGACATCCTCGTCCGTATCACCGCCTTCAACCGCGGCCCTGATGCGGCCGAGCTTCATCTTTTGCCGACGCTCTGGTTCCGCAACACCTGGTCTTGGAAGCAGGGCGCGGCGCGCCCCGAAGTCAGCCGCGCTTCCCCTTTGCATTCCGAAGACGGCTCGGCCGGCGCGGAGGTCATCGAGGCCGCGCACGACTACTACGGCACGCGCCGCCTCTTCTGCGAGGGCGCGCCCGGGCTGCTGTTCACCGAGAACGACACGAACACGCGCCGCCTCTACGGCACGCCGAACGGCCGCTACGTCAAGGACGGTATCAACGACTGCGTCGTCCGCGGCGACCGCGCGGCCGTCAACCCCGACGGGCGCGGGACGAAGGCCGCCGCCCATTACGCCCTGACCGTCGCCCCCGGCGCGTCAGTCACCCTGCGCCTGCGCTTCAACGACCGCGCGGCCGCGGGCGCCGCAGAGGTGTTCGGCGGCTTCGATCAGATTTTCGACGAGCGCCGCCGCGAGGCCGAAGAGTTCTACGCCTCCGTCATCCCCGCGCACCTCGGCGAAGACGCGCGGTCGGTGATGCGGCAGTCCCTGGCCGGGCTGCTCTGGTCGAAGCAGTTCTACCACTACGTCGTGCGCGACTGGCTCGCGGGCGACCCGGCCCAGCCGCCGCCGCCGGCGGAGCGCAGGCGCGGACGCAACAGCGACTGGGGCCACGTCTACAACGCCGACGTGATCTCGATGCCCGACAAGTGGGAGTACCCCTGGTACGCCGCGTGGGATTTGGCCTTCCACTGCGTGCCGCTCGCGCTCGTTGACGCGGACTTCGCCAAGGAGCAGCTTGTCCTCATGCTGCGCGAGTGGTACATGCACCCGAACGGGCAGCTTCCGGCCTACGAGTGGGCCTTCGGGGACGTGAACCCGCCGGTGCACGCCTGGGCGGCGCTCCGCGTCTACAAGATTGAGAAGAAGCGGCGCGACGGCACGGGCGACCGCGCCTTCCTGGAGCGCGTCTTCCACAAGCTCCTGCTCAACTTCACGTGGTGGGTCAACCGCAAGGACGCCGAGGGCATGAATATCTTCGAGGGCGGCTTCCTCGGCCTCGACAACATCGGCGTCTTCGACCGCAGCCGGCCGCTCCCCACGGGCGGCCACCTCGCGCAGTCCGACGGCACGAGCTGGATGGCGATGTACACTTTAAATTTGCTCGCCATCGCGCTGGAGCTGGCGAAGGAAGACCCGGCCTACGAGGACGTGGCCTCGAAGTTCTGGGAGCACTTCCTCTACATCGCGCACGCGATGAATAACATGGGCGAGGACGGCGTCGAGCTCTGGGACGAGGGGGACGGCTTCTTCTACGACGCGCTCCACCTGCCCGGCCGGGGGGCCTTCCGGATGAAGGTGCGCTCGATGGTCGGCCTCATCCCGCTCTTCGCCGTCGAGACCCTGGAGCCGGAGGTCGTGGACGCCCTGCCCGGCTTCAAGCGGCGGCTCGAATGGTTCATCGAGAACCGGCCCGACCTCACGGCCGGCGTGGCCTGCATGCGCACGCCCGGCATGGCCGAGCGCCGGCTCCTCGCGGCGGTTGACCGCGACCGGCTGCGCCGCGTGCTGCGCGTGATGCTCGACGAGAACGAATTCCTCTCGCCGCACGGCCTGCGCGCGCTCTCGCGCCGCCACCGCTCGGAGCCTTACGTGCTGCGGGTCGAAGGCTCGGAGCACCGCGTGGACTACGAGCCGGCCGAGTCCTCGTCGGGGCTGTTCGGCGGGAACTCCAACTGGCGCGGCCCCGTCTGGTTCCCCGTCAACTACCTGATCATCGAGTCGCTCCAGAAGTTTCATCACTACCTCGGCGACGACTTCAGGGTCGAATGCCCGACCGGCTCGGGGCAGATGATGACGCTCTGGGAGGTGGCCGCCGAACTCTCGCGCCGCCTCTCGCGCATCTTCCTCCGCGACCCGTCGGGCCGGCGGCCCGTCTACGGCGGCCTGGAGAAATTCCAGACCGACCCGCACTGGCGCGACCACATACTCTTTTACGAATACTTCCACGGCGACGACGGCGCGGGCCTCGGTGCCTCGCACCAGACCGGCTGGACCGGCCTCGTCGCCAAGCTGCTCCAGCAGAGCGGCGAATAAATTCAAGTTTCGAGTTACGGGTTTCGAGTTTCGAGTTTGTTTACCGTGAGTTGAATAGCGCGACGCTCACAGCACAAACTCGAAACTCGAAACCCGTAACTCGAAACTTTTTTTAGTTGAGCGAGAGGCCGCCGCCCTCGTCAATCACCTCCGGCCACAGTTCGCACTCGTCAACGCGTTCGGCCCCCTGCCGCCGGCGGCGCAGCTCTGCGCGCAGGGCGGCGTTGGCCCGCTCCAGCTCGGCGACGCGCCGCCGCAACTGGCGGCCCGTGCCATCGAGGAACATCACATAGAAATAGAGCCCGCCGGCGGCGGCGGCCAGCGTCAACGCGAGCACGAGCGCGACGTAGAACAGCACGGCGAAAGCTCCCACCCCGTCAGAAGAGTTGGTCTGAAGTATACAAGGGGCCGCAGGGAAGGCAAAAGGCAAAAGGCAAAAAGCAAAGGTGAGAGATGCGCGCCGCGCGGCGCGTTTTATTCACCTTTGCCTCTTGCCTTCTCTCAGCGCGGCTCGGCGACCTCGCAGAAGACCTTGATCGCGCCCTTCGCGCCGGTGAGGGTGTCGAAGAGCTGGCGGTAGTTCTCCAGGCCCTTGACCGGGTGCGTGAGCAGGCGCGAGAGCCAGCCGGGGTATTCGAGCTCGGCCTGGGAGAGGTCGCGGACGCCGGCCTCGAAGTATTCGCGGTTGGCGTTGACGGTGCCGACCATCACCTTGTTGCCGAGGACGAAGTCGAGGTTGATCTTGTCGGCCGGGACTTCCACCTTGCGGTCGCCGCCCGTCACGCTCGAAAGGACGAGCACGCCGTTCTTGGCGAGGGCCTGCATCGAGTCGAAGACGACGGGCGAGTGGCCGGTGGCCTCGAAGATGAGGTCGAAGCCGCCGAACGTCTTCGCGGCCTCGATGACGGAAAGCTCCTCGGTCGAGCGGTAGGCCGCGCCGACGGCCCCGACCAGCTCCGAGTTGAGGTAGGGCGCGCGCGTCCGGCCGAAGGCGGTGACTTCGAGGCCGCGCAGGCGCAGCAGCAGCGTGGCGAGCAGGCCGATGGTGCCGGCGCCCATCACGGCCGCGCGGCGCGGGCGCCACACGCGCAGCCGGCGCTGAATCTCGTAAGCCTGCGTGACGCCCTTCTCGACGACCGTCGTCGGCTCAAGCAGCACCCCGACCTCCTTCAGCCCCCGCGGGACTTTGACGACGAACTCCTCGTCCTCGACGTAGAACTCGGAGAGGAAGCCGTGGCGCAGGTTGATGCCGCGCTCGAAGTAGGTGTCGTCGGTCGTCATGTCGTTGGTGCCGATGAGGTCGTAGATGCTCCGGCCGGGCCGCCGCACGGTGGCGACGACGAAGTCGCCCGGCTTCAGGCTCCTGACCTCCGGCCCGACCGCCTCGACCTGCCCGAAGCCCTCGTGGCCGACGACGAGGAACTCAGACCCTTCGGGGGCCGCCCCGTACTCGGCCGCGTTGATCTCCTTGTCGGTGCCGTCCACCCCGACCCGCAGCACGCGCACGAGCACGCCGCGCCCGCCCGCCACGTCCGACACCTGCGGCGTCGGCATCTCCACCAACTGCGCGCTCCCCGGCCTCCCCGGAATGACTGCGATGGCTTTCATGGATTCTCCTTCGTCGAATCAGTTTCGAGTTACGGGTTTCGAGTTTCGAGTTTGTGCTGTGAGCGTCGCGCTATTCAACTC
>DASZKF010000003.1:0-2617 GCA_035947355.1 Pyrinomonadaceae bacterium | reverse complement strand
GCGCAGGTACTCGGCGCGCGCGGCCTCGCCGAACGGCGGCGCCGGAACCGCGCAGACCTCCGCATGCTCCTCGTTGATCCTCTCGGCCTCCGTCTCAAACAGCCGGAAGGCGCGCCGCACGCGCTCGTCGGCCAGAAGGTCGCGGACGACCTCGGCGGGCGCGGGCGTGGCGGCGGGAGAAAACATAGGTTTCGAGTTTCGGGTTTCGAGTTTCGAGTTTGTGCCTCTCAACTCACGCGGCACGAACTCGAAACCCGAAACCCGAAACCCGAAACTTATGTTTTCTCCCGCCACCACGCCCGCGCCCGCCGAGGTCGTCCGCGACCTCCTGGCCGACGAGCGCGTGCGGCGCGCCTTCCGGCTGTTTGAGGCGGAGGCCGGGAGGATCAACGAGGAGCACGCGGAGGTCTGCGCCATTCCGGCGCCGCCGTTCGGCGAGGCCGCGCGCGCCGAGTACCTGCGCGAGAAGCTGCGCGCGTGCGGGCTGGCGGGGGCCGAGCTTGACGAGGTCGGGAACTGCGTGGCGCTGCGGCGCGGGGCCAGCGAGCGGCCGCTCCTGGTCGTCAGCGCGCACCTCGACACGGTCTTCCCGGCGGGGACTGACTGCACGGTGAGGCTCGACGGCCCGCGGCTGCGCGCGCCGGGCATCGCCGACGACGGCTGCGGGCTGGCGGCGCTCGTCGCGCTGGCGCGCGCGCTCGGGGAGTGCCGCATCGAGACCGAGGGCTCGCTGCTCTTCGTCGCGACCGTCGGCGAGGAGGGCGAGGGCGACCTGCGCGGCGTGCGGCACCTCCTGACCCGCGGCGCCTGGGCGGGCCGCGCCGACGCCTTCATCAGCATTGACGGCCCCGGCCTTGAGCGCATCACGCACGCGGCGCTCGCCTCGCGCCGCTACCGTACACGCTTCCGCGGAGCGGGCGGCCACTCCTGGGGAGACTTCGGCA
The DNA here is from genome assembly GCA_035947355.1 of Pyrinomonadaceae bacterium. GTDB lineage: Bacteria > Acidobacteriota > Blastocatellia > Pyrinomonadales > Pyrinomonadaceae > QHXN01. The sequence continues at coordinate 1,673 of DASZKF010000003.1, read as the reverse complement.
CGCCGAACCCCGTCCACGCGCTCGGCCGCGCCGTCGCACGCCTCGCCGCCTACCCCGCGCCGCGCCGGCCCCGGACGACCTTCAACGTCGGCCGCGTCGAGGGCGGCACCGGCATCAACGTCATCCCGCGCGAGGCGCTGATGGACGTTGACCTCCGCTCGGAGTCTGCGGAGGAACTGGCGCGCCTCGACGCGTACTTCCGCCGCGCGGCGCGCGAGGCGGCCGACGACGAGAACGCCGAGCGCCGCGCCGGCTCGCCGCCGCTCGAACTCGAAGTCAGACTCATCGGCGACCGCCCCGGCGGACAGACCCCGCCCGAACACCCGCTCATCCGACTCGCCGTCGAGGCGACGCGCGCCGCCGGCGCGGCCGCGCACCTCGACTGCTCCTCGACCGACTCGAACATCGCCATCTCCCTGGGCCTGCCGGCCGTCACCGTCGGCGCCGGCGGCACCGCCGGCCACACCCACACCACCGACGAGTGGTACGACCCGCGCGGCCGCGACCTCGGCCTCAAGCGCGCCCTCCTGCTCGTCCTCGGCACCGTCGGGATTAGATAAAGCAGAAGGCGGAAGGCAGAAAGCAGAAGGCAGCAGGCTCCGCCTGATGGGCGTCGGTGATTACACCGCGAGCGCCAGTCAGGCGGAGCCTGCTGCCTTCTGCTTTCTGCCTTCCGCCTTCTACTTCGGCGTGAGCGCGAAGGATTCGAGGAAGTTGACGGCCTGGCGGGCGTCGAACTTCTCTTTGGGGCCGAAGACGCCGACGGCGTAGAAGCGCAGCCCGGCCTTGTAGGCCCGCAGGACGCAGAGGTCGGCCGAGGAGTTGAAGACGTACTGGCGGCCGGTGAAGCCGCCGAGGGTGATGTCTGATTGGGCGGCGACGGAAAGGTCGCTGCGGCCCGCGAGCTTGGCCGAGAAGAGGAGGTTCTGCTCCAGCCGCGTGTAGAAGATGTCATCCACCATCGGCTCGCGCATGGCCGCGGCCGGCATGTCGCCGACCCACGCGACGAAGTAGCCGACGCCCTCGGCGTCGAGGCCGTAGGTGGACATCGTCACCGTGAGCGGGCCGAGCTGCTGCTTGCGCGTGGCCTTCTGCGGCTGTCCGGGGAAGGAGACCGAGAAGCCCTCGCCCGCCGGCGCGAACTTGCCGACGCCCGCGCCCCGCGCGCCGCCCGCCAGAAGAACGAAGACGAGTAAGAAGAGAACGCCCGGCCTCGAAGGTCTCATCGCCTGTGACTCCTCTCATAAAAGTTTCGGGTTGCGAGTTTCGGGTTTCGAGTTAAAAGCCTCTCTGAGTTGGAGGCTCAACTTCAAGCCCGCGAACTCGAAACCCGAAACCCGAAACTAATTTCAGTTGACGGGGATGGTGACGACGGTCGAGCCGGCCTTGCCGGCGGGGAAGCGGCGGCCGCGGGCGATGCGGACGGCGGTCGAGCCGTAGGCTTCGGCACCGGGCGTCGCGCCGGCGACCGAGGCTTGCGTGACCCGCCCCTGCTCGTCGAAGCTGACGCTGACCCTCACGGACTTCGGCCCGGCCTTGGGCGTGGCCGAAGGCTTCGCGACGACCTCCTCGGCCTCCTCTTCGTCGAGCGCGCGCTCCTCGGCCCTGCGCTCGCGCTCGCGGCGCTCACGCTCGCGGCGCTCGCGCTCCTCGCGCTCGCGGCGCGCGGCCTC
>DASZKF010000002.1:0-7559 GCA_035947355.1 Pyrinomonadaceae bacterium | reverse complement strand
GCGCGGAAGGCTCGAAGTGCTCGCGCGGCAGCACGCGCGCGAAGGCGGCGCGGTAGCGTTCGAGCTGCCGGGCCGCGCCGCGCGCCCCGGCCTCGCCCGCCTCCGAGATGACGAGGAAGTTCCGCGAGCGGACGCTCACCCAGGCCCCGTCCTGCGCGCGGGCCGGGGCGGGGCCGGAGAAGAGGAGGAGCAGCAACGCCGCCGAGCCGGCGACGGGGAGTCGGGTCTTGCTTCTCAACATCTTGAAAGGGGTGGTGCTGAACTCACGGTTTCGGCGAGGCCGGCCTGTCTACCAGAGCGAGCTGACGAAGTATATGATGCCGACCACGCCCGCCAGGAGCGCCAGCGCGGCCAGCGAAACGCAGCCGTAGAACGTGAGCCTCAGCCGCCGGGCGGTCTTCCGGTCGCCGGGCGACAGAGGGTTCTGCGGGAAGTAAGGCGGCGGGGTCTCGGTCGGCACTCTCTCGAATCTCCTCGTCGGCCGCGCGATTGTAGCACGCCCCCGAACAGTTTCGGGTTTCGGGTTTCGGGTTGCGGGTTTATGGATTTTGATTTGCGATTTTAGATTTTTGATTTGAAGAAGTCGGCGTCGGCCAATTCTTTCAATCGCAAATCAAAAATCCAAAATCAAAAATGCTTTTAACTCGAAACTCGAAACCCGAAACTCTTTTTTGGGTTGCTTGCCCGGCGCTCGCGGGGCGTGCTACCGTTTCGGCTTTCACCCGGAGGCCGGAGGCGGGGCGGGGCGGCCCCGTCAGGCGGGACGCAGATGATTCGACCCTTTCGCGGCAAGCACCCGCAGGTTCACCCGAGCGCGTTCGTCGAGGACACGGCGCAGGTCATCGGTGACGTGGTCATCGGCCCGCAGTCGTCCGTCTGGTTCGGGGCGGTCGTGCGCGGCGACGTCTTCCACGTCCGCGTCGGCGCGCGCACCAACATCCAGGACGGGACGGTCGTCCACGTCACGAACGGGACGCACGCCACCGTCCTCGAAGACGAGGTCACGGTCGGCCACAACGTCACGCTCCACGGCTGCCACGTCGAGCGCGGCTGCCTGGTCGGCATCGGCTCGATCGTGATGGACGGCGCGCGCGTCGGCGAGCGGTCGCTGGTCGCGGCCGGCTCGCTCGTCGCGCCGGGCACGATCATCCCGCCGCGCTCGCTCGTGATGGGCGTGCCGGCGCGCGTCAAGCGCACGCTCAGCGGCGAGGAGGCCGCGCAGCTCGACCTCTTCTGGCAGAACTACGTCGAGTACACGCGCGCCTACCGGGAGGAGTACGGCCTCGCGGACGCGCCGGCCGAGTAGGCCGGGAAGGCCCGAAGGGGATGGGAAGGATCGGCAGAGTCGCCCTCGTCCTGCTCTGGGTCGCGTCGTTGGCGGCCGCCGCGCGGGCGCAGCCGCGCCGGGCCGCAGGCGTGAGCGGCGGGGGAGTCGAAGAGTCCGGGGCGGCCGGGGCGCAGGCCGGCGTCTTCGGCCTGGAGCGCGCGGCCAACGAGTTCGGCGTCTGGGGCGGCGGCTCCTGGGACTCGCCGACCCTCATCGGCCGGGCCGAGGACGCGCGGGTAGCGCTGCTCGGCTTGCGCTACGCGAGGGTGCTCGCGCGCGGCGACAACCTCGCGCTGAAGTACACGCTCGACGCCGTTCCGATAGCCGCCCTCTCGTACCGTTCGGAGGTGCCTGAGCCGCTGCCGCCGTCGGGCCTCGTCGCGCGGCGCGTGCGGCGCAACATCACGGGGGCGGGGCTCTCGCCGGTCGGCTTCCAGTTGAACTTCCGCCGGCGCGAGCGCGTCCAGCCCTTCGCGCAGGCCAGCGGCGGCTTCGTCTACTTCGCCGAGCGCGTGCCGCTCGAGGGGGGCGCGCAGTTCAACTTCACGGCCGACTTCGGCGGCGGCCTCCAGATGAAGACCGGCGCGCGCCGCGCGTGGACGCTCGGCTACCGCTACCACCACGTCTCGAACGGCTACCGCGCCCAGCTCAACCCCGGCTTCGACGCGAACCTCTTCTACGTCGGCTATTCGATCTTTAGGTGAAGTAGTCAGTAGACAGTAGTCAGTAGCCAGTAGCGCGCCGCGGCCGCTGACGCTGATAAACTCAAGAATCAATGGCGAAGGTTTTCTACTGACTACTGACTACTGTCTACTATTGTATGCCTGCTAAGACTCAACCGGCGCGCGGGATGCGCGACTTTCTGCCGGCGGACGTGCGGCGGCGCGAGTACGTGATTCGCGTCATCAAGGAGACGTACGAGCGCTACGGGTTCGAGCCGCTGGAGACGCCGGCCGCCGAGAACATCGAGACGCTGCTGGGGAAGTACGGCGAGGAGGGCAACCAGCTCATCTTCAAAATCCTCAAGCGCGGCGAGCACGAGCGGACGGGCGAGGCCGACCTCGCGCTCCGCTACGACCTGACCGTGCCGCTCGCGCGCGTCGTCGCCGAGTATGGCGACAAGCTCCCGAAGTTTTTCAAGCGCTACCAGATTCAGCCCGTCTGGCGCGCCGACCGCCCCGCTCGCGGCCGCTTCCGCGAGTTCTACCAGTGCGACGTGGACGTGACGGGTACGAAATCGCCGTTAGTCGAGGCCGAACTGTGCGCGGCCGCGGCCGACGCGCTCACGCGACTCGGCTTTCACGACTTCACCATCCGCCTCAACCACCGGCAGGTTCTGGCCGGCGTCCTCGACGCGGCCGGCATCGGCGAGGACAGGCACGCCGACGCGCTCGTCGCGCTCGACAAGCTCGACAAGATCGGCCGCGAGGGCGTCGCGCGCGAGTTGGCCGGGCGCGGCATCGTGGCCGAGAGCGGCGAGGAGCTGCTCGGCTTCTTCGAGAACCTGCCGGCGCTCGAACACGCCGCCGAGTTCGTCGCGGGCGGGGCGGGCGAAGCCTCGGCGACGGAAGCCTACAACCGCGCGGCGCTCGGCCGCCTCGTCGAGTTCATCGGCGACCACGAGCGCGGCTCCCGCGGCGTGGACGAGCTGCGCCGCGTCATCGAGTACGCCGCCGCCTACGGGATTCAAGACCGAATTAAAATTGACCCGAGCCTCGCGCGCGGCCTCTCCTACTACACGGGCGCGATCATGGAGATCAGCGTGCCCGACCTCGCCGGCTCTCTGGGCGGCGGCGGCCGCTATGACAACCTCGTCGGAATGTTCTCGGGGCGCGAGGTGCCGGCCTGCGGCTTCTCTCTGGGGCTTGAGCGGATCATCGTCGTGATGGCCGAGCGCGGGATGTTCCCCGAAGAGGTCGAGCGGACGGCGGCCGACGTGCTGGTGACGATCTGGGACGAGGAGTCGGCCGCGGACTCACTCGCCTTCGCCTCGGAGCTGCGCCGCGCCGCACCCGCGCTGCGCGTGGACGTGTACCCGGAGGCCGACAAGCTCGGCAAGCAGTTCAAGTACGCCTCCTCGCGGGGCGTGCCCTTCGTCGTCGTCATCGGCGACGATGAGCGCGCGCGCGGCGAGGTCGCTTTGAAGAACATGCAGACCGGCGAGCAGCAGACAGTCGGCCGCGGGGAGGCGGCGGCCGCGCTCTATGAGAGACTCTACGGCCATAAAGAACGCTTCGAGCTTGCATTTCTAAAAAACCGGCTGGAAGCTAATAAAGAATCGTAAGCAGGCAGGTAAATTTTTATCCGGCACTGAGAGGTCTTCATGGCTGTTCTGGATAATCTGGGTGACTTGGAGCGCACGCACTCGTGCGGTCAGTTGCGGGCGGAGGACGCCGGCAAGACCGTCGTGCTGATGGGCTGGGTGGCGGTGCGGCGCGACTTCGGGCCGCTGACCTTCGTTGACCTGCGCGACCGCGACGGGCTGACGCAGGTCGTCTTCAACTCGGAGACCGCGCCCGAGGCGCACGCGCGCGCCAAGGAGGTGCGCGGCGAGTACGTCATCGCCGTCCGCGGCGAGGTCGTCCCGCGCGCCGAGGCCGCGCGCAACCCGAAGCTCTCGACCGGCGAGGTGGAGGTGCAGGCCCGCGAAATCCTCGTCCTCAACGAGGCCCGCACGCCGCCCTTCCAGCTCGACGCCCCGCCCGACAAGCTCGCGGCCGAGGACGTGCGCCTCAAGTACCGCTACCTCGACCTGCGCCGCCCCTACCTGCAAAACAACCTGCGGCTGCGCCACCGGATGGTGACGGAGATCCGCTCGTACATGAACGAGCAGGGCTTTACCGAGATCGAGACGCCGATCCTGATTAAGTCCACGCCCGAGGGCGCGCGCGACTACGTCGTGCCGTCGCGCCTCTACCCCGGCAAGTTCTACGCCCTGCCGCAGTCGCCGCAAATCTTCAAACAGATTTGCATGATCGCCGGCCTCGACCGCTACTACCAGATCGCGCGCTGCTTCCGCGACGAAGACCTGCGGGCCGACCGCCAGCCCGAGTTCACGCAGCTCGACGTCGAGTTCAGCTTCGCCTCGGCCGAGCAGGTCTACCGCCTGATCGAGCGCCTCGTGTCGCGCGTCTTCCGCCTCGTCAGGGCCGACCTGCCCGTGCCCTTCCCGCGCATGACCTACGCCGAGGCGATGCGCCGCTACGGCAGCGACAAGCCCGACCTCCGCTTCGGGCTGGAGCTGCGAGACCTCGGGCAGGCGCTCGAAGGTACGACGTTCGCCCCGTTCGCCGCGGCGCTGGAGAAGGGCGGCCAGGTGAAGGGGCTGGTCGTGCCGGGCGGCGCGCACCTCTCGCGCAAGGCGCTCGACGAGTTGCAGGAGTTCGTCCGCCGCTACGGCGCGGGCGCGCTCGCGTGGGTCAAGACGGACGGCGGGCTGCACTCCTCTCTGCTGAAGGCGATGGGCGAGGAGGCGGTCGCGCGCCTGGCCGAGGCGGCCGGGGCCGAGAAGAATGACGCCGTGCTCATCGTCGCCGGCGGCGCGAAGACGGTGGCCGCTTCTTTAGGCGCGCTGCGCGTCGAGGTCGCGCGGCGCGAGAAGCTGATCCCCCCAGACGCCTACGCGCCGCTCTGGGTGACGCAGTTCCCGATGTTCGAGTACCACGAGGACGACGGCCGCTTCTACGCCATGCACCACCCGTTCACCTCGCCGCTGGACGAAGACCTGCCGCTCTTCGAGCGCGCCGTCGAGGGCGGCGAGACCGAACTGCTCGGCCGCGTCCGCGCCAAGGCTTACGACGCGGTCGTCAACGGCGTCGAGATCGCGGGCGGCTCGATACGTATTCACCGGCGCGACGTGCAGCGGCTCGTCTTCAAGGCGCTCGGGCTGACGGAGGAGAAGGCGCGCGAGCGCTTCGGCTTCTTCCTCGACGCGTTGGAGTACGGCACGCCGCCGCACGGCGGCATCGCCGCCGGCATCGAGCGCATGCTGATGGCCCTGACCGGCATCGAGAACATCCGCGACCTGATGGCCTTCCCCAAGACCGCCTCGGCCGCCGACCTCATGATAGACGCCCCCGGCGAGATAGACCCGCACCAGCTCGACGAGCTGCGCATCCGCATCGTCGAAGACTGAGGGAGGAAGAATAGCCACAGAGACACAGAGAACAGAAGAAGAGGTTATGCTTGAGGGAGAGTTGAGCGGCGGAGGATTACGGCGCGCGTCTTTGCAAGGCAGGCGCGCGGCGTCGTCGGTTGCACCCGCCAACTCTCCCTCAAACACTTTTTCCTCTACTTCTCTGTGTCTGCGGTGTCTCTGTGGCTATTTCTTTGAACCGTTATGAATGACGAAGACAAAGACCGCTCCCTGCGCGAACACCTGCTCTACTTGCTGCGGGGCGGCGGGGCGCACATCAGCTTCGACGAGGCGGTGAAGGACTTCCCCGAGGCGCTCGTCAACGCGCGGCCCGCGGGCGCGCCGCACACGCCGTGGCAGTTGCTCGAACACATGCGCATCGCGCAGTGGGACATCCTCGAATTCAGCCGCGACGCCGCGCACGTCTCGCCGCCGTGGCCGGAAGGGTACTGGCCCGACCCCGCGCGGGAGGCCGACGCCGCCGACTGGCGCGCGAGCGCCGAAGCCTTCCGCCGAGACCTCCGCGCCGTGCAAGACCTCGTCGCCGACCCCTCGACCGACCTCTACGCGCGCATCCCCCACGGCGACGGCCAGACCGTCCTGCGCGAAGCCCTGCTCGTCGCCGACCACAACGCCTACCACCTCGGCGCCCTCGTCACGCTCCGGAAAAGTCTGGAATCTGGAGTCTAAAGTCTGGAGTCAAAACCAAGAACCTGTCTCCGACTTGAGACTTATAGACTCCAGACTGTTTTTTATGTTCGAGATCAGGCGCGGGCTTTGGGAGGAGATGTCGGCGCACGCGCGCCGCGTCGCGCCGGAGGAGTGCTGCGGGCTTCTGGGCGGGCGCGGGCGCGTGGCGGCGAGCGTCTACCCGCTGCGCAACGTGGCGGGCGACCCGGCGGCGGCCTACGAGGCCGCGCCCGAAGAGCTATTCGCGGCGCAGCGGCGGATGCGCGCGGCCGGCGAGGAGTTGGTCGGCATCTACCACTCGCACCCGCGCTCGCGCGACCCCGTGCCGTCGCAGGCCGACGTCAGGCTTGCCTTTTACCCGTCGGCGGTTTATTTCATAATCGGCCTCGACGAGGGCGGCCGCGGCGTCCCGCGCGCCTTCCGCATCTTCGAGAAAGAGGGGCGCTGGGAGCGCGCCGAGTTCAGGATCACAGAGCAGTAGACAGTAGACAGTAGACAGTAGTCAGTAGCGCTCCGCGTTAAGACCGCTGACGCTGACACCCGAACGATATACTAGCGAATGTCTTTCTACTGTCTACTGACTACTGTCTACTGTCTACTTGAGTGGTGAACCCACGTGCCGTGAGTTTCGTAGAAAGCGGTATGCCGGAGAAGAGAAGCAAGTACGACACCGACCCGCTCGACCCGGACTTCGTGCGCCGGACGGAGGAGATGTCGGGTCAGACGAGCGGGGTCGGGGGCGAGCAGCAGACCGTCCCGCTCGGCCGGGAGGCGGGCCTCGAAGAGCCGACGCGCCGCTTCGACGAGCAGTTGTCGGACTCGTACCCGTCCGTCTTCGTGCCGCCCGCCTATCAGGCCCCGCCGCGCCCGCAGCCCTTCACCACCTTCGGCGTCGGCGCGGAGCCGCACCAGCCGCCGGCCGCGGCCGTCCCGCCAGGCCCCTCGTCCCCCTACAGCCCGCAGCCGCCGGGCGCCGACCGCTCGCGCAAGGTGGCGAAGCTCGGCCTGGCCGAGAACGTCGCCATCGCGCTCCCCTACACGCCCTTCTACATCGGGCTGGTGATCGGCCTCATCTGGATGCTCGTCGTGCCGCGCCACGAGACGCGCACGCGCTTCCACGCGGCGCAGGGGCTGGCCGTGCAACTCGCCATCCTCGCCGGCTCGTTCGCCTTCGGCGTCATCAGCGGCATCACCGGCAGCGGCATCGGCGGGGGCCTCTTCTGGATCGCCTCAACCATCTTCCTCCTGGTCTCGATGAAGCGCGTCTGGCAGGGCAAGCCTCACCACATCGCCCCCCTCGACGACGTCATCGCCTGGCTCGACGACCACCTCAAGCCGATGAAGTGAACTGCGAAGTAGACAGTAGAAGAACCGTGCGGAAGCCCGACCGTGAGGGAGGGCGTTGAC
>DASZKF010000001.1:0-5559 GCA_035947355.1 Pyrinomonadaceae bacterium | reverse complement strand
CCGCTCAACTTCCCTGTCCGGGGTTTCTTTAACTCGAAACTCGAAACCCGAAACCCGAAACTTTTTACCGCGGGCCGGCGGTGATGGAGGAGTTGGCGAGGCGGATCATCTCCCGGCGGTCGCCCGCGTCGCCGCCGGCGTTGAGTTTGAGCTGGATGGTGTAGAGGACTCCCTCGGAGACCCACTCGATCATGGCGGGGCTGCAAGAGGCGCCGCAGGTCAAGCCCTTATAGGAGCCGCGGACGCCGTTCGCCAACTCGACCCGTTCCAGCTCCTCGACCAGCTCGCCGCCCCTCTGGGCGCTGAACGACCCGACCGTGCAGGCGTTCGCGCCGCCGCAGTCGGGCGCGAGCGCGAGCGTTACGTCGTAGCCTTCGGCGCTCGGGCCACCTTCGACGAAGAGCCCGTCTTCGCGGACGGAGGCCGGCAGGTCGTCGGGGAGCAGGACGGGCACGCCGCCCCGCCTGAGCTTCGCGAGCAGCGGCCGGAACTCGCGCGCGACCGACGCGGAGTTTGCCGCGTCGGACGGCGGCGCGGGCCTCGACGCGGCGTTCTCAATCTTCACCTCGAAGGAGTAAGGGCCGCCCGCGCCGGGCGTGAGGACGTTGATGTAATACTCGTCGCCCTCGGGGAGCCGGCCCGACCACTCGCGCTGCAACCGGTCGGCCGCGGTCACGGGCAGCGCCTCCAGCCCCGTCGTCACGTACACGTCGAAGCCCATCCGCGCGTCGGCCGCGTCGAGCCGCACGGTCATCACCTGCCCGGCGCGCGCGCGGATCAGGTACTGGTCGCGGTCGGCCCGCGTGATGCGGCCCCGGACGACCGCGGAGCTTTGGCCCCGCGCGAAACGAATCTGGCCGCGGTCGTGCGTCGTCATCTCCCAATCAACCTGCGCCTGCGCCGCGACGAGGGCCAGGCTGAGGAGCACGAGCAGCATGAACAGCGGCCGTGGGATGTTCGTCATCGTCTTAACCTCTCATCGGACTTCGCGTCGCCGGGCGGCAATCACAACACGGAGGGCACAGAGAAACACAGAGTCCACGGAGAAAGCAACCTTCTTCTCTGTGAACTCCGTGTGACCTCTGTGCCTCTGTGTTGAGATGAAAGGCCCCCCGCGCTCAACTAACGACGTACCAGCGCGGCCTGCTCCACGGCCGCCACAAAGAGATGTCGCCGGCGGGCGAGTCGTCATCCGTCGCGCCCGGCTCGGACGATTCCGCGTCGTCGTTGTTGTCGTCGCCCGCCGCCGGGGCGGCCGAGTACATCTCGGCCATGTCCCTGACCTGGCGGTAGTCCGTGGGCACGTCGAAGAGCGCGGCGTCGAGCACGGCCTTCGAGATTTCGACGACCTCCTGCATGAAGGTGCCGGTCTGCTTGCCGGCCTTGTCGTACATGGTGGTCGTGACCTGGACGGGGTAGCCGAGGCGGGCCGTGCCGACCTGTTTGGTGCGGTAGGCGTCGCGGCAGCCGCCCTGCTGGCTGTAAGAGCCGTAAGAGGTCGAGCCCTTGTCGTAGCAGTCGAACCCGGTGTCGAGGTCTATGTACCAGCCGTCGCTCTCCATCCGCGACTTCATCGGGTTGCAGGCGTCGGGCGAAGACTCCGTGACCATCGAGGTCTTGATGCGGCGGGCGGTGTAGCCGAACATCTCCTTGCGCTCGCCGGTGTCGGTCATCGTCATCGTGGTCGTGACGACGCCGCCCCTGCGCGCCGGGCCGCCCGCGCCGGAGGGGGCCTCGACCGCCGGCGCGCCGGCCCCGCCGCCGTCGAAGGGCGTGACCGTGTAGGTCCTGGTCGTGCCGTTCATCATGACGGTGCGGCCGAGGTCGCACTGGGTGAGGGTCGCCATCTGGCCGGGCATCTCGGAGCGCTGGCGCTTGCCCTTGATGTAGGTGGTCGTCTCGGGGCCTTGCTGGCCGCCGAAGCTGCTGCGGGCCTTGATCTTGATGTCGGCGCTCGCCGAGGCGGCCGAGCAGAGCAGCAGGAGGGATACGTAGAGGAAACGTCTGGCGTACATTTGATGAGTCCTTTCCGAATGAATCGCGGCGGCCCCCGGTCGAGTTGTCCCGGTTTTTGAGCGTCTGACCCGGTGGCCGTTTACCGCCCGACCCTTAACGCGCGAAACCGCGGCGGATTGAATCAAGAGCCGTGGCGGCCTCGCGGGTTGAGTCGGGGGCGCGGCCGGATTTAACACAGAGGGCACGGAGGACACGGAGAACACAGAGAAGAAGAATGATTTTCTCTGTGCCCTCTGTGTCCTCCGTGCCCTCTGTGTTGAAACGACGATCCGCTACTCTCAACCTACGCCGGGTGGCGAATCCGTCGCCGCCCGGCCGCCGTTAAGCAGACCTCGGCCGGCACGGTCGGTGCTGGGTGTGGCGCCACCGCGGGTGTGATCCGAACAAGTTGTGAGGTGGAGGATTGCTCGGGGTGCTTCGGGCGGGGTGGCCGTCAGGGGGTGACGAGGCCCTTCTTGATGTTGCGCTGCCACGCCTCGTAGTTCTTCACGCGCCGCTTGGCCTGCTTGCGTGTCAGGTTCATAGACTGCGCGACGAAGTTGATGCGCTCGGTGCGGTCGAGCTTCTTGTTGTGCGGGACGCCGGGCGCCTGCTGGTAGTACCTGTAGGCGCGCTTCCACTCTTCCTTCACGTCTTCGGTGGCTTGTTTGCCTCGTAACTCTGGCATGTGCTGTCTGATCCTCTGGAGTGAACAGGATTGGATTATCAATCTCCTGATTATAAATCAGAACCGGTGCCGGCGTTCAAGAGCGCGCCGCCGGGGCGGCCTTGGGAGAGTCTGGGCGCACCCCGGCCGTTGTTATACGAGTTCACTCACGCGGAGGTTTTCGCAGAGGGTCTTCGGGCCACGCGTGGCGCGGGTAGCGCCGGCCCAGCTCGCGCCGAGCCCGCGGGTAGTGGCGCGCCCAGAAGCCGGCCAGGTCGGTCGTCACCTGCACGGGCCGGCGGTTCGGCGCGAGCAGGTGGAGGACGAGCGGCACGCGCCCGCCCGCGACCCGCGGCCCCTCGTGCATCCCGAAAAAATCTTGCAAGCGCGAGGCGACGTAGGGCTCGCGCCCCGGCTCGTAGGAGACGCGGGCCTGCCGGCCGCCGGCCAGCGCGACCCGCTCCGGGGCCATCTGCGCCAGCAGCCGCGACTGCTCCGGGCTCAAGCGCCGGCGCAACAACTCAAACAACTCGCCGGCGCGCGCCGCCTCGCGCAGCTCGGCGAAGGAGCGCCGGCCCTCGCACATCTCCGCCAGCGCCTCGCGCGCCTCCGCCTCGCCGAGCGCCGGGAAATTTGCTTCGGGGAAGAGGCGCGCCACGAACTCGGCGCGCGCGAGGAAGCGCTCCAGGGCCTCGCGCTCGACGAAGGCTTGCGGCCCGGCGTCGAGCGCCGCCGCGGCGAGCACGCGCGAAGCCTCCTCGCCGGCGGCGCCCTGCGCCCTCCACTCGTCTATCAAGAGCTGGTCGTAGACGAGCCGGCCGAAGACCTCTGCGCGCTCGGCCTGCGCGTTCCAGCGCGCTTCGGTGCGCTCTTCGAGCCTGTCGCTGAAGAGGTCGAGCAGCCAGTCCGGCTCGATGGCGCTGGCGAGCCGGACGACGGCCTGCGCGCCGCGCGCGCGGCCCGCCTCCCTCGCCGCCGGTTTGCGGCCCTCGGCCTCGACCGCGACCAGAAACTCGGCCCGGCGTACGACGCTCTCGGGCGCGAGCCGCGCCGTGCCACCGACAGAGAGGAGCAGCTCGGCCGTCTCGTCCTTGAGGTCGCGGCGGCGCGCGACGCGGTCGGGGTAGCCGGCGAGCACCGCGACGAGCAGAGCCTCCTCGCGCTCGGCCGTGAGGTCATCAGCGGACTCGGCGCCGGCCGTCCCGCGCCCGCCTTCGACCAGGCTCTGCAACTGCCTGCGCGCGCGCTCGACGTGGCGCACGGCGTTCACGTTCAGCCCCATCGCGCGCAGAAGCCCCGGCGCGAGACGCCCGCGCCGAGCCTCGGCGAAGAGGTCGAAGAGTTCGAGCAGGTCGGACGAGCCGTGGCGCGCGGTTCTCTCCTGCTCCCTCCTCCGCTGCTCGGCCGGCTCGCCGCGCGCGGCGAACATCTCGCCGCCGGCGCGTATGTCGCGCTCGGCCGCGAGCGCCGCGACGACGCACGCCTCGCGCCCGACGCCGCGCGCCTCGCCCTCGGCGACGATGCGCGCGAGCCGAGGGTGCAGCGGCAGGCGGAGCATGCGGCGGCCGAGCGGCGTCAACCCGCCGCCCGCGTCGAGCGCGCCGAGCCGCGCGAGCAGGGTCTCTGCGGCGGCGCGCGCTTCGGTCGTCGGGGCCTCGTACCAGTCGAACTCGCCGAGGTCGCCGACGCCCGCGGCGCGCAGCTCCAGCACGGCCTCTGCGAGGTCGAGGCGGCGCACCTCGGGCGTCTCGTGCGCGGGCCTGGCGGCGAAGTCCTGCGCTGTGTAGAGGCGCAGGCAGCGGCCGGCGCGCGTGCGGCCGGCGCGGCCCGCCCGCTGCACGGCCGAAGCCTGGCTGACCCTCGAAACCTGCAAGACCGGCAGCCCCGACCAGGGCGAGTGGCCGGCGACGCGCGCCAGCCCCGAATCCACGACGGCCGCCACGCCCTCAATCGTCACGGAGGTCTCGGCCACGTTGGTCGAGAGGATCAGCTTGCGGCGGTCGGCGGGGCGGACGGCCGCGTCCTGCTCATCGGCGGGCAGCTCGCCGTGCAGCGGCAGGACGAGCAGGTCTTGCTCGCGCGCGACCTGCGCGCACGCCTCCTGCGCGCGGCGGATGGCGGCCGCGCCCGGCAGGAAGACGAGCACGTCGCCCCCGAGGCCCTCGGCCGAGAGGCGGCGCACGGCCGACTCGACCTGCGCTTCGAGGGGCCGCGCGTCTTCGCGCGCGAGGTGTTCGACCGCGACCTCGAAGCGGCGGCCCTCGGAGCGCAGGACGGGGCAGTCGCCGAGGTAGCGCGCGAGCGGCGCGGCGTCGAGCGTCGCCGACATGGCGACGAGCTTCAGGTCGGGCCGCTCCCGACCTTGCAGCCGCTTGAGCAGCGCGAGGGCGAGGTCGGCCTGGAGGTGGCGCTCGTGGAACTCGTCGAGGACGACGACGCCGACCCTTTCCAGCAGCGGGTCTGAAAGCATTCGCCGGGTCAGCACGCCCTCGGTCAGGAACCTGATCCGCGTCCGCGGCCCGGCCACCTCCTCAAAGCGCACCTGATAACCGACCGTCTCGCCCAGGCGCTCGCCGCGCTCCTCGGCCACGCGGCGCGCCGACAGGCGGGCGGCCAGCCGCCGCGGCTCAAGCACCCACACCTCCCCCGCGCCGGCCGCCCCGGCGTCGAGCAGGAAGGGCGGCACGCGCGTCGTCTTGCCCGCGCCGGGCGGGGCCTCTATGACGAGGCTCGGCCCGCGCCCGAGCGCCGCCGCCGCCGCCGGCAGGAGTGCGTCAATCGGCAACTTTTGCACGAGGATTTTTTAAAGCGCGGCGGTTCGCTTTCGCAAGGAGGGAGGAAGGAGTAGACAGTAGAAAGACCTTCGCTATCGACCCGTGAAAGTTTCAGCGTCGGCG